>NZ_NUCO01000066.1:0-3353 GCF_002555445.1 Bacillus sp. AFS017336
TTAATATTTCAAAAGTAATTCAACTAACGCATGCGATAGTTACTTAAGGACTGAGTGAATCACGTTGTTGAAAATGGAAAAATAAGGTAAAATAAAAAGAACTCCCATTGTTAATTCTTCTTAGTGAATACAATTTATTAAATTACTAAAGGAGAAAATAAAATGAAAAAGTATCTTTTATTTGTTTTAAGTTTTATTTTATTATTTGTTGTTTTTAATGTGTTTTCAGGTATGTTACAAACTGTTTTTTATCAACCTAATCTGTCGAACTTATGGAATAAGGTTAATCAATTACCAAGTGAAGTTGTTTTTGTAGAAAGTTCATTAATACCTACAATAATGATTGCACTGCTTTCTGCTACAATGGCATTTTTTATGCAAAGTCGTTTAAGTAAAAAGTCAGTTAAAACTAACTAATGCTTTATTAATTGAAGAAGATTATGAGTCATTGAAATGACTCATTTTTTTATGGTTTACTTCTTACACTTACATTAAGTAGTTGTTTTTATTCAACAAAATAGCAGTATAGTCATAATGAACGAAACGGCTCCTTTTGCTTAGCGTAGGTTGCACTTGGCAATAATGGGAGTTAACTAAAGCCTACCCATTCCAAATGTAGAGCTACAAACAAAAAGGAGCCGTTTATATTATGAAGGATAGTCAAAAATTTATTGGTTTAGACGTGTCAAAAGACATTATTTCTGTTGGTATTGCTGAAGAAGGACGTGGAGAACCACGATTTCACGGTAATATTCAAAACACACCTGAAAGCATTCGTAAACTTTTCAAGAAGTTAGGTGATCCTGAAAAGCTACTAGTTTGTTATGAAGCAGGTTCATGCGGGTATTGTATTTACCGCCAGCTTTTATCAATGGATATAGAATGTATTGTAGTTGCACCTACTCTAATTCCCAAAAGAGCTGGTGATCGAGTAAAAACAGACCGTCGTGATGCACTAAGGCTAGCTCAGCTTCTTCGAGCTGGAGAGCTAACTGCTGTTTGGGTACCTGATGAAACCCATGAAGCTTTAAGAGATTTGATTCGTGCTCGATTTGATACTCGTGAAGATTTACAAAGAGTACGTCAAAGACTTGTTCACTTCTTACTACGTCATGAAATTCGCCCACCTCAAGGTGTGAAAAATTGGACAGTCAAATATCGTACTTGGTTGAATACACTTACTTTCGAAAAAACTTCATTACGAATTGTATTCCAAGAGTATCTTCACTCCATTTACGAAGTTGAAGAAAGAATGAAGCGTATTGAGGCACAGATTCATGAAGAGGCAATAGAAAGCGAACACGCACCCGTCATTCAAGCACTTCAGACATTAAGAGGTATAGCTGAGATTACAGCCGTAACACTAGTCGCTGAAGTTGGTCAATTTTCTCGTTTTTCAAACCCAAGGCAACTAATGTCTTATGCAGGACTTGTTCCGAAAGAGTATTCAAGTGGATCAAACCGTTGGCAAGGTTCCATTACCAAAGTTGGAAATTCTCATATCCGACGTGCTCTAGTGGAAGTTTCTTGGTCTTATCGCCATCGTCCATCCCTAAAAGGCGAATTAAAAAAGAGACAAATTGGTCAACCACTCGAAGCACAAAGAATTGCCTGGAAAGCTCAACACCGTCTCAATCTAAAGTACAGTCGAATAACTGCTAGAGGTAAGGCTGGCAAATTCGCAGTAGTTGCAGTCGCTCGTGAATTACTTGGATTTATATGGGCAATTGGTTGTAGTATCGAAGGTACACAATTATCCCAATCAAAAATTGCTTAAAAGCTAAACCACACCAATCAATAAATATTAAAATAATAGAGTCTAGTAAATATTGAAATCTTGGCTCGGAGGCAAATTCGGTAAGGAGAACCCTCTTGTGCAACTATGCATTAGGTTTAATAACTGAACATGCGCGTTTAGATCGAGGCAGCTCCGTAACGGATAAAATGAAATGTGGTAACCAACCCACGCATATCAGACTGTAAATCACTGTTAATTTATTTGCCTTCGTGCCAAGCTTTTAAGACATTATCTTTTCTTTAGAAACTAAAAATATCTACTATTATAGAGTTGTCATTCACAGACTTAGAAAATCTAATTTTTTGAATTCTAGGTTGGTAGTCTTAATTTAAGTCTGTCTAAAAAAAGAAAAATCCCTATATTAAAACCTTTTTGGTCTGGTGGTTTGACAGTTTCGTTCATATCAGTTGTATAAAGATTATTGGAAATTCTATGAAAAAAAGCGAAATTCCCCCAAATTATCTATGTCGTATGAAGTGTATAATTAATTAAGAATTATAAATGGAGGAATTGAAGTGCGTTTGACATTAAATATTACCTTACCGTTGCTTATGAGTGCATTAGGAATTTATTGCTTTATTACTGGTAATTTTACAATATTACCTTATACACTGTCTTTATTAGGAGTGTTTTCGTTAATTCAAAGCTATTTAGCATTTAAAGAAAAAAGAAAGTTAAGTGGTTTTCTTTGCATCCTTTTTTCGATTTTATTAATCTTATCGATATTCAACTAACTGATGCTTTAGTTGAACAACATGATCGGCTCTTTAGCCGATTCTTCTTGTGGAACTAATGGCAGTTTAGTTGAAGAAGGATTATCTGAAATTCTATGTAAAAAAACGGAATTTCCCCCAAATTACAAAGAACAATTGTCAAGGTATAATTATTAGTAAATATAAAAAAATGGGGGCTTCTAGTGAGTAAAATAGATAAACAAAAAGAAAGATGGAACAGAATAAAATCCAAAGGTAAAAAAAGGTATTTATTAAACTTTTTACTTATTTATATGGCTATCTCATTACTATTTCCAACGTTGACAGTGTTTGGACATAATAAAGTAACATATTCTTTAGAGGAGATTTTTAAATTATATTTAATGTACTTAATAAGTTGGAGTTTAATGGGGGTAATGTTTGGAAATATAACTTGGAAAAATAATAATAATAAGTATGAAAATTAGTTTATGTTACTTATATATTAAAAAAACCTTATACAACTAACAAGCGCGTTAGTTCAATAACGATCGGCTGCTTCGGCGGTCGTTTTTTTATTCGCGCGCCCAGCAAGCCGTTAATTGCTAACTGGTGAAAGTCCAGTCTAGGTAAGAACCAAGTCGCCTAGTAGCTAACAGGCAACTGGTGGAGAAATCCTAAGGTTGAAGCCCTGTGATAAAGTAACTTCCTTACGGAATTACAAGCAACTTTACAGGTTGTAACATAAAGTGAATCCTGCCGCCTCGTCAAAAGGAACCTCAAAAAGAGGACAAAGAGAAGTCGAGCCTGGGAATAAGAGGCGAAGACCATGGAAGGTGTATTGAACTTGGAACAGCACTCAA
>NZ_NUCO01000067.1:0-2728 GCF_002555445.1 Bacillus sp. AFS017336
ATAATACTCTTTATTTTTAATAGTAAAAATTATCAAATCTGAAAATGAAATGATAGCGAAAATAATCATTAAAATAGTCATGTTGACTCCTCTTTTTTTACATTAGCATCTCATTCCTTGTTCAACTAAACTGCCATTTAGCTGCATACGAAAAACGATCCTTCGTTATTGAAGAATCGCATGCGTTAGTTGCATAAGTAGGTTTTATTAATTAGTTATATAAATTAGAAATGTCCTTTTATTTAGGATAATTTGATTATCACTAACTATTATGTTAATATTGAAATATTAATGTGTGTAAATCGCACTAGGAGGCAACAAAAATGGAACATGGTAAAGTAAAATGGTTTAATGCAGATAAAGGTTTTGGATTCATCGAGCGTGAAAATGGAGATGATGTATTCGTACATTTCTCAGCTATTCAAACTGATGGTTTCAAATCATTAGATGAAGGCCAAGCTGTTACATTTAATGTAGAGTCAGGTCAACGTGGACCTCAAGCGACTAATGTAAAAAAAGCATAATTAACTAAAAATTAGTCAGATTCTACTTGATAGAATCTGACTTTATTTATGTCTTATAAAATTAAAAACCCCTATTCGAAAATAGAATAAGGGTAAAATCAAACGTGGATGTCGGTAAAGCAAATGGTTAAAGCTATTATATCTCAAATAAAATGAAGTTACAAATTACTAATAAATTTCTTCTAAAAAAGACAGTTTGGATAAAGTTTAATTAACTTAGATGATAGATTCCAATTCAACTTATGCATGTGTTAGTTAAATAAGACCACTTTAAAAGCCATATCAAATGATATGACTTTTAAAGTGGTGAAACGTCACCTAGTCTTATTATTTATTTCGTTGTTTTTTATTTCGTTCTACAAATAAATGATATTCTTGAAATTCATCTTCAAGTTTATCTAGTATTCTACCAGTTGTATGTTCATCAGATAATTTTTGACAATACATTTCTAATAAGAATTTTCCTGCTTTATAATTTATAAGAAAAATCGGATAATCAGATTCATATCTGTTATTTTTTTTCCCTTCTACTAAAAAATGTTGAGTCATCTTTTCACCAAAGATTTTTATATGAAGTTTTACTAAATCATCATATTTTTCTTTCTCTTCCTGGTTAAACATTTGTATTTCCCCCTATGTGTTCTTATTGAACTAACGCATGCGTTAGTTGAACAACAATCTGTTAATTTTCTTTATCACTTAAGAAAGCTAAATCAAAAATAAGTTATGCCTAAATAAAACCCTAAAGTTTTAGAAAGCTTCAATAGAAATCTAGTTAAATTTTTCTGTTTCAATTAGAGATGTTCTATCATTTTATTTTTCTTATTATTTTGCTCGTCTAAAATTAATAAACAAAAAATGGCTAAAGCATTAATTACAATTGCAACAAATAAAAAGGTAATATAATACATAAAATTCTCCAATAATTTAAATTCTGATTAGTTGAAAGATACTAATATAAGGATTATAAAATTACAATTTTCTTTAATTTATATTAATTATAACTTAATATTTGTATTTGTAATTTGGGATAATTTGGCTATTACCTCATAAAAATTAGCTGCCAATGGCAACCCAAGATCTTGAACTAAAGCAATGCGTTAGTTCAAGAGGACAAGAAAACGCCTGTTTAAAATCACGACAGGCAAGTAAAAAAAGTCCCGTATTTCACTTCTGATATTATATAGATTTAGCTCAAAATGTGGAGAGTACTTGTTTGGTTGTGGCATGGATAATGGTAATCAACATATCTCTTTTTAAACAACAAGGTTTACGAAAACAGCTAAAATAAAAAAACGTCTAAACAGGCATTTACAAAGTTTTACGATTTATATTATTGCCGTCATAACTAAATAATACAGCTTTTCCATCCATTTTTGTCTCAATATGAGTCGGTCTTCCCCATAATTGGAATATATATGGTAAAACTTTTTCAAGATATTTAAGATCTAATTCAATTTCTTCAAATGAATGATTTAAATACAATTCACCATTTTTTTGATAGTCTCCATCATTTACAGTAATATAGGGGTATCCTCCATTCGTACGCATGTTTACCAATTGATCACGTACATTCACCCAACTTTTATCATTAACCTTATATTCTTTTCCCTGTTTATTAAACAAGTACAAGTCTTTGTTCATAACAAATTCTTTTGATAAATAGTTTCTAATAAAACTAGTATCTGATTCAAGCTCGCGTACTTCAAAAATTTTTTCAGTTCCAGAACCAACTTTCACCCCATATTGTTTCATTTCTTCAGATGGATTGTTATATCTTTCTTCAATATCCTCAAACATTTTCAGTCCAAAATAGTAAGGGTTTATACTTGTCTTCGAGGTCTGTAGTACACTTGCATTCAGTTTTGCAAATTCAATTGATTCACCTGATGTTAAATCTAACTCTCTCAAAATACGTTGATGCCAAAGACTAGCCCATCCCTCATTCATAATTTTTGTTTCGAGCTGTGGCCAAAAATAAAGCATTTCCTCTCGTAACATTGTTAAAATGTCTCGTTGCCACTCTTCTAATTCGCGACTAAAATGTTGAATAAATAGTAAAAGATCCTTTTCAGGTTGTGGTGGGAATTTCTTTTTTGGAGGTTTTACAGGAGCAATGTTTTCTCTTTTATTATCTAAATTCCATAAATCATCATATGGTCCTACTCGAGAAACGGTGGGGATCATATCATCTTCTAATTGCC
>NZ_NUCO01000068.1:0-5226 GCF_002555445.1 Bacillus sp. AFS017336
ACTTTATGGGGTCACTTCAATTTTATAAAATAATTTAGGTGTTTTTTTAATTTCTTTAGAAAAGAGACTCTAATTCAGTTACTAATGAACCAACATAGTCTACAGCTTCTTTAATTGGTGCACTCGTCGTTAAATCAACACCAGCCATTTTTAAAAGTTCAACTGGTTTCTTTGATCCACCTGTTTTTAAAACTTCGATCCAAGCGTCGATAACTGGTTGTCCCTCTGTAGCAACTCTTCGCGAAATAGCAGTAGATGCAGTTAAACCAGCAGAGTAAGTATATGGATAAAGACCCATATAATAATGTGGCTGGCGCATCCAAGTTAAGCTTGCACCTTCATCGATTTCGACTGAATCTCCCCAGAATTCCTTCAGAACATTGCCTTTAACCTCACAGAATGTTGACGCTGTAAGAGGAGTACCTTTTTCAGCAAGCTCATAAACTCTTCGTTGGAATTCACCTTCAAGTAAATGAGTTACAAAATTATGATAATAAGTACCTAATAATTGAAGGATTACCCAACGCTTCATTTGTGGATCATTTGTCTGTTTTAGTAAATATTGTCCTAATAACATCTCATTAAATGTTGAAGGGGCTTCAACGAAATACATTGAAGGACGTGTATTGACAACACGTTGGTATTTATTTGCATAGTAAAAATGTCCAGCATGACCAAGCTCATGTGCAAGTACAAATGCATTTCGCATCGTATCCTGCCAGCTTATTAAAATGTAAGGATGTACACCATAAGGACTAGAACAGAAAGCACCCGTTGATTTTCCTACATTATCGCAATAATCAATCCAGCGCTCATCAAAAGCTTTTTCCATGACTGAAATGTAATCAGGTCCCATGACTTCTAGTGATTTTAAAATGGTTTCTTTAGCTTCTTCATATGTTGTACTTGGATTGAAATCGGGATCTAAAGGTGCTTTTAAATCGTAGAAATGAAGCGTTTCAAGTCCAAGTTGTTTTTTCTTTAAGTTTGCTAGTTTACGCATATGTGGAGCAAGTTCCTTATAAATAATGTTTAATTGATTATGATACATTTCTAAAGAAACTTTATGATTTTCTAATAGCATGTGAGTGACTGAATCATATTTACGTAATTTACTTAAAGCAACTTCTTTATTTACTTGAGTTGCATAAACAGCAGCATATGTATTTTTGTATTGGTTAAGAGTTTTAGTGAACGATTGATAAGCTTCTTTACGGACTGTATGATTTGGAGAGAATTCGTATAAATTTTCAAACATAGCGAACGAATTTTCTAATTCTTTTCCGTTATCATCTTCGAATGTTTCGAATTTTAAATCAGCGGATTTACTTGTTTGGTAAATTCGATATGGGGCAGAAGTGACTTCTCCAAGTGCTGCTAAAGCCTCTTCAGTTTCAGGAAGTAATTTATGTTGCTTAGATGCAATAATGTCTTCTAATAATAATTTAAATACTTCAATTTCTTTTTCTTCTTTTATAAACGCTTCTAACATTTCATTATTTAAGTTTAATAGTTCAGACTGTATAAATGTTAAAATTGTATTCGCTTTCGTACTTAAGCTTGAGAACTGTAAACTATCAGATTGGTTTTGTGGATCAGACCCATCTCCAGACTGACGTAAGCTTACATAAGTACCGCAACGAATTAATTGAAGCATAATTGATTCATAAGTTAATAATGTCTTTTTTAAATATTCCGGGGATTTTAAAACAGAACCTTTTAATGACTTTGCCTCAACTAAATCATTTTCAATAAGCTCTAAAGCATCTAACCATTCTGCACGAGTTGGATATAAATCCTCTAATTTCCATGTCATTTCAGTTGGTACTTCAACACGATTTAATCGCTTTACTAACATTTTTTCCATCAAATTGCCTCCTTTAATAGTAGTTGGTACGAGTCTATTATACTGTATAAAAACAAAATAAGGGTGAAATTATTCGATAAAATTGAAAATTATAACAATTAAAGTGCACAAGATGTCATTATTTTGATAAAATTAATTGAATTTGGTTGAAAATTTTAATATTTGTAAAAATTCTTGGAAAGAAATTTTATATGTTAGGAAAGGGGTTTTTTAATAACTGATGAAAAAATTTAAAATGATTTGTTTTCTAGCTTTTGCAACTGTCGCGCTATCAGCATGTACAATTAAAAAGCCTCCACAAAATTTGGCAATCCATGCAGATGGTAGCTTTGATTCAAAAAGTATTGGAATCAAAGTGGACTCGTCACTTCCAAAAGACGCAAAACTTCGTCTAATTTTTCAAGATGATGCATCTAAGAGTATAGTCTATAAAACTACTATTAAAACAGACGAAAAGGGTTCTGCATATAAGAAAATTTTATTAGACATAAACAATAAAAAATTAACAGGATTATTATTTTTTAAGCCTGAAGAACAACCAATAGCAATCCAAGATAAATTTGGTAAATATGGTGAAAACATTAGATCGAATGCAATTGGTTATTCAGTAGGGAAAAAGAATAACGAAAAGTATATGTATATTAAGCAATATGGAACGTTCTTGAAATTTGGCAAGTTGAGAAATTCAGGAAATATTATTTATTACAAAGAAAAGATAAAGCCTATAAAGGAGGGAAAATAATGATACAAACAAGTAGAATTATTTCTAAATACCTTCTTCAATTTTGTTTAACCATATTTGGAATCGGTTTAATTACCGCGACTTCTTTTACTTTATTGTTACCAAAAGGAGAGCGCTTAGTGGAGTTTTGGAACCAACTACAAATCTTTTTTTGGAGCTTTTTTTATTTCAGTCATTTAGAAGTATACTTAAGAGATTTTCAATACGTTCCTTTTTCTTCCGTATTTTTAGAACCTTATATGTATTCATTTACGATCCTTTTTTTTGCGTTTTTAATTTCCATCATCGCAGCTTTAATTTTATCTTATGCTGTTAATATTGGACCAAAATCAGTTAGAAAAATAATAAATAGTGTACTATTTTTCATGCAATCAATACCAGATGTTATCATGATTTGTGGATTACAAATTTTCTTTTTATGGATTTTTAACAAAACGGGGGTTAAAATTGTAGACCCAGTAAACGGTTTTGAATCAAAAGCCTATGCATTACCGATCTTTCTTGTCTCAATCATTCCAACAATTCAACTATTCCAAATGTTATGTCTGGCTATTCAAGAAGAAAAAATTAAAGACTATGTAGAGTACGCAAAAGCAAAAGGTCTCTCAAATTCTTGGATTATGATTCGTCATATTTTACGAAATGTAACGATTACATTATTAAGTAATAGTAAGTTAATATTTTGGTTAATGATTTCGAATTTATTAATAGTAGAAAAATTTTTTAATATGCAAGGTTATTTTACATTTTTATTTAATAATACTGGTTCTCCTGAAATCTTTTTTATGGCGCTAGTTTTACTATTTATCCCTTTCTTTCTATTAGAAATTATCTTTAAACAAATTGTTAATAAAATGAAAGGGGGAGAAGCAGTATGAAGATAAAGAGGTATTTACCTATATTAATAGGAAGCTTTATCATATTAGGTTTAATTATCTTTAGTTTTATTTATACGTACTTTATAAAAGATACATTAAAGCCACCCCCTTCGCTGTTATACAATGCTAAAGGAAGATTAATCGATACAACAGGTTATCCTCCAAGCTTAAAATATATCTTCGGGGTAGACAGATTTGGAAGAGATGTATTTTGGATGGTAATTGACGGTGCTAAATACACATTATCCATTGCAATAATAGTAGGATTAATGAGAGTTGTATTTGGAGGAATATTAGGGGCATTTTTTGGCTTTGTAAATGGTAATTGGTTAAAAATTATTGAACCAATTATAAACGCTTTCCGTTTTGTTCCTGCAGTCATCATTTTATTTCCTTTTTTTGTATTGTTAAATGATGTTTCAGAAGCAACAAAGGAAAAAACAATTGCGATCCAACTTTCTTTATTGATTATAATTTCAATACCAGTATTGATGAATTCAATTGGTGAAGAAGTAAGAGACTATTTAAAAAACGATTTTATAACGAGCTCTAAAATCATTGGCGCTAGAAATAGCTGGATTAGAAGAAAACATGTCTTACCATATCTTCGAAGCCGTGTTTTATTATTATTTGTCCAACAGACAATTCAAACTTTATTTTTACTAACTCAATTAGCTGTTTTTAAACTATTTATTGGTGGTGTGAAAATTCTTTATCTAGACCTCGGAGTTGACAGACCGATGTCTAAAGCAAACGAATGGTCAGCAATGATTGGTGCCAATTATATAGAACTATCGATAGACACCTGGGTAATTGTAGGACCAAGTATAGCTTTTATCGTCTCAATTTTTGCTTTTAACCTAATTAAATTAGGGATTGAACGATTAATGGAGGACCAGGGATCTACTATTAAAAAGAATCAATCAATTGAAGAGAAATCCTTTTATCCTGAATTAGATGATTTTGATTTTGTGAATAAGGAAAAATTAACTGGAGCAACTGATATAAAAGAGGAAGTACCTCAAAGTGGACAACTTGTAAGTAGATGATTTATTTGTCGTGAGCCTTTGTTCTAAATTTAGAGCAAAGGTTTTATTTTTTTTAGCTAAATGGGGTTTTTTTTGTACTTTTAATGTGTATTTTTGATTTCTTCTGCAACTAACTGGCAGTTTAGTTGCAGAAGGTTTTCGTTTGAAAAATGTAGAATTTTAATAGGTAACACTAAAAATCTGAGAGGGGAAAAAATGAAAAATAAAGCAGTAGACAACTTTTTTAATTCAGCTATTTACTATTGCAACTTAGTTGAAAATTTTAATTCCAATCAGGAAAATGACAAATTAAAAAATCTTGTTATTTCACTATTGGACTTATATTCCAAAGCCCTGCTTCTTCCAGATGTTGAACCTAAAAATGCCGATTCATATGAATTTGATGTATTTCTTCCTCAAATAAACTTTGAACAATACGATTGGTACTGGGTGGTCTTTAACCCATACAATTTAAACAATATAGAGGAACCTGTATTTGGAAGTTTATCCGACGATATCTTAGATATTTATAAAGATGTTAAAGAAGGAATTTTATTATATGACCAGAATGAACAATTAGAAGCGATTTGGCATTGGAAATTTCATTTCCAAGCACACTGGGGTAGGCACGCTGTTGATGCGATACGTGCATTACATTCCATAAATTTTAATTAATCCTTGTTCAACTAAAGCATGCATTAGTTGAACAAC
>NZ_NUCO01000069.1:0-240 GCF_002555445.1 Bacillus sp. AFS017336
ATTGTTTTGTTTAGTTTTGAAGGATTATCCTTCATATATAGATATGGGCCTATAGCTCAGCTGGTTAGAGCGCACGCCTGATAAGCGTGAGGTCGATGGTTCGAGTCCATTTAGGCCCACCATATCTTTTTTTATGTTCGGGGCCTTAGCTCAGCTGGGAGAGCGCCTGCCTTGCACGCAGGAGGTCAGCGGTTCGATCCCGCTAGGCTCCACCATTTTTATTTGTACCTTGAAAACTAG
>NZ_NUCO01000070.1:0-233 GCF_002555445.1 Bacillus sp. AFS017336
GTCCGGACCTGGGAATGTCTCGGTTTCGCGGCAAAGGCTGCAGGAGGTGGTGGCCCAGCGCTTTCCCCGGCAGTTCCCCGTGGCCGGCATGCTGCAGCTCAAGCTGCATTCGCCGGTGCTGGGATTGCTGCCCGAGCGCAACGCGCTCAATGCGGTGCTGCAGGCCGATCTGTCGGGGCCCGTGCTCAAGCAGGGCTATGGCGGCCATCTGAACCTGGACTTCGCCCTGCGCT
>NZ_NUCO01000071.1:0-1093 GCF_002555445.1 Bacillus sp. AFS017336
GCTCCGGTTGAGCCGGTTGATCCCGTTGATCCTGTCGCGCCTGTTGATCCGGTTGAGCCTGTTGGGCCAGTCGCTCCCGTTGAGCCTGTTGATCCTGTTGCTCCTGTTGCTCCTGTTGGACCCGTTGGGCCGGTTGCTCCTGTTGAGCCTGTTGATCCTGTTGTTCCGGTCGAACCTGTTACTCCCGTTGCGCCAGTCTCTCCTGTTGGACCTGTTGAGCCTGTTGATCCTGTTACTCCCGTTACCCCAGTTACTCCTGTTGGACCTGGTGTTCCGGTTATTCCTGTCTCACCAGTTGGGCCTGTTGATCCTGTTATTCCCGTCGCTCCAGTTGTGCCTGTTGATCCTGTTACTCCTGTTGGACCTGGTGTTCCGGTTATTCCTGTCTCTCCAGTTGGGCCAGTTGATCCAGTTATTCCCGTCACTCCAGTTGTGCCTGTCGATCCTGTTACTCCCGTTACCCCAGTTACTCCTGTTGGACCTGGTGTTCCGGTTATTCCTGTCGATCCTGTTGAGCCGGTTGGGCCTGTTGAACCTGTTACCCCGGTTGATCCGGTTGCACCTGTTACTCCTGTTTCTCCGGTTGGGCCTTTTTCCCCGGTTGATCCTGTTACTCCTGTCGCTCCGGTTGGGCCTGTTTCTCCAGTCGCTCCAGTTGATCCTGCTACTCCTGTCGCTCCAGTTGGGCCTGTTACTCCTGTAGATCCTGCTACCCCAGTCGCTCCAGTTGGACCTGTTTCTCCGGTTGATCCTACTACTCCTGTCGCTCCAGTTTGTCCTGTTACTCCTGTTGATCCGGTTGGGCCTGTTTCTCCCGTTGCCCCTGCTACTCCCGTCGCTCCGGTTGGACCTGTTTCTCCTGTTACTCCAGTTGATCCAGTTTGTCCCGCTACTCCTGTCGCTCCCGTTGAGCCTGTTACTCCAGTTGATCCAGTTTGACCTGCTACTCCTGTCGCTCCCGTTGAGCCTGCTACTCCTGTCGCTCCAGTTGAACCTGTTACTCCCGTTACTCCTGTTGGACCTGTTACTCCAATTGATCCTGTTGAACCAGTTATTCCTGTCGCTCCTATTGGACCTGTTACTCCAGTTGAAC
>NZ_NUCO01000072.1:0-5178 GCF_002555445.1 Bacillus sp. AFS017336
TAACTTGCCCAGCCTTGTTTCTCTTAAAGATTTTAAATTAATAACCTGTTTAAACTTACGAATACAATATTCTATAGTTCCTAATAGTCAAACTATGGAATACAAAGATCCGCTAAATACTTCGCATATAACCTGAAATATATGCGAAGTATTTTTTTTAATATGTTCGTCTTAATTAGCAATAAGTTACTAAAATAGTCCCCTCTTTTCTGTAAAAATAACTTTAACAGGCCTATGGATAAAGACTTAAACGAATGATTATAAAATTTGAATATGTTTTTACTCGTTAATTATTTTTAAGTATTAACTTTGCGGTTAGTTGTATTACGATAACATTAAAACGGATTGTAAGACGGTACCCCCTTGTTCTAGAGAAAAATATCTTTCAATTAAATAATACATTTTTAACTCTTAATAATACATGTAGCCAGTATAGGTGAATGGATTATCAGTTCTTTTCAAGAAGATCTAGAACGACTTGGTTCCATACTTGGTATCGCTACTCGAATGGCAGAACTAAGAAATAATATTAAGGTACAATTTCCAACTGCAGCTCATATGTGTTCCTGTGCGAGGCTAGTTCTTGGTCATAACGAGATTGCTGGAAATCATCTAAAACAAAAAAAGAAACAAATATTTAAAGTAAGCATTTATCGAGTAAAACTTGTATAAAATTCCCTTTTTTACACATAATTTAAAAAAATTAGTTTTGAGGGATACGGATGAAGATAAAAAATGGAGATAAGGAAAAGGAACCACAAAATATAATTGAACAAACTTGGGCGGAACAATTATCAAAATCAAATGATTTTGTTCACGAACATACTTCATTAAATGACAATGCACCTTTTTGGCTATCTTATTATCGCACACTCATCTCATCAGACATTTTACATAAAGATGTCTTACCTTATTTGCAGGAATGGTTATCGCTCGAAGGATTAAAGAATAAAATCCCTGTTCAAGAGATTATTTTAACTAAGGATAAAAATAAAATCATCCAAAACATTTTAATTGGGTCAGTAGCTATTCAAAAGCATCAAGATGATGAAGAATGTTTATTAATTAATATAGCAAACAGTAAATTTCGTGATGTTGGCATAACGACTATGGAAGTCTCTGCCATAGGACCTCAAATTGGATTTATTGAAGAATTAGACACAAATATTAATCTAATTAGGAAAAAATTGCCAGTACCTGAACTGCTAATCACGGAAATGAAGGTTGGAGAGCTATCAAAAACAAGAGTAGCAGTTATATATATGGATGGGATTGCCGATCAGGAAAATGTAAACACAGTAATACAAAGAATAACCGATATTCAATATGACCAAATTCAGGATAGTTCTTATATCTCTTCCATGATTGAGGACAATTCTAATTCCTTGTTTCCTCAATCGATCTCAACCGAAAGATCAGATCGAGTAGCTGCTGGTCTTACAGAAGGTAAAATTGTCATTGCAGTAGATGGATCACCAAATCTAGTAATTCTTCCAGTTACCTTTATGGAATCCTTTATAGCAATGGAAGATTATAGTTATTCTTGGATTATTGCAAATTTCTTTCGATTATTACGATTCAGTGCTATTTATATCTCGATATTCGTAAGTCCGCTGTATGTAGCAATTATGACTTATCATTATGAGTTGATTCCTGCCAGTTTACTTGAAACGCTTGTCGGCTCAAGGGCAACAGTTCCTTTTCCCCCATTCGGTGAGGCTCTTTTTTTAGAATTAATGATCGAAATGGTAAAAGAGGCTGGAATCCGCCTGCCGCCTAAAATCGGAATGTCCCTTGGTGTAGTAGGTGGTATCGTCCTCGGGCAGGCTGTTGTGGAAGCTGGATTAACAAGTAATATTCTGCTTATTTTAGTAGGACTTGGCGCTTTAACTTCGTATACGGCGCCTGTGTATAAATTTAGTAATACCATTCGATTTATTAAGTTTCCAATCATTTTTCTAGCTCAATGGCTAGGTTTGTTTGGAGTGTTTTTAGGCTACCAATTTACATTGCTTCACTTACTGCGGTTAACGTCACTCGGGCGTCCCTATTTAAGCCAGTATCCAATACGTAAGACTTCATTTCAAGATTTATGGGTCAGACTCCCTTTTTCGATGCAAAAAGAAAACCCAGCATCATTGAGTCCACAAAAAAAGAGAAAGTCAACTGGTACAGGAAAAAAACCAGAGCCAGCGAACGATTTTTATGAATAAACCGTAAAGGAGAAATTAAAATGAAAGTGAATATAAGACATCAGATTTCTCCTTATTTAGTCTTCTTTGTTATTTATAATTCGCAAGTTGGTGTTAGTATTTTAAGTTTCCAAAGAATCATTGCCGCGAAAGCAGGAAATGATGCCTGGATTGGTGTATTAGCTGCAGGTTGTTTAGTACAGGTGTTAATATGGGTGATGTATAAACTTTTAGGAAAAGTCGATGGAGATATTATCGATGTTCATGTAAGTATTTTTGGAAATATACTAGGCAAATTTTTCAGTTTTTTTATCATGATATATTATTGGTTAGCAAGTGTTTATGTTTTACTAAAGTTTATAGAGATCGTTCAAGTCTGGATGTTTCCTACCATACCATCATGGATTATTGCTTCCTTAATTTTATTATCAGTTTATTATTGTATTTCCGGAGGATTTCGAGTTGTTGTCGGGATGTCTCTTTTATCGTTTATTTTCCCGCAAATTTTGTTAATCGTCCTTTATTTTTTTCCGTTAAAAATGGCTCACTTTTCAAATTTACTGCCTATAATGAGCCATTCATTAAAAGAATTGTCTGATTCCTTAAAAGGCTCAATGTCTACAACGGCTGGAACTGAAACTTTACTGATGTTCTATCCATTTATAAGGAATCCTAAAGCCTCAAAAAAATTTGCTCATTTAGGTGTTCTATTTACTACTTTACTATATACTTTTTCTTCTATTGTTTCCCTTACCTTCTATAGTGAAAAACTGTTAAATACGACAATTTGGCCAGAACTGTCTTTTACGAAAATAATTACACTGCCTTTTTTAGAGAGATTTGAATACTTATATATCTCCATGTATTTGGTTATCGTTAGCTCTTTACTCGCACTTTTATTATGGTGTTCCAGTAGAGGTTTTAAAAAAATTTTTAGTAGTAAGCAAAATTATATTTTACTAATTCTTAGCCTATTAAGCGTAGTCCTTTGTCAAATAATAAACGACCCCTTCAAAGATATGCTAGATAAATATATCACTCAAATGAATTTATGGATTTTTTACGGCTATATTCCAATACTCTTACTTTTTGTTACTTTTAAAAAATGGGTAATCAAAATGATTAGTAGGTCTGTGCTTTTGTTGTTTCTTATTTTAATATTGTCAGGGTGCACCCTTTTTCCCACCTCCTACATTGTTAATAAAATCGATATGTCACAGGGGTTAGGGTATGATCTTTCGGGAAAACAGAACATAAAGGGAACAATTGTATATCCCATTTTTAAAAAAGACAAAACTTCTTCTACAGAAGTCCGAACAGCTATAGGGAAATCCAGTAAAGAGATTCGTTCGATCTTAAATAACGAAACTCAAAATCCATTGGTAAGTGGTCAGGTTCGTATAGCTCTTTATGGAAAAGAACTGGCAAAAATAGGGATCAATGATTTTGTAGACACCTTACATCGTGACCCTTCAATTGGGAGCCTTATTCAATTGGGAATTGTTGATGGCGATGCTAATCAATTATTTAAATCAAAGAAATATAAAAATGAGAACGTTTCAATTTATGTCAATAATTTGCTAGAGCAAAATATGGAAATTGGCCAACTTCCTCGAACTGATTTACATACCTTTTTATTTCAATTATTTCAAATGGGACAGGATCCATATTTACCTTTAATTAAAACAGAAAACGAAAACATCAGGATCACTGGAATGGCATTTTTTAAAAATGATCAATATGTTACATCTATTTCACTAGAAGATTCTTTCATATTTAAGACTTTAGTTGAAAGCTCCAAAAATACTTTGCACCAATTTATTTTAGAAAATGGTGATAAGGTCGTTATTGAAACTCTCGGTTCAAAAGTAAAGTATAAAGTAAAAATTGTACATGATAGACCAGAATTTATTATTCAGCTAAAACTGAGACCAAGTCTTAAAGAATTCGCTCCTTCAAAGAAACAAAGGGTAGCTGTTGATAAAAAAAGGATTCAAAAACAGATTGAACAAATATTAGAAAAAAACGGCGTAAAGATTGTTACCGAATTTAAGAACCAACAAATAGACCCTCTAGGTTTAGGAGCAAAATATAGAGAACATTATCCAGGATTTAATGAAAAACAATGGGAAATGTATTATCCACACGTAAAAGTTCATATAAAGGCAGATGTTGAAATCCGACAAACTGGAACGATTGATTAACGAAGGCAATATGGAAAAAGACACCATGTTTATTAAGTGGTGTCTTCTAGACTGTAGATAATCCCCATTTCAAATCGTTGACTTGAAATGGGAGTTGTTCATATTTCTCTAAAAATTTATCAAAAGAAAGAACGCCTATAAAAGGCGTTCTCAAATATACTTCCGATGAATATTCTTCCCATCATAACTAAACAACACAGACTTACCCTCAATATTAGTCTCCAAATGAACCCCTCTACCCCACAGCTGATGAATATAAGGCATTACCTTCTCAACATACTTCACATCAAGTTCCATATGTTCATAAGAATGCTTCAAATAAAGCTCTCCATTTTTTAAATAGTCTCCTTCTTGAACTACAATATAAGGGAATCCTCCATTTACTCGACTAACGACTAGTTGATCTCGTACATTTTCCCATGCCTTATCAGTAACTTTATACTCCTTACCTTGTCGCTGGAATAAATACATATCTTCTCGCATGACGAGTTCTTTCGTTAAGTAGTTTCTGATAAATGAACTATCAGACTCTAACTCTCGTACTTCAAACATTTTTTCTCGACCGCTGCCAGGTTTAACACCTAACTCACGCATTTCTTTTGATGGGTGATTGTATCGTTCTTCTATGTCTTCAAACATCCTTAGCCCTAAATAATATGGGTTAATGCCTGTTTTTGATGGTTGAACAACGCCTGCGTTTAGTTTTGCGTATTCGATTGCTTCGTTTGAGTCTAGGTTCAGTTCGCGCATGATGCGGATGTGCCAGTAACTTGCCCAGCCTT
>NZ_NUCO01000073.1:0-558 GCF_002555445.1 Bacillus sp. AFS017336
CCTTTCGGGCGCGCCATATTGTATCACCTGTAATTCTAAACGGGAAGTGGCTCAGCTTGGTAGAGCACCTGGTTTGGGACCAGGGGGTCGCAGGTTCAAATCCTGTCTTCCCGACCATTTTAAACATGGGGCCTTAGCTCAGCTGGGAGAGCGCCTGCCTTGCACGCAGGAGGTCAGCGGTTCGATCCCGCTAGGCTCCACTTAGAAAACTTAAATGAAATATTATGGCGGTGTAGCTCAGCTGGCTAGAGCGTACGGTTCATACCCGTGAGGTCGTGGGTTCGACTCCCTCCGCCGCTACTTATTATTTTAGGACCTTTAGCTCAGCTGGTTAGAGCAGACGGCTCATAACCGTCCGGTCGTAGGTTCGAGTCCTACAAGGTCCACCACTTATCAATGGAGTAATACCCAAGTCTGGCTGAAGGGATCGGTCTTGAAAACCGACAGGGGTGTAACAGCCCGCGGGGGTTCGAATCCCTCTTACTCCTCCATTTTTATTAAATAACATATTAACGGATTTACTTTAAAAAGTATCCAAATTATCGCGGGGTGGAGCAG
>NZ_NUCO01000074.1:0-256 GCF_002555445.1 Bacillus sp. AFS017336
ATCTTGTATTGCTCAAAAAAACTAATAGTTGACGTTTACTTCATGTTTTGTTTAGTTTTCAAAGATCATCTATTGGTGGAGCCTAGCGGGATCGAACCGCTGACCTCCTGCGTGCAAGGCAGGCGCTCTCCCAGCTGAGCTAAGGCCCCGTAATGAAATGGTCGGGAAGACAGGATTTGAACCTGCGACCCCCTGGTCCCAAACCAGGTGCTCTACCAAGCTGAGCCACTTCCCGTAATATGGCGCGCCCGAAAGG
>NZ_NUCO01000075.1:0-718 GCF_002555445.1 Bacillus sp. AFS017336
TTTGATTGGATAAAGCTAAATATTGATGAACTGGAAAGTGATTCTCCTCAATGGAAAGGAAATTTTGTATCTCATTGTCTTCCGAAAAACTTCAGTCATTATTGTAAGATCCTTCATCCAGTATATCGTGATAAAAAGATTAAAGATGAACATTTATTATGGAGTGAACGTCGATTTGGAGTTGATCAAAAAATTAGAATAGGTGAAAGATTGTTCTATAAAGATTTGGTAAAAAAGTATAATGTTCAATTTACACAAGAAATAAGTACAAACACTTTTAGCCAAATATATGGGAGTTTACCAAGATATATAATATCTCCTGATGAAGGAAATATGGAAATTAATTTAGTAGAAGAATTAGTAAAAATCTTAAAACCAATGACTATGAAACAAAAATGTTACTTTCATTATTATTTTTTAAAAATAGAAGACTGGTACGGAGATGATCTACTATTTAGTGGTAAATTAGAAGACGTTTTTAACTTATACAATCTAAATGGTTTACACGGTTCACCTACCTATTGGTGGGCAGAAGATCAGAGTTGGTGTTTGTGTACTGATTATGACCTTGATTTCTCATTAATAGGTGGTACTAGAGAATTGATAGATGCGTTATTATCAAATTCTGAATTAGAATGTATTGAAGTTAATATTGATACAAGAATTGATTATAGATCGGATTGGAAAAATGTCCCGACTAATAAAAATAAATAATGAC
>NZ_NUCO01000005.1:0-25273 GCF_002555445.1 Bacillus sp. AFS017336
AAGGACCTCTACTTTGTTCATGTGTTTAGAAGGAGGTAAGAGTGAGTGAATGCTAGAAAACTAGCTAACTACACCGATGAAAAAGCTCAAGAACTTTTGAAAACACTATATCTATGTGCCAAGGAGAAACCTAATCGCAAATTTCATGCATTATACGATAAAATCTATCGCCCTGACATTCTACTGGAAGCTTGGAAACGTGTAAAAAGAAAGAAAGGAAGTGGAGGAATAGACGGACAAACGATTGATGAGATCGTTACAAAATATGGAGAAAGTAAATTCTTAAATGAACTGTATGCACAGCTTAAAGAGAATAATTACTATCCTAATCCAGTTTTGAGGACGTATATTCCAAAAGACGATGGAAAGAAAAGACCTCTAGGAATTCCTACCATAAAAGACAGAGTGGTACAAATGGCAACAAAGATGGTCATTGAACCTATTTTTGAAGCTGATTTTCAAGATTGTTCTTTTGGATTCCGTCCTAAGAGAAACGCCCATCAAGCGATGGCGAAAATAAGGAATGTAAGCCGAAATAGTTCTTGGGTAGTCGACGTCGATATCCAAGGTTATTTTGATAACATTAATCAAGATAAACTGATGAAGCTAGTTGAACAGAAAATCAATGACCGCCGAGTATTAAAGTTAATCCGAAAATGGTTACAGGCAGGAATAATGGAGGAAGGTAATTTAAGAAATCCCCTTACGGGCACACCGCAAGGTGGAGTAATTTCTCCATTATTAGCAAACATCTATTTGAACATATTGGATAAACTTTGGTTGAAGAAATTCCATCATCTAGGAGAGTTAATTCGTTACGCAGACGACCTAGTAATACTAACTAAAACAAAACAGCAAGCTTTAGAGGGTGCTCAAGTATTACAAGCAATCATGAAGAAATTGGATTTAACAATTAATCGCGATAAATCGAGATTAGTTAATCTGTTTGATAATAAAGAGGGTTTTGATTTCTTAGGCTTCCACAACCGAAAATTTATGATTCTAATAAAAGGTGGAAAAACCTATCACGCAATGTCACACATTCCGAAGAAAAATGCCATGAAAAAGATGAGAGCAAAGATTAAAGCATATACAGAACCGAGAAACAAATTGTATTTAGACATAAAAGAACTAATAAAAGGATTAAATAGGAAGCTTCAAGGCTTTAAGAATTATTACAAAATATCCTCGAAAGCAACTAAGTGGCTAAATATAATCGACTGGTATGTGCTTGAAAGGCTCACACTTTTCTATAACAAGAAGAGAAATAACAAAAATAATCATGGTAACTTTAAGAAAATTCGAGGAGAGATAGAACATTTAATTGTGAAATTAGCAAGGAATTAACCGTAAAGCATGAGAAAGAAGAACATCGGAAAGCCGTATGAGGGAAAACTTCACGTACGGTTTGATGAGGGGGAGCTGAAATTAAAAGAGATAGCGTAAGCTATCCCTTTGAAATCAGTTCTCTACTCTACAAGTAAATGGCAGGATAGTCCGATGTGGAATGTAGAACCCACAAGACATTAATCATGACACAAACTCGTCGAAAGGATAGAGTGATATGAAAAATAGACAATTGGGTGGTGGAATCAACATGAAGCATCTTATTCCTAACGTAGAAGACTTGTTGCAAACGAATTTTTCTTTGCTTTCCGATATGGATGACAAAAATGAATCAGCATATATATTTAAACAGCATCAAAGTGAAGTCTGGATGTTAACGATAAATGAGTATCTTCATTATAGAAGCGAGAATATCAAAGAACTTTATTGGAAAAAAGCTGGCGTTTCCAATGAAAAAGCTGTTATTCAAGACGTTATTCAAGAAGTGAAAACATCAGATGTTGTGGTTATCACCGATGGAGAAGGAAAAATCAAGGGCTACATCGATTCCGCTGCTTTACTTTCTAAAGTGTTTGAATCTTATCAATATATAGAGGCCTATTTTCAAACGATGATTGATACAATGGATGGTTCGGTCTCGATTGTGGATGAAGCTGGAAAAACGGTTGTTTGGACTCCTGGTGCTGAGAGGATTTTTTCTATTCCTAAAGAAGAAATTATCGGAAATGATATAGAGCAGTTTTTTCCAAAAGAAATGTTATTAAATAAAGTTACGATGGAAACAGGTCAATCATTTCGCCATGAACAGCATAAACCTCGTGAGGATCTTTTTGTCATGATTAATAGCAGTCCGATCGTCATCAATAATCGGATCGTAGGTGCGGTTGCTGCAGAAACAGACATTACGAGTCAAGTGTTAATGAATCAAGAACTTATGAATGCTTCCTCCAAAATTCTTCAACTGCAGAATGAGGTTTCAAGGCTACAATTGTCACATGATTCCTTTCAACAAATTAAGAGTTCGAGTCAATTGATGAAAGAAACAGTTTCATTATCAAGGAAAATGTCTGAAACGAGTGCGAACATATTATTACTTGGTGAAACTGGGGTTGGAAAAGAAGTCTTCGCAAAAGCTATTCATTATTTTCGTGGATCAGACTCTCCATTTATTGCTGTAAACTGTGGTGCGATTACACCATCATTGTTTGAGAGTGAAATTTTCGGCTATGAAAAAGGAGCGTTTTCTGGTGCAGATTCAAAAGGTAAAATAGGAAAACTAGAGTTGGCGCATGGAGGAACACTTTTTCTTGATGAAATTGGTGACTTACCGTTGGATATGCAAGTTAAATTACTCCGAGTATTGCAAGATAAAACGTATTATCGGGTTGGTGGAACAAAGCAACTGAAAGCTCAATGCCGAATCATTGCAGCTACTAATAAGGATTTAGAGGCAATGGTTGAAGCCAATACCTTTCGAGAAGACCTTTATTATCGACTAAACATTTTATCTATTACGATTCCCCCTTTGAGAGAACGAAAAGAAGATGTTATGGAGCTCCTTCAACTATTTATATATGAGTTTTCATTGTTATATCATCGAACGATTAAAATCGTAGATCCTCAGGTCACTTCCGCCCTATTACAATACGATTGGCCTGGAAATGTAAGGGAGCTTCGAAATGTTATTGAACGATTAGTTTTATTGTCAGGAGAAGGAACCATCTCTGTCGGAGACTTACCGCCAAAGCTGACACATTTTACATTGTCATCGACCGGATACCTTGATGATTCCTTACAAGATGACCTAAATGATTTTGAAAAAAATAAAATCATGGAAGCAATTCAAAAAGAGAATGGAAACAAGCAAGCAGCAGCAAAAAAACTAGGAATATCTCGAGCTACTTTATACAATAAAATGAAAAAATTAAAGATTGAGCTTTAAAAACAAAAAGCATTTGCACCTAAATTAGTCCAGATGAGCGTAAGATGCTCCTGGGCTGATTTATGAGCTGGAAATCAAAGATAGACGCAAATAATGCTCAGTTAATCGCAAGTTATCTTCTATTACCGAAAGTATTGCGCCTCTACCCGTAAGTAAGCTCCCTACCCTTAAATAAACTCCACTTATAGGATGTTCCACTGTTCTGTCTAAACTCTAACTGTATAAATACTTTGACACTCAGTATTACACAGTGTCTAAAAACCTCTACACTATTACCTAAACTAGCCCCTAAATACAAGATATTAAAAATGGCACAGAACTTGCAACAATACTTCATGTCTATTTTAATCCATACATTAAAGGGGAATTAATCATGAATAATCGATTGCAAGAATTGAAAAGCTTTTTACAAAAACAAAGTATTCCAGGTGGCTTAGTCACATCACGCCATAATATTTTTTATTTATCGAATTTTGATTACAATCCGCATGAACGGTTTGTAGGTATTTTTGTCTTCCCGAATGACGAACCCATTTTTATTACACCGGCAATGGAAGTTCAAATGATAAAGGATGTAGGCTGGAACCATCCAATTCTAAGTTACACAGATTCCGATCACCCGTGGGCACTTGTTCGTGACGTGATCGAAAGCAGAAACAAAATGAAACAATTTGCTGTTGAGAAACATGAAATCTCCTATTTTTACATCGAAAGTCTACAACAGATTATTGGTGAAGTAGAGTTTGCATCACTAGATCCAATACTATCTGAAATGCGACTAGTAAAAGATGCTGGTGAAATTGAAATATTACGTGAAGCGGCCGCTTTTGCTGATTACGGCGTGCAAGTGGGTATTGAAGCATTAAAAGAAGGAATCACAGAACTTGAAGTATTAGGTAAAATTGAATTTGAATTAAAGAAAAAAGGGATTAAAGACATGTCATTTCCTCCCATTGTATTGTTTGGCAAAAATGCAAGTAACCCACATGGCGCTTCAGGAGAAAATAAGTTAAAAAAAGGCGATATTGCCCTATTTGATTTAGGTGTGAAATATAAGGGATATTGCTCCGATATCACAAGAACTGTCATTTTTGGTAATACCAATAGCAAACTCGATAAAATCTACAATACGGTTTTACAAGCCAATCTTGCAGGTGTGGATGCTTCTCAACCTGGAACAAGAATTGGTGATGTTGATCTCGCTGGAAGACACGTCATTCAAGCAGCTGGCTACGGTGATTTTTTTCCACATCGAATCGGTCATGGCCTTGGAATTGATATTCATGAGGCACCTTCTATGAACGATGCTAATGAGGGGATATTGAAATCAGGAATGGTCATCACCATTGAACCTGGCATTTATCTTAATGGCCTTGGTGGTGTTCGTATTGAAGACGATGTTGTCATTACGGAAAACGGGTGTGAAGTATTAACGAAGTTTCCAAAACAATTAATGGTTGTAGGAGTTGAACGATAATGAACCGAATCGAAAAAATACAGAAGCAGCTAGTAGAGAACAATGTCGATGCAATATTAATTACAAAGAGTGAAAATCGTAGATATACGACAGGTTTTACAGGATCAGCAGGTATGGTGCTAATTTCAAAAAATGCTGCTACCTTTATCACTGACTTCCGTTATGCTGAACAAGCTCAAAATGAAGTGAAAAACGCTAAAATTATCGTCCATGACGGTAATCTTGAAAGAGAAGTTGCCAATGAAATCGAACATCTAGGTCTTAAAAAGGTCGCTGTTGAGGCAAATGCCATGACATTAAAAACGTTCTCAACGCTACAAGAGTATGGAAATGTACAATGGATCCAATTGGAAAATATCGTTGAAAAGGTTAGAGAAATCAAAGAGCCGTTAGAATTAGAAGTTCAGAACGGCAGCTAATATCGCAGATAAAGCGTTTGATTATATTTTGAATATCATTAAACCAGGGGTTACGGAATTAGTAATACGTGATGAACTGGAATTCTATATGCGTAAACAAGGTGCAACCTCATCATCTTTTAATACCATTATTGCTTCTGGAAAGAGGGCTGCCCTACCACATGGGGTGGCTTCCGAAAAAGTGATCGAGCATGGTGACATGGTTACCCTTGATTTTGGTGCATTGTACGATGGTTATTGCTCTGATATTACGAGAACAATTGCCGTCGGGAGCTGCTCGGATGAGTTCCGCAACATTTATCACATCGTATTAGAAGCTTTAAAACGTGGAACAGAAGGAATTCGCTCTGGTGAAAAAGCGAAAACGATTGACGATTTAACGAGAGACTATATTACAGAAAAAGGCTTCGGAAATCGTTTCGGACATTCAACAGGTCATGGTTTAGGTATGGAAGTTCACGAACCAATCCGACTTTCTGACAAAAGTGCAGAAATTCTTCAAACTGGAATGGTTGTTACCGTTGAGCCAGGCATTTATATCCCAGGATGGGGTGGCTGCCGGATTGAAGATGATATTGTAGTAATAGAGAATGGTTTTGAAATCATTACCCATTCTCCTAAGCACTTAATTATCTTATAAAAAATATTGAACAGGTCATCCAAGGAATTTTTATAAAGATGACCTTTCTTTTGAATGAGGTCGTATTCGATATGAATGAAATCATCATATATATCATGACAGGATTTATGGTTCTAGGAGCAGTAGATTATCTGTTGGGTAATCGGTATGGAGTCGGACAAAAATTTAAGGAAGCCTTCCATTCCATGGGAGCGCTAGCCCTTTCAATGGTTGGAATGATTTCACTATCGCCTGTATTGGCTAAATAGTTAACACCGATTGTATCCCCTTTCTACCAATTTCTTGGAGCAGACCCATCGATGTTTTCATCCACGTTTTTAGCTCTTGATATGGGTGGATACTCTTTAGCAAATGAAATGGCTCAATCGAGTGATGCTGCATTATTTTCTTGGGTGTTTTTAGGAACGATGATGGGGCCGACTATTGTTTTTACCATTCTGGTTGCTTTAAGTATCGTTCATACAAATGATCATCCCTTTTTTGCTAAAGGAATTTTAATTGGACTCATGACTATTCCATTTGGATGTTTAGCGGGAGGATTCATAGCAGGATTTGACTTGATATGGATGTTGAAAAATCTGCTTCCTTCTATCCTCATTTCTGTCTTGATCGGCATTGGGATGTTATCAGCTCAATCCGTGATGATCCGTGGTTTTAAATGGTTTGGTAAAGGGATTGAAATCGTTATTATCATTGGTCTTGTCTCGATTATCATTGAAACTTTAACAGGTATAGTTCTTATTCCTGGTATGATGCCACTTACAGAAGGCTTTGTAACAGTTGGAAAAATAACCATCATGCTTGCCGGTGCGTTTCCGTTTGTATTTGTGTTAGTAAAAGTATTAAAGAAGCCTTTTGTACTACTCGGAAATAAGCTAGGTATGAATCAACAAGCATTGGGGGGGTTCATTGCGTCCTTCGCCCATCACATTCCTATGTTTGCGACACTGCACGAAATGGACGACCGCGGGAAAGTCATAAATACCGCATTTGCCGTAAGCGGCGCATTTGTATTTGGCAGTCACTTAGGGTTCGTGGCGGGCGTGGAGAAGAATTTTGTCATTCCGCTGATTGTCGGCAAACTGACCGCTGGGTTTTTGGCTGCAGCATTGGCTTTTTTAGTCACAAAACGTCGTTAATGAAGAAAAGGTGGAACCAACAGTCCAATCGACTTTTCAAAGTCACTTTACAGATGTTTGTTTTGCATACTTTCGTAATATATCAGCCTTTAACGATTCCCATGTGACATTCGACAACATATCTTTCGTAGATCTTACATTAAAGATTACCGATGAACCCTTCCTTAGTGGAACTCAGATTAATCCTACAGCCACCATCGTAAATAGTCAAAATTAATCTAGCAAACTATTAAACCCGGGCTACTCGTTTGAAGTTTCACCGCAGTATAATGCCGCATATAGTTTAGGTGGATATTCCAGATAAATTATTAAGAATAATAGGTAATAAAAGATAAGTCTAACAAAGCTTCATTTGCTTCTATAAGGGTTTATTTTATATAAATCTTCATTCTTTAATGAGGAATAAGTGAAATTTCACATACTGTAGTTATTTACAAATGAATTTTTAAAACCAGTCTCTAAGGAATTACATAAAGTAATGGTGAAAGATACAAAATAAAAACTGCACCTAAAGCCGCGGTCCTTATTGTTTATGGCTTGAAATTACACTTTCTACCAACAATTTTTCTTTTAAGAATTCAAAATGATAAAGCGAGTAACAAGAAATCAGTTTAATGATATGAAAAGGATCATACTTAAACAATTTACTTCAGATAAAGTATGTATGATTACTAGTGAAATCGAAGAAAACAACTTTTTATGATAATGATAGGTTCGTATTAAGAAAGGATGATGCAAATATTTTTATTAAAGAATTACAAGAATATTTATCTAAATAAAAAGAAAGCTAGTAAGTAGGTTACCCTATTTACTAGCTTTTTTAATTTTCTTAGATACTATTTTAATTCCGCTCTTTTGGTTTTTAAATCCCGCAAATGCTTTTGCAAGTTCTTTAGAAACTCCTTGTTTTGCTACAGAATTCATTTTCTCCACCTCAACTATTTTTTTATTTAGTATGTCCATTGTAGAAAAATTTCATACAATTCCACTAAATTTTTGTTATTTCAGTTCTAACTTGTCCACCCATATCGTATATATTTCACATGACACAATGACATTTTGACACTATAACCCTAACTTAACACTTAAAAAAACTAATTTTTTTATAAAAAGAGAGGGGTGCTTCTATGGATACCTTTAACCCAATGTTTAATGAAAGTAAGAAGGGGAATGATCACATCATTCCTTCCAAACCTCAGCAGGTAAAAAAGGTCCGTAATGAACGTAGCGATAAAAAGAAAGACATTCGGATACTATTAAAGCCAGAAATGAAACAACTGATTAAAAAATTAAGTTTCAAATATAATACTTATCCAACAATTTTAACGACAGATATACTTACTGAAGCTCTATATCGCATTAAGGAGTTTGATGAAGTCGAATACCCAATTGAGTCAAAACATTTAGTTGTTGCGAAACTAGACAAAGAGACGTTTGAGATTTTACAAGGCTATTGTGTGGAATGGGATTGCAGTATTCGTAAAGCAGCACACAGGGTATTCGTAAATAGTTTAAGGAAAGAGGGCCATTTTGTATGACGAGTATCTATAGTGATTACGACGTAATTGGTTCAGAATTAGAACATTTAGAAGATAAAAAGCATGGTTTCTTTTCATTTAAAAAAAAGGTGAAGCTTTACAAAGAATATCCATTTAAATTTGAGATACCATCTAAGGCCTATTTACGAGCAAAAGTATTTTGTTTAGATGTCGAAGAACTAGCTGAATATAAATTTTCAATGGAAGATTTTATCACAATTTTATATGAAGACTTCATGCGTAATATTCGAAAAAATAATGGCGATCTACTGAAAATGTACAAGTTAATATCAGGCAGAGATAAACGATTACAATTACTGTCAGGTGGTAAACAAAAACATCTAAAAGATGAATTTGTAGTGGAGGTTTCATGTACGATCCAGAGGGAAGATGCGCTAAAATTTGAAGTTTTATTAATGGAGATTGAAGAAATTTATAACGTCTATTATTCAGTGGAAGATGTTTTAGAAATTTTGGTTTCAGATTTTATTTACGAACTAAGTATAGGAAACTTAAAATCAATTATGACCAAAATCGTAAAGTATTGGAACACTCCAAATGAATGATGATATTGATTATGATGGAAAACTTTTTAACTAAAATTAAGTAATTTTCAATAACAAAGTATCAATAACATTGTTAAATCAGTGTTAAGCGTATTTTTAATAACATGGAATAACAACAATTAACTGCTTATTAATTTGATATACTGGGTAAAAAATAGAAGGAGAATACGCCTCGGTTGGGCGTTTTCATCAAGCATTTTTACTTTCACGAATACAATCTTCAAGTAGTTGCTCAATTACTTCTATATCTTTATCTTTTTTATCATTCTTCTGACAGAATACTCCTTCCTCCAGGAATGTGTAGGCAAAGCCCAAAGAGTAGTGAGGGGATTAATATCAGTTGGCGATAGCCAAAACTTCCCTCTTAATTTTATAATAGGAACAAACGTTCTTGTGAAGTGGGGTGAAATATATGTTAATAAACAAGGCTTTCAAGTTCCGCATCTACCCAAACCAAAAACAAATTGAACTGATTAACAAAACGATTGGCTGTTCAAGATTTGTATTCAATTACTTTCTTGGCAAACAAAAAGAAAAAGAAGCATACTGGTATATCGTCGAAGAAATGATGCAAACCGGTCAATTCCCAGCAAATAATTGGAAAGGCACATTTTTAAACAAATATGAAACAGTGAAATCACTTCCTGAACTAAAGAAACATTACTCATTTTTGAAAGAAGCCGATAGTATTGCTTTGCAAAAATCAGTAGAAATTTTGGCTGATCCCTTTGATCGCTACTACAAAAAACAAAATAAACAACCTCGATTTAAGTCAAAAAAGAATCCAGTGCAATCTTATACAACGAAGTATATAAACGGAAATATAGCTGTCATAGACAACCAGATCAAACTTCCCAAACTAGGGAACGTTCGTTTTGCAAAAAGTCGTGAAGTCGAAGGTCGTATACTAAGTGCCACTATCAGAAGAAACCCCTCTGGTAAATATTTTGTTTCTTTAGCTACTGAATCGGAAGTCATCGAATTGCCTAAAACGAATACAGCAATTGGTATTGATGTTGGACTGAAAGATTTCGCTATTCTTTCGGATGGAGCGATTTACTCGAATCCGAAGTTTCTTCGTTCATTAGAAGAAAAATTAGTCCATGCACAAAAAATACTGAGTAGACGAACGATCGGTGGTGCGAACTGGTATAAAGCTAAAAGAAAAGTTGCTCGTATGCATGAAAAGATTGCGAATGCAAGAAAAGGTTATTTGGACAAGATTTCTACCGAGATTGTCAAAAACCACGACATGATTGGAATGGAAGACTTGTCAGTATCGAACATGTTAAAGAACCGCCTTCTTGCTAAAGCAATCAGCGAAGTATCTTGGTCACAATTCAAAAGGATGATTGAATATAAAGCGAAATGGTATGGTAGACAAGTAGTCACCGTATCAAAAAACTTCGCTAGTAGCCAGCTTTGCTCTTGTTGTGGCTACAAAAACAAAGACGTTAAAAATCTCGGATTACGTGAATGGGAATGCCCTAAATGTCATACCAATCATAATCGAGATATTAACGCAGGAATCAATCTTAAAAATGAAGCTATAAGACTTCAAACCGCAGGGACTGCGGGGATCGCCTAGTCAATAACTGGTGGATACACTGGTGTTCTTAGGAATCTCCTTCTTCAAACAACCCATAGGTTGTTAAGGAGGGGTAGTTCAACGGTCCTCAATATCATCATGTTTGGAATTAGTACACCCGATACGTATCAGGGAGTGTTTAGTAAGTTATTAATTCTATTAGGTGGGATACATTTTAGTCAACCACCTGCATTTCTAAATAACTATATGCAAACAAAACCTGATGTCTATTCTAGTGTGGCACAAGTTCAACGAAGTTTATCTACTAACCCAACTGCATTGCTTTGGAAAGCATTTAGAAAACCAACTAAAGCAAAAACATAGGAGTGTGATGAAGGTGAAGTATTACTTAGGAGCTGCATTTAGAGAGAAGTATCCAAGATTAAAAGTGCAAAATGGCGATGAAATTCAGAATTACGATATCATTTTAGTCTACGAAACAAAAAGGAAGAAGTTTGCGATTAATATTGGCAGTGACCATAATGTACCTTCAATAATGAAACAAGTTGGAATTGATTATGTTTGAAATGGTCCTATTGATTAATACGAGTTTTATCATTTTGAACACTTTGTATTTGCTACATTTAGTGACTAAACGATTAAATAACTAGGTGATCATATGAAAGGTCTTCCTTATGATGAAGTTTTAAAGAAGTCTTGGTATAGGACTGCTACTGGTGATGAACGAAAGGTTGTACATCATATTACGAAAAGTAGCTTAATCTCAAACGCTTATAGTAAGTGGGGGAAAGAAGTTAACGTAAATGAAACTTCATATGAAGTAACAGGGAGCTTTATCAATCCGCTGTCAGCTTGTTTTCCCTATTCTGTTCCTAATTGGCAAGAAGTGCAAGCCATATTAAGAGAAGGAGAAGGCTTAATCATTAGTGTTCATGCTAAAAGATGCCATAAGAATATGCAGCAACACTTATTAGAGCTTTGTGATTTATTTATGAAAGGGATCGATACACCATCTTTAATTCTTCCAATACGAATCGTTCAACGAAAAGTCATTGAGAAGATCAGTAGTAGTGAAAGAGCATTAATTGATGGCATGGAGAAGAAGGCATTAGGTTTACATTACCGAGTAAGTATCACTTTCTCATGTTCTCCACGTGTCTTTCACCGATTACATAAGCTATTCGGTGAATGGAAAGTTAGGAAGGAAAATAAACCTTCTAGTTTCTTTTATCTTAATAGCAATATCATGTGTGAAAATGAATTAATCCATTGGCAAATTGCTCCACAAATAATGAAGACCGTTCAACCGTTACTATTGCCGTATTCACCAATCAAAACTTCCTTGAGTGAAGTACAACGGGTGAATCTACCACCCCAGTATTCAATCCTACCCTTATCTAAATCAATCGAATTAGAAAAGACAGTAGATTACTCGAATCAAATTCTTACTGCTTTTAACTCGTTGAATAGTAAAGGTGGGATTTCATATCTTTCTAAACAAATAGGTCCGACCTTGAATCAATATCATTTTCAGTTGAACAACTTAAAATTTACTACTATTAGTAATTTAGCAGAAGACTTACGAGTAGCATTAGGGTTAACTTATTTAAGTATAGAAGGAGGGAATAAACCAAATACAGTTCGCATCTCAATTCAGCGGAAGGATCGAAGTATTGTTACATTAGGAGATGCATTGGTTAGAATGAAAGAAGACTTATCAACCTATCAAGTACCAATTTTTTTAGGAGTAGATATGCTGGGTAATCCAGTTTTTGATGATTTTGGAAGGATATCTCACTTATTAGTTGCTGGTTCGACTGGCAGTGGTAAAAGTGTATTTTTAACTACATTGCTAATTTTCTTTCATTTAACAAAGAGTTTTGATGAACTGCTACTCTATTTAATTGATCCGAAACAAGTTGAATTTTCACCTTTTGAAAATTCTCCACTAGTCGAAAAAGTAATAACAAAATCAGCTGAAGCAATCAGTTTATTAAATTCATTAGTACAAGAAATGGAAAAACGATACGAATTATTTAAAAAAGAAAAAGTTCGCAATATAAGTCATTATCGTAAGAAAGGGCATATTATAAAGAACATCGTTGTCATAATAGATGAATATGCAGACCTATTTCTATTTGATAAATCAGTTGAAAATTACGTCTGTTTATTAGCACAAAAAAGCCGAGCTGCAGGAATCTTTTTGTGCATTTGCACTCAAAGACCATCAGTTGATGTGGTATCAGGTTTAGTCAAAGCTAATCTCCCGAGTCGAGTTGTATTTAGACTTACAAGTATGCATGATTACAAAACCGTGCTGGATGGAAAGCCACCATTCGTACTTATGGGAAAGGATGATAGTGTTGCTCAATTAGAAGGTAAGGAAAACTTTATGCGACTACAGAGCTGTCTTGTCGCCCCAACAGAAAGTGAAGTAGATGCAATAATTGAGCAACTTGTCACTTCAGATGAACTTAATGAGAAAAGTAATTACTCTTTACCAATTACCAATTTACCCCCATCAAAGAAAGAGTTAGTATGGAATTTTATTGAAAGTACCAAAGATTCTAGGTTACGAAGTATCCTAAAAGAAGTTGGCGGAGATATGGGAGAATTAGTTCAGATTATGCGCGAATTAGTGAGTGACGGTAAGCTAGAGCCACCACGTGATAAAAATAGAAGATACACGATCGTTAAGTAAGGGTCGTTTCCTCAAATAGGAAACGGCTATTTTTGTGTCTATCACTAATTAATAAGTACAAACACGGTAATACATATTTCTTACAATCCCGTCAGAAAACATTCAGCAAATGATAAGTGGTTCTGTTAATGCTTTGCGCATTGAAACAATGATCGAAAATACTAGAATAGTAGAAATTGATTCGGTTATTGAATAGTTGAAACTTGAAAAAAATATGCTGACTGAACCAGTAAGTGAGTGATTCAGTTACGACCAGTCCTAAAAGAAAAAATTCCAGCAGGACAAACTAAGCTAGTGTCACTTTATAGATTGAAAACAAAATAATGGTTCCTATAAAGCTACGTAAGGCAAGCCTATGAATAGCTTTTAATCATGCATAATTTTTACCCCTTTCATTGGCTTAGGAGTGGGTGATTTTAGTTAACGGAGGGTGGTTAAGAATTTTTGTTCACGCACTCCAAGCACGTAGAACGTGTGGCGCAACTCATTTTAAAGTTGTAACCAACAAATAAACTGCTAACAAACTAAATAAACCTCTGATAAAATGCAGGAGTAGGGAAAAGGAAAAAGGGGCGAAAGAAGTCACCTCGTCTTTTCCCTATTTTTTATAAGGGATTCATTTTGAAAATAATATAGTTTTGCTAAAAAAATGAATGGAAAAATGTGGATAATTCGGTTGGGTAGCAAAAGTTTATTTTGAATGGGAAAAGATTGGAACGTAAAAATGCAGACTGGAAGGAGGGAAATATCAAGAGTTTTTTATCACTGAATAAAGAGAAGGCAACTAACCTAATTTTTGGTGTTGCCTTTTTACGTTTCTTGTAACAGATTAACAAAGCAATATTTACATGGACGGTGCCGATCTTATCAACGAGTGAATGGAGAATTAGAGGCATTAATTACTAGTGGTCCAAAACAATTAAAGGCTATTCTCCAGTGAAAATTCTAAAATCCCCCAAACCAAGCTTCAATATCTTTCGAATTTCTACAAAAAATTTAAATATATTAACTCTTTTTTCTGTTTTAAATTACAAAATACAACATCAAAATTTATATTCATGTCGATTTATGTATAAAAATCCCTATTAAGTTCTTAGACGATTTTCCCAATACACTTATGTAAAGGCCTGTCCTATAATGTGAATTAGAATATTAATAATTCTGAATATTTAATAAATTTTCTTAATTGATACTAGATTAGTTGAGAAATTTTAATAGTTTGAAGTTGAAAGTCAAATCAGTGTATGAGATGTGAAGTCAAGTCAATAGTACGAAGCTTTTACATTTTTACAAATATATTAATCTATTATTTAGTTAAGAAATGGGGATGTTTAATGAAGAAAAGGCGAAACAAAAAAATGTTTAATGTATTGACAGCAGGATTGGCTACTACGGCACTTTTGGCAACAAGTACTGGTAATACGTTTGCTTATGAAGAAAATACTACTAAAACACAGGATATCCAGGCTAAAGGGCAACAGAAGGACAATCCGGTCGTAGCTTCACACCAGGTCACACTCGTGACGGGAGAGGTTGTGACGGTAGACCGTTATGCCGACGGCGTACAGGGTGCGACAGTCGAGCCAGCGTCTGACGGCACCCCAGTGGACATAACTACGATGAATGTGGGGGGTGATCTTTACGTCATCCCGGCACAGGCACAGGCGTACTTAGCTACTAATATGCTTGACCGCGAGCTGTTCAACGTCACCAAGTTGATTGAATACGGCTACGATGATGCTAACCGCTCTGATATACCGTTGATCGCGACTTATCAAGGCTCACAGGAGACGGCTGGTAGTATGCCAGTGCCGACCGGATCAGAAAAGAAAATGACGTTGGACAGCATTCATGGGGCATCGCTTAAGGAGAGCAAGTCGAAGTCGGCGAAGTTCTGGGAAGCGGTAGACGATGACAGCACCAAAGCTGCGACCGCACCGAAACTTGCCGATGGCATAAAGAAGTTGTGGCTTGACAAACCGGTGCATGTGACGCTGGACAAGAGTGTTCCACAAATTGGAGCGCCTACAGCATGGGCGGCTGGTTATGATGGCACAGGAGAGAAAGTTGCTATCTTGGACACTGGGATCGATCCAAATCATCCTGATGTAAAAGATGCTATTTTAAAAACAAAGAGCTTCATAGATGGTGAAGATTATGTCGATCACTTCGGGCATGGTACGCATGTTGCTTCGACTATCGCGGGATCAGGCGCTGCTTCCGGTGGTAAATATAAGGGCGTAGCACCAGGTGCAAAACTTCTAATTGGAAAGGTGCTTAGCAATGATGGTTCAGGTCCCCAGTCTGCAATCATCAATGGCATGGAATGGGCAGTTCAGGAAAAGGCTGATGTCGTCAGTATGAGCCTTGGTGGCTCTGATCCGAGCGATGGAACGGATCCAATGAGTCAAGCTGTTAATAATTTGAGTAATTCTAGCAACACCTTATTTGTTATCGCGGCAGGTAATGCAGGTCCAGATAAAGGAACCGTTGCATCGCCAGGGGCGGCGGAAAAAGCATTGACCGTTGGGGCCGTTGACAAATCCTCAGATGAATTATTGGCTAGTTTTTCAAACCGTGGTCCACTTATCAACAATTTTAATGTTAAACCTGAGATTACAGCACCAGGAGTAGCAATTGTAGCTGCTCGTGCTGCAGGAACTACTATGGGTACCGCTGTTGACAACTACTACACTAGTGCCAATGGTACATCGATGGCTACACCACATGTTTCCGGTGCTGCAGCCATTCTGCGTCAAAGACACCCGGATTGGTCAGGAGACCAAGTCAAGCAGGTATTAATTGATACTGCGGTAGCAAACTCTCGCTACATAGCTTATCAACAAGGTGGCGGACGTGTAGATATTTCGAAAGCATTAGATGCTAACGTCTATAGCAGTCCTGCAGTCGTTAGTATGGGAGTAGGGTTTACTACTACTCAGCCGATCGTAAAGACATTTAATTATGTCAACCCATCCGACAGTGCGATCACATTGAATCTCGAAATGACAGCCAAGGCGGAGGATTTAACAGCGGCTCCTTCTGGAATGTTTAAGCTCAGCCAGTCAGTGGTCACTGTCCCAGCACATGGCAGCATTGCGATGAATATAACATTTAATCCAGCACTTGGCCTTAAAAGCGGCGATTATCAAGCAGTGGTTAATGCTACATCAAGTGACGGTAAAATCATTAACACGACCATTGGTGCAACAGTACAAGATTTAGTTGATTTAAATATTAATGAGATCGATCGTAACGGAAAACCGGCTGGAGGCGATTTAGTGTGGTTCAACCTTGACACGGGGGCTGGTAAACAGGTCACTCCTAGTAGCAGCGGGATGACCAAATTATCCTTGCAGCCGGGACGTTACGCTGTAATTAGTACACTAAACACAAATGACAAGGCCGGAATAGCTCAGAGCTATACCCTAGCCTCAGTGCCTATGATGGAGCTAAAGAGTAACCAGAACCAAGAGATCACGTTTGATGCCCGATTAGCCAAGGAGGTCAAAGTTACAACACCTAAGAAGTCCGAAAAGCACTTTTGGAAATTCGGAGTCCGCGAGCGGATTGATTCAAACCACGGCGGAGTTGACTACATGAGGAATTTTAATGGCGATTTACACGCCTACGTGTTGCCAGTCAAGGCGCCAAATAATATTGGTCAGTTCGAGTTCAACTTCCATTCTCGCAACTACGCCCCTGCAATCGAGGCATCCTATGATGACAAGAAGAACGAGTCGATTCCGCTTGTGCCAGTTTCTTTTGCGCATAAGTTGGACGGCGATAAGACACTCCAAGCAGTCAACGTCGGCGTGGCACTACCAGCGGATCTCAGCGGCATAGACATCCATGGAAAGCTAGCGGTCATCACCCACGATTTGAAACAGAATCCGAGAGACCAAATAAAAGCAGTGATGGGTGCTGGCGCCGCGGGAGTGATTGTCGTCAATAACAACGGGGAGAGGTACAATCTAGGTGTATTTACAATTGACAATGTCGTCATCCCGGCCTATACTCTTGGCCAAAACGACGGAGAAGTGCTCTTCAACAGAATCGCGGGTGGTCCTACCTGGATCAAGCTGCATGGAATCGCCGACAGTCCGTACGTGTACAATTATGCGTCGATGATTAATGGTGAAATTCCGGATAACCCTGTCGACGCGGTGACAAAAGAGAACTCTGCCGTAGTGAAGGCCCACTACCGCAGGCCAAATGGCTGGTTGAAGTCTGGCGAGTGGGCCGTGGCATTACGTAAGGACGAAGGTGGCTTCACTACGGTCGTGGATAAATTCGAGGAAAAAACACCGGACCGGGAAGAGTGGTACTCCACAGGCAACAAGACGGAAATGAAGATTTTTAGATGGGCTCATCAGTATTATCCAGACGTTACTGATATTGCTTATAACATGAAGGACACATTTCGCATCTACTCGCCGGGTGACAAGAAAGAAGAGACTTGGATGGGCGCGGCGAACGCTCCATCTGGACCGGAGAATAATACCTTGGCGTATCGCGAGGGAGACACCTTAAACCTTAACATGTTTGATTTCGGTGATAGCGAGCCGGGGCACTACGGCTTGTTATTTGCAAATAATAGTAAAGTCAAGCTCACTTGGGGGTTGTACCAAGACGGGAATCTCATCTCTCAGCTAGGGGACCAAAGTAATCGTAAGTTTGCGGTCAGCCCAAACCCGGCTACTTATAAGATCACGGCGGACACATCGCACCCAGAATGGTTCGGGTTCTCTCTGGCTACAACGACCAGCACTGCTTGGACATTCAAGTCCCAGCGACCAACAGATGGGCAAGAAAACCTTGCGCTACTGTGGCCGAGGTATGATCTTAAACTTGATGAAGAAAATAAGGCACAAGCTGGAAGCACGTACCAATTTGATTTATCATTCATACTTCAATCTGGTGCTACCACGAATATTCGTGGGGTAGAAGTCGCAGTTTCCACTGACGATGGCAATACTTGGCTGCCTGCGGATGTGAATAGAAAGAAAGATGGCCACAACATTGTGACTTACAAAAATCCAAAATCGGGCTATGTGTCGCTACGCATTAAGGCATGGGATGACAAAGGCAGCCAAATCGAACAGACTATAATTAGAACCTATGCTGTACGCTAACAGTCGCTTTATATAAAAAGCTACTATGTAAATAACTCTTTATTCCATTTGGAATAAAGGGTTATTTTTTTAAAACAAATAATATAAAATACACTCTACCTTCTTTTTTAAAAAGCAAAGAGATTTTCGAAATCAGTCTTTTATAAAATGTCTCAACAACATCCCATGTATTACCAAATGCACTCTGCACACGTTGAGTGTGTGGCGCAACTCATTTTAAAGTAAGGCAGCAAGCCCATTTGGGCGCTGCCTTTTTACTTATAATAAAAGATTGAAAAAATTATATTGAATTGTAACTGTACCACTAATATTACAAGTGACGCGATTAACTAGAACTTTTAAAACTTTTGGAGTAATTTCGTTCATTTAAATAACGTCTTTTAATGAATTTTTTAGATTAAGTTCGTATTTTTCATCATTACAAGTATTCAGTTGACATTCTAATTGAACTAATTCTCCTTGCAATTTATTAATTTTCCCATTAGTTATTTCACGATAATCGTTTAGTTCAACGGCAGAAATAATACGATGTAGGTGAGATTTTTGCCTTTTCAAATACCTTTTTTACTGAAAAACGTTCGCAAATTTATAGATGTTTAGAATAACTACCAAGAAAAATAAATTCCTTTAAGTCAGAAAAAAGAACATACCAAAAAAGATGCTACTCATTCGTTAAAAAATGAGAGTGTCCAAAATTATAGACTTATGACTTAAAGTTGGATTGGAGGGAACAATTACAAGTTTCGACAGTTTTATGCATTTTCATTCTCTATGGTGAAGCACTGATTTAGTTGGCTGACGCATGCTGTAGTGTAATATCCGGAAGTTTATAAGAGGATTTGGATCAAAACTACTTTAAAGAAGCTATCAATTTCGTTAATAGTTTTCTAGTTTCGTGTCGAAAAAAATATTTTATACTAAATCAACAGCATTTAATAGTTTTGTACAATATTTCCCCAAATTTAGACTCTCTTCATTCATAAAATTTTGACAAAATAATTAACATAATATTGGTGAATAATGAAAGTTCTACATAAACTACATCTTAACGACAATTTTTTTAAAAAAACTGATGAAAAAAAGCGTATTTTGAATCATGTATTTATGCGTATTTCCCCAATTTACACGACTCCAAATCTCCTTAATAATTGTAAGTGCTTATGTAATTGTAATAAATCAACAAAATAGATGAATTCTAAATAAATACTTAAAACCGATTAGAATCATTGTTTCGTAATTCATTGCACTACATTTGTAATAAAAAGACAGAGACTTGGAGGAAGAAAATGGGGAAAAAAGCAAACATCAATAGTAAGGTCGTGAAAAGCCTAGCTGTAGTTGCACTATCATCTAGTTTTATTTTAGGTTCACTTGGACATGTAGATCTTACAAAAGCTGCAAGTAATTCAAAGGTTGAAGATATTTTAGCAAACTTAACTCCACAACAAAGAGCCGCACTTAAAGACCTTTCAACTAATGAGGAAGCAGGTCTTCAAATTTCATCTGATATTGATCAAACTTCAACTAAACAAACATCAGTAATCGTACAGTTTGTAAATCAACCTACAAAAGTTGCTCAAATCCAAGCGAGCCTTCAAGGGCAAACTTTAACTGAAACCGAAGCAACGAAATTGATTAATCAAGATCATGAAACGTTTAATCAAGATGTTGGACAAGTATTAGTTGATGAGAATAATAAAAAGGTAGATTACAAGGTTAATCGTTCATATAAAAATGCGTTTAACGGTGTTTCGATGAGCCTACCTGCTAATCAAATTAAAAATCTATTAAAATCAAAAGCAGTTAAAACGGTTTGGAGCAATGAAACATTTTCAATTGAGCCACCTACTGCAGAAGATAATAATACATTAAAGGCTGATGAGGCAAAAGTAGGTAACTATACGCCTTATGATGGCTTAGATCGTTTACATGCTGAAGGTTTCACTGGTAAAGGAATTAAGGTAGGGATTTTAGATACGGGGATTGATTATCACCACCCAGATTTAAAGGACGCTTTTAAAGGTGGATATGATTTCGTTGACAATGATAATGATCCAATGGAAACAACATATGCTGACTGGAAGAAGTCAGGAAAACCAGAAATAAGCAACTCGTCACCTTACTACACAGAACATGGTACACATGTTGCTGGTATTATTGGTGGTCGTGGTACAGCAGATAGCGAGTATAAAATGTTAGGTGCGGCTCCTGAGGCGGATATTTACTCTTATCGTGTACTTGGCCCATATGGTAGCGGGACAACTGATGCCATTCTTGCTGGATTGGATCGAGCAGTGGGTGATGGTATGGACGTTATTAATATGTCTTTAGGTAACACGCTAAATGATCCGTTATATGCGACTTCAGTAGCTGTAAATAATGCTGTTTTAAGTGGTGTTACGACTGTTGTTGCAGCTGGTAATAGTGGAGATAAAAATTATACTTTAGGTTCACCAGCAGCGTCTGCATTAGCTTTAACAGTTGGTGCATCATCAATCTCACTTGATGTATACCAATACGCAGGCGTGCAAAATGGTGTTAATTACAATCTATTACAATTAGCAAGAAATTATACGGACGACCTAACTCAACTAAAAGGAAAAACATTCCAACTTGTAGATGTTGGCCTTGCTGGAACAGCAGCTGACTTTAACGGGAAAGATTTAAATGGCAAAATTGCTTTCATCAAACGTGGAACATACGCATTAACTGACAAAATCAAAAATGCAAAAACAAGAGGTGCTGTCGGAGTACTTATGTATAATGACGAAACAAACGCAGCTGAAGGAGCAATTCAATCATTTTTAGGTGAATCAGTTGATGCAGTACCCGCATTCTCAGTTTCAAATAGTGAAGGTAAAACAATCTTAGCAGCGATTCAAGCAGGAAATACAAGCTTCACATTTGGTGACTATTCAAAAATGAAAACAGCTAGTGATGAATTAGCAGGATTCAGTTCAAGAGGTCCTTCTCGTGTGAACTTTGATATTAAACCAGAAGTAACTGCACCAGGTGTTGCAATTATGTCAACTGTACCGTTTTATGTTAACAATAAAACGGTGGATGGAACTCATCCTGAAGATTACAAATATGCATATGAACGCTTATCTGGAACGTCAATGGCTACACCTTATGTAGCGGGTGTATCTGCATTATTATTACAGTCGAACAAAAATTTACAACCAGCAGATATCAAATCAATTTTAATGAATACAGCAGATCCGTTATCAAAAAATTATAGCGTGTTTGAAATCGGAAGCGGACGAGTTGATGCTTATGAAGCAATTCATTCAAATGTTGAATTACAAGTAAATGATCAAACACCGACAGTTAATGAAAAAGGTAAACTAAAAACGATTAAAGAATTAACTGGTGGTATGAGCTTCGGTTCATACGGATTCGATGACCAAGATATTGCTGATGACCGTACGGTTACATTGAAAAATCGAAGTGAAAAAGCAAAAACATTTAATGTGAAGGTTAATTTCCAAACAGGATTAAGGGGTTCATTAGATGCTGCGAAAAATAATGTAACGCTATCTGGACCAACTTCAGTTAAAGTAAATGGAATTAGCTCTAAAAACATACAGTTTAATTTAACTATTCCAAAGACAGCTGAAAAAGGAACATATGAAGGATATATCGTCTTTACAAATAATGCAGATCCAACTGAAACGTATCAAATTCCATTTGGCGGACGTGTTATTAATGAAGGGATTGATACCTTTACAGTACGATATCCAATGTATTCTGGTGATACAACGTGGCCTGAAAAAGCCTTTCCATACCAAGGTTTTCAATTCTCATTAAAGTCATTTATGAAGACTTTAGATGTAGTATTACAAGATTCAACGGGTCAAGATATTGGTTACTTAGGGTCTTATGATCCTCGAATATTGAATGAAAACACAGTTTATTCTAATACTGCTGGATTCACTGGGGGGTACTATCCGTTGACAGGTGATCCAAAAAATCCGATTAGCAGTGATTATGCTTATGCAAAAACAGGTAACTATAAATTAAAACTGATTGGAACAAATGATCAGGGGAAAGTATTTACGAAAGTAGCGGATTTCATCTTCGAAAAAGACAAACCAACAATGACTTCAAGTTTTGATTCGTTAGATCAAAAAGTGATTGAATATGATGATAGTCAATTCGATTCAAATGGAGAATATTTATATGATTTCAATATTAATGTAAATGATCCTGAAGTGGCTGATGCGAATCGTCTTGGATTTCCAATTGATCAATCAAGCAATGCAGTGGTTTCATTTTACGATGCGCCATATTCATCTCCAGCAATTAACACTGATAAAAATGGAAATTACAACGATCAAATACTAGTGAAAAAAAGGTCTACGCCTTTAAAAGTTCAGTTTTATGCTTATGATGCTGCAAGAAACTTTACTTCAGGTTCTTCGTCAATGTTAAGGGTAGTTTTTGTTTCTAATACGTACCCATATTATTATTTAAAAGCAAATAAACAAGTTGCTTCAACCGGAGATACAATCAATTACTCACTTCGTTCAAATAATATTAAAAACCTAAAAACATCAAAGATTACAATTCCAGTATTAAAAGACAATGGTGACTTAGCTACAATTAATAATGTTGTTGTAAGTGATGCAGTTAAGCAATATGGGGATGCACAAGTATCTGTAACATCAACATCTGATGATATTTATACGAAATATACAATTACTTTTAACTATTTAGGAAATAAAGCTTTACCAGAAGATATACAATTAGTTAATTTCGATTTAAATACAGCTAAACATTATGCGGCAAGGTCTGCTTTCCCTGTCTACTGGTTTGGCATGGAAATGACTGGAACTACAATTGATCAATCAAATGTAGAATCAAATAATGTATATACTTATATGGAGAGTGTTAATATGAAAGAAACAAATTCAAGGATAAATGGTAACTTGAATTTAGAAGGAACGATGGATCCTTTAACAGGCCAACAGAATTTCGCGTTTGATAATACCAAAGTTGGTGCAAAAGTAACTGTAACGTCATATGATGGTAAAACTGTTTTTGAGGCTGATCCAGTAAAAAATGGAAACTACATTGTAGATGGAATGAAAGCTGATAAAAATGTCTATACATTAAAAGTAGATGCACCAGGTCATTTTACGATGTATAAGTCGTATGTACTATCAGATGACGTACGTGGAGAATCAATCGGAAATTTAAGAACTTTTTCCACTCAACCTAAAGCTGGGGATTCAAATAAAGATAATGTAATTGATATAATGGATGCATTATTTCTACAAACATATTGGGGAACAAATAAATCAGGAGCCGATTTGAACTTCGATGGAGTTGTTGATAAAAAGGATATGGATCTTCTAATTCATAACTATGGATTACAAAATAGTACAGTTCCAAATCCACCTAAAGCGAAAACTTCGTATAAAGGTGCTACATTGGATACTGTGTTAAGTCAGTTAGGATTAAAATAATCCTAATCTAGTTTCTATAATCAAATGAAGAACTATTTTATGGATTACTATAGTAAATAGACAGTAATTAAATAGGATTTTAAGTAGCCTTAGCCCAGTATTTTATTGGGCTAAGGTTTTTTAATTACTTTTGAAATCAATCTCTCTCGTGTTCAAACAGCATCAGTATAGCATCTGATCAGCGGTTGATAGGTCGATGAATGACTAAGTAAACGTTTCTACATTATTCTTCTTAAACCACTTTTAATGGTGATTGTCCATTTTCATAGAGAGTATATTCTGAATCGAGTGCGTTTATTTGGAAAGCGAATCGTTTTTCAGACGTACATTCGATTCCATATAGAAATTTGTGAAACATGAAAAGTTTAATGTCTTTTTCGACTAACACATTATTTATAAGGTAAAGATTCATGTGAAATAAAGGATCAGTTAATTAAAGAATTTAAAGAAAATGTATATTGTCCATCTAATTTTGATCATTATTTAGATTAAAGAGATGATAATCTCACCAACATCTCATGTATTGCCAGCTACATACTTTACATGTTGAATGTGTGGCGCAACTCATTTTAAAGTTGTAGCCAACAAATAAGCTTCTAACAAACCGAATAAACCCTTGCCAAAATCAGAATTAATCTCTGATAAAGTAAGAGTAGGGAAAAGGGAAAAAGGGACGCACGTAGTCACCTCAAGACTTTTCCCTATTTTTTTATCAGGCATTTATTTTAATTGTTGTAATGGTGTAAAAGCTGTGATAACGCAAGAGAATCCGGATAAATATAAGTGGGAAAAATAGAGTCCAAAACAATTAAAAGTCCAATCTCCAATGAAAATGCTATAATCCCCCAAATTAAGTGTCAATATCATTTGAATTTCTACAAAAAATTTAAATGCTTTAACTCATTTTTCTATTTTAAATTACAAAATACAACATCGAAATTTAAATTCATGTAGATTTATGTATAAAAAACTTAATGAAGATCATAGAGTATTTCCCCAATACACACGAGTAAAAACTTGTCCTATAATTTGTGTTAGATAATTAATATTGGGTGGTTAAATTCGTACAACATAGAATCGGTGACCTTAGAATGATTAGTCTAATCAAAAGGTGGTTAAAAGCTGGTGTAATGGAAGGTAAGGATACATATGTCAGTGAAACGGGGACATCGCAAAGTGGTTCGATAAGTGTACTGTTAAGCAGTATTTATCTACACTATGTTTTGGATTTATGGTTTGAAAGAGAGATAAAACCAAGGCTAAAAGGTGAGGCATATCTAATAAGATATATTGATGATTTTGTAGTATGTTTCCAATATCGTTCAGATTCTGTTTAATGCAAAATAAAA
>NZ_NUCO01000076.1:0-2693 GCF_002555445.1 Bacillus sp. AFS017336
CAAAGTTCACTTTGTCGCTCAGAAGCGACTTTAATATCATAACATTTTGTCGAATCATCTGTCAACAATTTATTATATTATTTTTGTTATCCGAACTCGTTTTGTCGTGACAACTTTCTAAATATACCATCTCGTCCAACCTATTGCAAGCATTTCTTTACAAAAAATTAATAAAAATAATTAACTTAGTAATTAGATGCACTTTTATATAGTTAATTTTAATAACAATTACACTGCAGTATAAAGAAGGCAGTTATATTCAGTTGACTTCTTGTTCTACCTTTGACATATCAAACTGTTTAATTTGATGCTTCAGTTGAAGAACTTAAGTGAATTTTTAAACGGGTCTACTTATGGGCAGAATAAGTTTAATCTATCTTGTAAACCATTCATAATTTTTTCTGGTACTTCTTTTAACTTTATATCATCACCTAGGAAAAGGAGCCAGTTTGTTATATCGTTCAATTCTCCAAAGTTATCAACATTAATAAATGTTTTTAGAATGGCTGTGGTTTGGTAAGGACTTGTATAAGAAATAGAGAGCATTAAAGGATGGTACTTTTTGAACTGAGCAATTGCCTTTGGACCAAGTTCAATTACAAGGTTAATTATTTCATCTTGCTTACTTAGTTTTTCTAAAATCTTTTTTCTGCTTAATCTTTTTTTTTGAGGATATGTTACGACATCTATAAGATTGTCGACCGAGAAAATCTTCTTCATTTCATCCAACAAGTCAAATCCTTCAATCAACCAAAGACCTTTGTCATGGTAAAGGTGCAGAAGATAAATAGGATAAGATAGTGATTCCTGTTCTTCTTTGATAGTAATCAATAAAAAGCGATCCAAAAGTAGTGTTTCAATGAGTCTTTCTAACATTGGCTGAGGTAAGTCAGATAAATCAAGTAAGTCGGGATTATTGGGATTAGTACCTTCAAAAAGAAGTATCTGATTTAAAAGAACAAGATCATCCTGCTGGTTTTCTGAGATTAAGCCAAGTAATTTCTCTGCTAAAGATTGTCGACTCTTTAGATAAGGAAGTTGTTTATTTCTTGTCGCCATAAAAGCTATAAATAGAGCCTTTATCTCATTATCTGTAAAACGAACAGTTGGCAGGACAGAATTATTCATGACAAAATATCCTCCATCCCTGCCAACTTCAGCAACAAGTGGCATCCCCATCTCTTCAATTTCTCTTATATCTCTAAGAGCCGTTGATCGGGAAATGTTAAATTCTTGCATGACTTCTGAAATTGTAAACTTGGCGCGGTTGTTAATATATCGCATGATCGTATTAATTCGTTCAACTTTTTTCATCAGTACCTCCTAAACAGTATCATTTTTTGACACTATTTAAGACTATTATAAACTCATCAGATGAAAAGACAAATCGTTTGATAAACTTAAAAAAGGAAGGTTTTGAATATGACAAATTATACATTAGAAGAAAAAGATAGCTTTACCGTTTTAGGAATTGGAATTGAACTTAAAAGCCATTACACAGATTATGCTGGGTTAAATAAAGAAAAGGAAGATTTTTGGGATGCAATCAAACAAGATGGTAAACTTGAAACTTTAAAAAATATAGCTACAAATGATTACATTTTTACAGTGAACGAAGCAGTAAATAACAAGATGATGCATTATGCTGGCGTAATGACAGAGGCATCTGTAAAAGAAGAATCTAGAGTTATCCAATTCCCTAAAGGAGAATACCTAGTAGTAAAAGGTGAAGGTGCTACAGCTGAAGAATTAAGTAATAAACTTACTGGTATTGCCTTTGGTCAAGTTTTACCTGAAGCAAAGGATTTTGCCTATGTTGGTGGACCAAATACATCGGTTGAAATGGGTCATCGAAACGGCTTAGTATTTGGTGAAATGTGGATCCCTGTAGTAAGAAAATAATTTGTACAATTAGGGATTACTCCAAGATTAATAATTATTTTGAAATTAATTATTCAAAAACTTTCCATAAGCTAATATATTATTCTATTGTTAATTAACGGTAGTATCAAATAAATAAAAAAGAGCTGACCGATGATCAGCTCTTTTTTTCATTTATAACTAAGACCATACGATAGTTGGATAAAGAAACAACAATGTCATCAATCCGATTATTATTAAAAAAGGAAACCTTCAATAGAATATAACTCTAATAAATAATCACTGTATCTTTTTTGTCTCTTCATTTTAGACTCTATTTTGTTTTATATATACCATTTCATACTGCTAAACAGTTGGTCATGAATCAACCTAAATTAAACGTTGGAAAACATGAAGATAGATTTCACAATAGTAAATGAATATAATAGCCTTCTTAAATACGTAGTATAAATTATTAGCTTTTAAAGAAGTTAATTTAGTGAAAAAACTTGCATTTTCCCCTTCACCTGACACAAATTCCTATATTAAGATATAAAGATCTGGCAATTTAATCGTTTCGTTTGTTTTTTGTTTTTTAGGCAAATCGTTGTATTTTGATTTATACAATTAAAGCAAAGACCTTATGAGACATCTTCATCATTTAAATTAAAAGCTCTGTTAAAGTAGATTATTGATTTTCTTATTTAACTAATTGGCAGTTTAGTGCAATAAGAATAACTTAGTATAATATAAAAAATAGATACTTTTACTAAGAAGTGGGATGATGAATTGAATAAAGAATCTCTTGAATTCTTTGATTGGATAAAGCTAAA
>NZ_NUCO01000077.1:0-1667 GCF_002555445.1 Bacillus sp. AFS017336
TTTCTTGACCGAAGTCCAAACTTTCCTGCTTTATGCACGAAGTTCACAACTTTATGATCAAAGTACATAATTTGTTCGTATTTCAAAATCATGCTAACACATTAAATTATGCAATTTTACTTCTATTCTAAAAATTATACTAGTATAAAATAACGTTTGAATTTATATAAGTATATCTGTATAATTACTCAAGTGACTAAAAAGTAGAAGATTTTTTATATTGAAAGGTGTAGTATCATCATGGATTCATCAAAAAAATTAGGTGTAATGGGTTTATCATTTTTAAGTATTAATGCAATATTAGGATTACGTAATATTGCTTTTGCTTCAACAATCGGTCCTTCCGCGTTATTTTATTGGATTGTTGCAGCGTTAATATATTTTATTCCAATTGGATTAATTGTAGCTGAATTATCTACTACCTATCCTAATCAAGGCGGTATGGGCGTTTGGGTTCGAAAAGCATTTGGGGAAAAGGCTTCATTTTTATGTTCTTGGTTCTTCTGGATTGCTAATTTTACGTATTATCCATCACTTTTATTAACAACAACTATTGCAATTGCATATGGAATTAACCAGCCACAAATGGCTAGTCATCCGATGAAAACGGCAATTATTTCTAGTGTGATATTTTGGATTGTTACTTTACTAACATTAAAAGGTACAAAAATGAGTGGAAGACTTGCATCAATCGGTGCACCACTTGGGGTATTAGTGCCAGCAATTTTAATCTTTGGTTTTGGTTTTTATAGTATGTTTAGTGGCGAGCCAAGTGCAACACACTTTACTCAAAGTTCAATCATGCCAAATAATCTATCGTTTGGAACAATTATGTTTTTGTCTACATTAATGTTTGGTTTTTCAGGCGCAGAAATGCTTGGAACAATTGCAGGGAATGTAAGAAATCCTCAAAAAACATTTCCAAGGGCAATTTTTATAACTTCAATCATTATTGCAGCAGTATATATCCTTGCAACAGTAGCATTTCAATTTGTTATTACAATTTCATCTGATCAAACAGCGACAGCACTTTACTTGTTTGCAGATAAAGTAACATCTCAATTCGGATTGAATTTTTCACTTTCACAAATTTTAGGAATCTGCTTTCTATTAGCATTTGTTGGATCTCTGTCATTTTTAATTTTGAATCCAAGTGTCATGATTGCTGAAAGTGCAAAAGATGTACTTCCTAAAAATTTACTAAAAGAAAATAAAGATGGAATGCCATCATTTTTAGTTTTAGGTCAAGCGGGTGCGGTTACGTTAATTTTAATTCTTTCAGCTTTTGTGCCTAGTGTGTCTAAAGCTTTGAATATGTTGATTTTAATGTCAACATTAGCATTTTTCATACCATATGTATTTTTAATTAGCGCATATATTAAACTTCGCATGACTGACAAAGAAATTGAAAGACCATTTAAAATTAAAAAAACTTCAGTTGCAATATTTGTTGCGGTAGTAGGGATGATCTCAGTAGTTGGTACAATCGGATTAACACTAATTCCTGCACCAGATACAACTTTATTAGAGTATTTACCAATTGTACTAGGGCCGATTTTATTTGGATGTATCGGATTTATCCTATATGCTAACGGAACAAAAGGTAAGAAAGACCGAATGAAAAACTAATAAAAAACACCTAAATTATTTGAAGTGCACCCCAAATG
>NZ_NUCO01000078.1:0-275 GCF_002555445.1 Bacillus sp. AFS017336
GCCGTCGATGGACACGCGGGCGCCGGTCACGAAGTAGGCGTGCATGTCGTGGGCAAAGCTGTTGAGGGCGTTGAGGATGGACTTGTTGCCACGCACCACGGCGTTGTAGCCGAGCACGGCGGGAATCGCCACGGCCAGGCCCAGGGCGGTCATGATCAGCGCTTCACCGATGGGGCCCGCGACCTTGTCGATCGAGGACTGGCCGGACAGGCCGATGGCGACCAGCGCGTGGTAGATGCCCCAGACGGTGCCGAACAGGCCGATGAAGGGAGCGG
>NZ_NUCO01000079.1:0-292 GCF_002555445.1 Bacillus sp. AFS017336
GCCTTCCACGGTGGCCTGCAGGAAGTGGGTGGCCATGCGCGGCAGCAGGTTCTGGGTGAGGATGCCGTCCACCATGCGCGCGCCGGACTCGACCTCGCTGCAGCGGCGGCGCACCAGGTCCACGGCGGCTTCGTCGAAGCTGAACTGCGCGCCGTGGCGTTCCTCGATGCGCCGGAGTATGCGCAGCATCTGCAGACGGATGATCTGCTCCAGCATGGCGTCGGAGATGGGGTAGTAGGGCACCACCGTCAGGCGGCCCAGCAGCGCGGCGGGGAAGGTCTGCAGCAGCGGC
>NZ_NUCO01000080.1:0-271 GCF_002555445.1 Bacillus sp. AFS017336
CATGCCGCCAATTATACATTTGGACTAGATGAGTATGTGATAATTCCCCATAACTACATCTACTAAACGGTATATTCAACTTATTCATATCGTCACTAAGCCAAACTTTCCATAGCTCCAATAACTGTCCTTCTTTAATATTCGCTTTAAGGTACTCTAGTAATTGATTCGCCCTTTTTATCGAGTAAATAAAATCTATTTGATAAATGAATGAGTGATTCGTAAATCCACAATCACCAAATGTTGTTTCTTTTGTAATAACTAACTCGTC
>NZ_NUCO01000081.1:0-257 GCF_002555445.1 Bacillus sp. AFS017336
GCGTCGGCGTGTCGGCATGGTGTTCCAGCGCTTCAACCTCTTCCCGCACATGACTGCGGCCGAGAACGTGGTGGAGGCGCAGATCCAGGTGCTCCGCCGGCCGAGGGTGGAGGCGCGGGCCAAGGCGATGGAGCTCCTGGAACAGGTGGGCCTCGGTGCGAAGGCCGGACAGTACCCGTCCGCGCTCTCCGGGGGCCAGCAGCAGCGCGTCGCCATCGCTCGGGCGCTCGCGATGGATCCCGAGCTGATGCTCTTCG
>NZ_NUCO01000082.1:0-242 GCF_002555445.1 Bacillus sp. AFS017336
AAGAACGAGTACAGGCCCGTCTTCTCCACCACCACGCCATGCTCGGCCAGGTACTTGGTCACGATGGAGGCGGGGATGCCCGTGTCCGAGAAATCGCCGTCCAGGTCCAGGCCCGGCGTCACGATGGTGGACTTGATCCGGTCCAGCATGTTGAAGCCGTCGGCCAGTTCGCCGAAGCCGTGCCAGTTGTCGAACTCCTTGCCGTTCTTGGCCTTGGAGCGCTTGGGCGCCGCGTCATGGCT
>NZ_NUCO01000083.1:0-262 GCF_002555445.1 Bacillus sp. AFS017336
ACCAGCAGCAACGGGTAGCGGTGCGGCAGCAGCGATTTGATGGCGAGGATGTCGAGGGTCTTTTTTTCAGTAGTCATTTTTCGTCTTGCGTGGTCAGTGTTTTAATTGTTTTTTCAAGCGCGCGGATCTTCTCGCGCATGCTTGACAGGTTGCGCACGATGGCGGCGCTCTTTTCCCAGTCGGCGTTCTTGGCCAGCGGATAGAAACCCGTGTACTGGCCCGGCTCCGCGATCGAACGCGAGACCATGCTGCCCGAGCCCAC
>NZ_NUCO01000084.1:0-378 GCF_002555445.1 Bacillus sp. AFS017336
GTCGCTCGTAAGCGACTTTAATATAATAACATTTTGTTGTTATATTTGTCAACAACTTTTTTACTATTTTCTTTCGTTGTCGACTTGTTTTTCGTGACAACATAAATAACTATACCATCTCGTCCAATCGATCGCAAGTATTTTTTTACAAAAAATTAATAAAAATTACTGAGAAGTTTCTTTTATAAGTATTTTCCTTAAAAAGAGGTTTGTTCGTATTTCAATTTAATTTGATACTAATCTTTACTTATCTCTTTAAATGCACCATCTCCCCCTTTGCTAATTCCACCTTTAAGCTATTTAATAAGTAAAATTCAGAAAAGATCTGGCGTATTTCAATTACAACATACAAAAAAAACATCAGCCTAATAGCTGATG
>NZ_NUCO01000085.1:0-325 GCF_002555445.1 Bacillus sp. AFS017336
GCCCAGCCGCCATCCATGTTCCAGGCCACGCCCCGCACGTTGGCGGCAGCGGGCGAGCAGAAGAACACGGCCAGCTCGCCAAGCTCCTCGGGCGTGGTGAACTGCATCGAGGGTTCCTTTTCGCCCAGCAGCAGCTTCTTGGCTTCTTCATTGCTGATGCCGTGCTGCTCGGCCTTGGCGTCCACCTGCTTTTGCACCAGCGGCGTCAGCACCCAACCGGGGCAGATGGCGTTGCAGGTGATGCCGGAGGTGGCGTTCTCCAGCGCCGTGACCTTGGTCAGCCCGACAATGCCGTGCTTGGCCGCCACATACGCGGACTTCTGCG
>NZ_NUCO01000006.1:0-125736 GCF_002555445.1 Bacillus sp. AFS017336
AATCTATGCGAAAACAGCCTTTTATAAATATAAAAAACTAAAGATGTCCAAATCACAAAAGGGAGAATGCTAGCAATAACCGTAATCCACGCATCTCGATGAGTTGACGTCAAAACACTAGGAACAATAAATACATGTAACATAAACCCAGTAGACATAATCATTAAAATATAAATGTGAGCTGAATAAATAAACTTCTTATTCATGGAAAAGTCTCCCTAAAAATCCTTTATTCCTTTAAGTTAACCCGTTTTGAATTTCTTTATGTGTATAAAGCAAGGTTTAAGGAGTATTGCGTTTGAAGGAAGAAGGGGAAGCTGTTTGGATTAATGTTAATTCTCCTTATACAAGTACTGGCAGATTAGAAGATTTATTAAACATTAAAATTAATTTTTAGAGACTGTTTTATTAGTAAAAGTATTGATACATAGGCTTACGTCTGTTGAACAACATGATCAGCTCTATAGTCAATTTTTTTATGTTTCATTTAAATAAAAATAAAGATAGAAGGAATTTTCACAGCGAAAATGGTATAGACAAAATACATGTAAAAAGGGAGGGAGATTATGGAAAGATGCCAAAACTGCGATTATAAATGGGATAAGACAACATTGTGGAAGCTTTCTTACTCTAAAGAAGGGGTGAATTGTTCCGATTGTGGTCAAAAACAATTTATCTCTTTTGATACTCAGCTTTTTATAACTTTGTTTTCGCTATCTTTTATATTTGGTTTTTTTATTATTCTTCTATTTCCTTCATATGTAAAGCTGAGTAGTAAAAACACAGGGAATTGGTGGTTCTAGAAAATAACAAACAAATAGCTTATGCAACCAACGCAGTGTAATAGTTCTATAAATCTAGGAATCAGCTCCTATTTCAAATTTGGCAGGATTATTTAAGTGAACGTTTAATCTATTTTGTATAGAACTTAAGAGTTAGAGGTGGATCATTTGTGTGGGATATTATTTTGGGGGCTGTATCCATTCTTGCAGGAGTAATATGTTTAGTTGAGTCTATCTGATTTTAAGGAAGCAAAATCTACTAAGAAAAAATGGGTGTTTTTTTTCTATTTTTATTTGCACTTCACTGCTAATTGCAGCTTCCCCTTTCTTTTTTGCACATCCCACTCTTTTATTTGCACTTTTCAAACCCTTATTTGCACTTCAACTGGTATTTGCACATTCTCCTTTCTTATTTGCACACCCCACTCTTTTATTTGCACTTTTCAAGCCTTTATTTGCACTTCAACTATTAATTGCAGCTTCCCCTTTCTTTTTTGCACATCCCCCCCTTTTATTTTTTACTTTTCACATCCTTATTTGCTCTCCAACTGGTATTTGCACATTCTCCTTTCTTATTTGCACTTCACTTCTTCACTAATCCACCAATAGCAATACAACCTCAAAAGGGAAGCCATAATAACTGGCTCCCCGCTTACAAACTTATTATTGATCTAAACCTAAATCTTTTAAAATACTATCTAAAGTTGCACCTTTGTAAGTCGTTTTTGGTTTTGGTGCATTATCAACAGTAGGATTTTGTAATCCATAGTTTCTAACGACAAAGTCCATATCCTTTTTATCGACTACTTTATCAAAGTTAAAGTCTGCTGTAGCTTTATTTGTACCCCAATATGTTTGTACAGCTAATGCATCTAATACGTCGATAACATCATCTTTGTTAACGTCTCCAGCTGCAGCTGTTATTAAACCAAGATTATATCTCTTTCCTAGTGTTTCTCCACGTACTTCATTTGATAAAAGTACTTGTCTGTTCATAGTGAAATGTCCAGGTACCTCAACTTTATAAGTATAAGGTTTTGGATCTGCTTTCAGTCCTTCTGCACTATATTGTCCGCTGCTGTTGATTGTAGGTTGTACTGTTGTTTTTCCATCATAAGAAGTAACTGTTACTTTTGCGCCAATTACACTTTGATCAAGCGCATAATTCGGCTGACCATTCGTTGGATTCGTTGCTCCTTCTAATTGTAATGCTCCATCGATCTTTGAGTAAGTGTTCTTAACTTTATAAGACTCCATGTATGAATACACATCGCTTGTCTCAACATTTGATTGATCAATTGTTGATGCTGTCATTGAATACCAGTCATTTGGGACAAAGTTTGTATATTTCTCTGCTGTTTTCATATCAAAATTAAATAATTGTAAGTCTTCTGGTAAAGCTTTTGTTCCATTATAAGTAAACGTAAATGTATAAAGTTGACTTATTCCTGAAGGTACTGAAGTTACTGAAACTTGTGCATCACCATATTGTTTTACTGCATCGTTTACAACAACATTTTTGATTGTTGCAAGATTTGGGTCAACTGTAAATTTAATTTTAGTTGTTTTTAAGTTTTTAATATTATTTGAACGAACACTATAATTTACTGTATCACCTGTCGCTACTGTTTGTTTATTTGCTTTTAAGTAGTAATAAGGGAAATTTTGGTCCACGAATACTAGTCTTAACATATTTGAAGCATTTCCAGTAAAGTTTCTTGCTGCATCCATGCCGTAGAATGAAACTTGCAATGGTGTAGAACGCTTATGAACTAAAATCTGGTCATTATAGTTTCCGTTCTTGTCCGTTTTAATTGGATTTGCAGGGAACGGACTATCGTGGAACGAAACAACTGCATTAGTTGACTGATCTACAGGCAGACCTAAACGGCTTGCTTCAGCAGTTTCAGGATCATTTAGATTAATGTTAAAGTCGTATAAGAATTGTCCATTTGCATCAAATTGACTATCTTTGTATTCAATTACTTTTTGATCTAATGAGTCAAAGCTAGAAGTCATTGTAGGTGCAGCAACATCATAAACGAAATCTGCAGTTCTTACAAACGACTTACCTTTTTCATTCGTACCAACTAGCTTTAATTTATATTTTCCTGCTTTTGCTACTACCGGATCATAACTAATTGGATTTTTTGCATCTCCAGTAAATGGATAGTAAATTGAACTGAATCCTCTTCCAATAAAGTAATCTTGATTCTCATTCATTGTGATTGGTGTAAATGAACCAACTAAACCAAGGTCTTCACCTGTTGTAGCATCTTGTAGCAATACATCCAATGTTTTCATATGTGATTTTAAAGATAGATCGAATGATAAAAATGGGAATGAATTTGCTGGCCAACTTGTATCCGTACCGAACATCGGACTGTCGACTTTAAAATAATCGATACCTTCATCAACTACACGGCCACCAAATGGAATCTGATATGTTTCAGTTGGGTCTGCAGTATTTGTAAATGTAATAAACCCTTCATACGTTCCTTTTTCTGCTGTTTTTGGTATGTTTAAGTTAAACTTTACATTTTTTTGGCTAATTCCATTTAATTTTACAGATGTAGGTCCAGCTAATGTTACATTATTTTGTGCTGCATCTTTAGAGCCTCTTAAACCACTTTGGAATTTCACATCTACTTTAAAAGTTTTCGCTTTTTCACTACGGTTTTTTAATGTGATATTACGAGAATCTGCAATGTCCTTATCATCGAAACCATATGATCCAAAGCTAATGCCACCTGTTAATTCTTTAATAGATTTTTCTTTTCCATTAATAACTGTTGGTGTTTGATCCACTACTTCTAATTCTACATTCGAATGAATTGCTTCATATGGGTCAACACGTCCACTACCTGCTTCAAATACACTATAAGATTTTGATAACGGATCAGCAGTGTTCATTAAAATCGATTTGATATCTTCTGGTTGTAGGTCTTTATTTGATTGAAGTAATAATGCCGATACACCGGCTACATAAGGTGTTGCCATTGATGTTCCTGATAAGCGCTCATATGCATATTTATAATCTTCAGGTTTTGATCCATCACCTGTTTTATTATTTACATAGAATGGCACAGTTGAAAGAATTGCCACACCTGGAGCAGTTACTTCTGGTTTGATGTCATAGTTTACTCTTGAAGGGCCTCTTGAACTAAATCCTGCTAACTCATCTGACGCTGTTTGTACCTTTTTAAAGTCTCCAAATGTGAAATTTGTGTTACCTGCTTTTATAGCATCTGAAATAGCTAAACCTTCTTCATTTGAAACAGAGAATGCTGGAATTGCATCGACTGATTCACCAAGGAATGATTGGATCGCACCTTCAGCTTTATTTGTTTCATCGTTATACATTAAAACGCCAACTGCACCTTTTGCTTTTGCATTTTTAATTTTATCGATTAGCGCAATCGTTCCACGTTTAATAAAAGCGACTTTTCCGTTTACATCCTTACCATTGAAATCAGCAGGATTACCTAAACCAACGTCAACTAATTGATATGTTTTTCCTTTTAATGCTGTTAAGTCATCAGAATAATTTCTAGCTAATTGTCTTACTGAATAATTCTTTCCATTGTTAACACCTTCGTATTGGTAAACATCTAATGCGATAGATGAAGCACCAACTGTTAAAGCTAATGCTGCAGCACCAGGTGAACCAAGCGTATACATTTGATCTCCACTATTTCCAGCTGCTACTACAGTTGTAACTCCATTTAATACTGCATTGTTTACTGCAATTGAAGTAGCATAAAGTGGATCGTTTAGCGTTGCACCAAGTGACATGTTAATGACATCCATACCGTCTTGTACAGCACGATCGATCCCCGCAATAATATCTTCCTCAGTACCTGATCCATAAGGTCCTAACACTCGGTAAGAATAAAGGTCAGCATCTGGTGCTGCACCAATCGTTTTATACTCACTATTTGCTACACCTCGTCCACCAATAATACCAGCGACATGTGTACCATGCTCAGTATAATAAGTTGATGTGCCACTAACTTCAGGTTGACCTGATTTTTTCCAATCTGCATAAGTTGTTTCCATCGGATCATTATCGTTATCAACGAAATCATATCCACCTTTATATGCATCCTTCAAGTCTGGGTGGTGATAATCCATCCCTGTATCTAAAATCCCTACTTTAATTCCTTTACCTGTAAATCCTTCTGCATGTAGACGGTCTAGCGCATCATATGGAGTATAATTTGCAACGTTTGATTCGTCTGCTTTTAATTGATCATTTTCTTTCGGTGGATCAATTGAAAACGTTTGGTTACTCCACACCTTTTTTACAGCTTTTGATTTTAGGAGATTCTTAATTTGATTTGCTGGTAGTGTCATGGAAACACCATTGAATGCATGTTTATAAGAATGATTAATTTTATAATCTACCTTTTTACTTTTACCATTTGTCAAAACTTTGCTAACATCTTTCGTAAACGTATCATGGTCTTGATCAATTAAGTCTTGAGCGTCTGATTTTGTTAAAGTCTTACCTTCCACACTAGCTTCAATTTGCGCAACTTTAACAGGTTTACTAGCAAATTCAACAATGACCTTAGTTGGTTCAGAAGAGTCTAGATTAATATCAGAAGAAATTTGCAACCCAGTATCATCACTAGTTGAAAGCTGATTAAGAGCTGCTCTTTGCTCTGAAGTTAATTTTGCTAAAAGATCTTCCACTTTACTTGGACTTGCTGCTTGTGAAACATTAGTTGCTTGTCCAATAGAACCTAGAATAAAACTTGATGATAAAGCTAAAACCGTAAAACTTTTTAAAACTTTACTTTTTTCTCTCTTTTCCCCCATTTTTCTTCCTCCAGTTCATTTACTTAATAGTTATTGCAGTTAACTACTAGAAAACTACTATTTTGACAACTTTCTCTAGTAATCAACAAAATATAATGAACATTTGTCGTTCATTCCTTCTAATTACATTATTGTGAATATTCCATTTTTAATCAATTGGGTTATAGAAAACCTTGATTTATCAGTGTTTTTACATTTCACCTTAAAATAAACGACAAATTACAACATTTTTCCCTATGCGAATAAACCAATTTTAGTTAATTTCGAACAATTTACTTCCCACAATTTAATTTTTCATTACAAAAAAAAAATACATAGACACGTTAATAAACGTTGTCTATGTATTTTTTTATAAGCTAACAAATGTATGTTCAATTGATTCGTATAATTCAGCAGCTTTTTGAAAATCTTTGATTTCTATATAGTATTTATATAATTTCTTACCAAATTGTTCGATATAGAATTTATTATTAGTAGAATAAAAGAATGGGAGTGCCTCATCCGATAGATATTGGTAAAATTTTTCTCGAGCTCCCTCAGCCTTCAGCTTAAATAATTTAATAAGGGTAATATGTACTGGGCTTTTTAACAATTTTGCTAGAGCTAGTGCTCTTTTCATCACACCAAGAAGGATCTCTTTTTCTAATAATGTCCCTTCAGTACATGTCTCTAAATAATTGCACAAACGTCTTAAATAATTGATGGATTTTTTATTTTCGGTCTCATTAATACTTTCTTCAAAATAATATAATGCAGTTTCATATTCTTCTCGCTTAAAATACTTTACGCCAAGATTATTTAATAATATAGCCTTACGTTCCCGATCCCCTAATACTTCACAGTTATGAATTAAATCCTTGTAGCGTCCTACAACTTCATTAAAATTCATCTCTAACTCACTACCATACTGCAATAACATAAGCGTTTCAGAACTAATCGCAAATAAGTAATTATTCGTTCTCTGAAAATATTTAAGAGCCATTTCAGCATATTTATACGCCAATATTTTTGAGCTTCCATAATGATAGGCAATTGCAAGATGATGATAGTATTCTTCATTTCGATACTCATCGATATTAATCATCTTTAATACTTTAATTGCTTTTTGATGGTCTTCACTACTTAGGCTAGTATAATTCGAAATATAAAACATACCTTGAAGATGATAAAATAGATTTTTCTCGAAAGGAGATAACTCAGTAAATTCTTTTTTCACATATGTAAGTATTTGCTTAACCATATCTAAATTTTGATAATGAAAATAATACCTTGCTCTTAATAAATTATAGTGGGCTGCGTATTGTGAATATTCAATAAAGGGCATTTGGTCAAGTTCTGCTTTACATTCTTCTATTTGGGCTTCTTTTTTCATTATTAATGCATCATGCCAAAGATGTAATTTTTTCTCTAAATTATAAAACGATTGGACTTCATGATTAATATTTATTCCTAAACGATCTGAAAATAAAGCGATAATATCAGGTGAGTATGCCGTCTTGCCTCTTTCAATTTTACTAACATGAGTAGTTGTACATATACCTTCTCCAAGCATAGCTTGAGTTAACCCCATTTTTTCACGATAAAACTTTATGATTTCCCCCTCAATCATATGCACCCTCCTCTATCTCTATAACCATATTTATCTAAATATTCTTTACTAAATTTTAATATCCTTTTAAGAAAAATACAATTAATGATTTTTACCTAAAACTAGTAAATTTTACTCCAAATCCAATTCAATATAACTAAAAAAAAGATAGAATTCCAAAATGAAATCCTACCTTAAAGACTATTTTATTATTTTTTTCGACATTACTTAAGGACTATCCGTCAAATAGATTTAATTTTATTAATTTCGAATTCAAACTAACTAAACAAACCTTTTTACCAGTATATATCACTTAATCCATTTATTTTGGAAATTAGCAAACCTCTCATTTTCCTCGTTTAACGTTCTAGATAAACTAATATTAATCTCTCTATAAATTTTAACGTTTTCTTTTATTGGTTTATGACTATATGTTTTGCCAACAAGTTCTAGATGTATTATTTACTACTCGCCTAATCCTTAAATTTGTATTCTAAGAAAACATTCCTTACTATACTACATATATGGAAAAATTGTATTTTAAATAGATTGTGTGAAAAAAATTTTTTCGTTAATACTAATAACATACAAAATAATTTTCACAAGAAAGGGTTTTCATATTATTATTAAAAAAACCTCTTTTTTCCTATATAATAATAATTAAGTAAATTATACTGCTTTTCAAAATCTTTAAAATAAATACATTATTATTTAAAAAACTATATTAATATTCATTCTAAAAAACTATTCCCTAAGAAGGTGTAAAGAACATGGAACAAACGAATAGCTTAGGTAAAATTCGTTCTTACTATGCACGATTAAGTGATAAAGAAAAGAAGATTGCTGACTATATATTACAAAATCCAAAGCATATTATTCATAGTACAATTACAGAAGTTGCTGAAGACTTGAACGTGGCTGACGCTACTGTTTTTAGATTTTGCAAGCGCATTGGATTTAAAGGCTATCAGGCCCTTAAAATTGCATTAGCAACAGAAATTATGACGCCAATACAGCAAATCCATGAGGAAATTAACGAAAAAGACGATGAAATAACAATCGCAAATAAAGTATTTCAATCTAATATTCGAACACTTGAAAATACTGCCCAAATTCTAGATAGTGCATCGATTAAAAAAGCAGTAAATCTGATCTTAAAAGCAAATAAAGTTGAATTATATGGAGTAGGCGGTTCTTCAATAATTGCAATGGATGCTTTTCATAAATTTATTCGTACAGGAATTAAAGCAAATTCATACACGGATTCACATTTTCAATTAATGTCAGCTTCTCAACTCACAAAGGATGATGTAGCCATCGTGATCTCACATTCTGGCTCCAATAAAGATATCTTGCGTATTTTGCAAGTATTAAATGAAAACGGTGTCAAAACAATTGGCATTACAGGTTTCCCGAAATCTGCCTTAAGTCAAAATGTTTCTGTTTCCCTGTATACATCATCTGAGGAAACAGAATATCGACCAGAGGCTCTAGCTTCAAGGATTGCTCAATTAAGTATCATTGATGCATTATATGTAAATTTAATGATCTTAAATTCTCACAAAGCTAAAACATCATTTGAAAAAGTAAGAACAGCCATATCAGAAACTAGATCTTAAATGAAGTGTTTAGAAAAAACAGGGACTAAAAGGGTATAGAAAACTCTTTTAGTCCCTCTTTTACTTAACGATTTGACTTACAAATTGCTTCATAAATTTTAATAATTTCATATGCATAATACCCATTTCTTCTGGCGAAATTGGTTCTTCCTTATCTAACCATTCTTCCATAAGACCAAAAAAAGCTGAAGAAATAAACGCAGTTGTGTATTCATGAGGAAGATCAATCATATGTTCCTCCTCAATCATATTGATTATTTTTTCATAAATCGCTTCCTTAATATATTGCTTCATTTTTTTCGGAAATGCTGGATCCCCCTTTGTACTGATTAGTACTTTAATAAACCTTTGATTATCTTTTAAATAATGAAACACATTTAGAATTGGTGGATAGACCATGTCATTTGAATAAAACTCATTCAATTCTTTTGGTTTCATATACATAAGCCGATTTTGTAATTCTTCTAATATTTCATTTTGACTTTTTTCCATTAAATCGTATTTATCTCTATAATGTAGATAAAACGTACCTCGATTTAATCCAGCCTTTAATGTAATATCTCTTACTGATATCGCTTCGAATCCTTTTTCTTCAATTAAATCTAATAATGTCTCTTTTATTAATTCCTTCGTTTTTGCAACCTTCATTTCTCTCAATGATTGAGTCACTTTATATCATCCTTTAAATTATAGGTTTTTAATAAACACATAATATAAATCTGTTTAGCAATGAACACATTTATGTTATTTGCTTATTGTGATTTATTAAAACTCATTGTAATATCAACACATAAGATTAGTCAACACGTTGTTCAGTAATTTCACGACTTAGGAAATAGGAGGTATTCAAATGAACTTATTTAAACAAAAACAAGCTATATTAGCGCCAATACTAGTATTAGTTGTTGCGATAATTTTCTCTCTTACATTAGCATCATCTGTTAATCCAACACCTAAAAATCTTCCAATTGCAATCGTAAACGAAGACCAAGGTATCCAAGTTCCTTCAAAAGGAACTGTTAATATAGGTAATATGATGGTTTCAAAAATAACTGAATTGTCCAAAGCGACAAATGGTGAAAAGCCAGCAATTAAATGGATTCAAGTTTCAAGTGAAGAAAAAGTACGTAAAGGTCTAGATGATCAAAAATATTACGGTGCTCTTATTCTTCCAAATGATTTAAGTAAAAATCAAGCTTCACTAAAAACAGCAAATCCTTCGCCAATAGCGATTAAAATTTTAGTAAACCAAGGTAAAAATACAACTGGCTCAACGATGGCTAGTCAAATGCTAACTCATATTGTAGAAAATCTTAGCCTAAATATTCATACCGAGATTTTTACTGAATTAAAGAAAAATGTGAACTCGATTTCAGTAAAACAAGCTGAAATATTAGCGAATCCACTCATAGCAAAGATTGAAAATGTAAATGCAATCGGGACACATACATCAAATGGTAACGCACCTGTCCTTTTAATAACACCTCTTTGGATGTCTAGTTTAATTGGAGCAGTTATTGTCTTTTTAGCGAAAAAGAAAACTCAAACATCAAATAAAGTTGGAAAACTAAAAGTTATTTTTGAACAATTATTTTTAGGAGTTATCTTATCATTCCTAATCGGTTTTGGAATAACATTAATGGCAAAGTGGATGGGAATCACCCTTCCAAACTTCTTAGATGTGGCACTCTATTTAACAATTGCTTATTTCTGTTTCCATATCCTTATTTCTGCTGTACTATCATGGATAGGTTTCGGTGGAGTTGGTATCTTTGCCCTAATCTTCTTCTTCTCTGGTTCTTTAATTGGTATGCCAAAAGAGCTTTTACCAGCTTTTTCAAAAGACTGGATTTACTCTTGGGTTCCAATGCGATTTGGAGCTGACGGATTAAGAGAAATATTCTATTTTGACAAAGGATTATCAATGAGTCATCCAATGACGATTATCATTTGGATCGGTATTATTTCTGTACTAGTCTTATTCTTATCTGCTGTTAAGCCGAATAAAGAAGTACTAAGTCAAACAGAAGCAGTTACAATGAAATAAATTGCACAACAAAAAGGGGAAACCAACTCAAGTTGGTTTCCCTTTTCTTATTACTGATCTAATCCTAAATCTTTTAAGATGTCTTCTAAAGTCTTGCCTTTATACGTGGTTTTTGGTTTCTGCACATTATTAACTGTAGGATTTTGTAATCCAAAGTTTTTCTCAATAAAATACATGTCTTTTTCATCTACTACTTTGTCGAAGTTAAAGTCTGTTGTATTTTTATTTGTACCCCAATATGTTTGTACAGCTACTGCGTCTAAAATGTCGATTACATTATCTTTATTGACATCACCAGCCGCTCCACTTGTTAAATTCCAAAGCATTCTCTTTCCTACATATTCACCGCGTACATTATCTGATAGATTCATTTTTCTATACATTGTAAAATGACCAGGCACATCGATTTTTACAGTATAAGGTTTTGGATCAGCATTCATACCTTCAGCAGTATATTGACCTCCACTGTTATAGATTGGAGCATCTACAATCGTTTTTCCGTCATATGAAGTAACGGTTACTTTTACACCGATTTTACTTGCATCAACTGCATAATTCTTTTCACCAGTAGCTGGATCATATAAACCTTCTGATAATAAAGCTCCATCTGTTCTTGAATAAGCTTCCATAATTTTATAAGTGTCCATATAAGCGTAGACATTACTTGTTTCTACATTTGATTGATCAATCGTTGATGCTTTCATTGTATACCAATCAAACGGCGCACCTTTAGTCCACTTCTCTGCTGTTTTTATGTCGAAGTTAAATAGTTGTAAATCCTCTGGTAAAGATTTCGTTCCATTATAAGTAAATGTAAATGTATAAAGTAGTGTACCAGCTGCAGCTGGTTCTGAAGATACAATTACATTCGCATCTCCAAATTGTTTTACTGCATCATTTACTACTACATTTTGAATTGTTGCAAGATTTGGATCTACTTTTAAATTTATTTTAGTAGTTTTTAAGTTTTTCACATTATTTGAACGAACACTGTAATTTACAATATCGCCAGTTGTAACAGTTTGTTTATTTGGTTTTAAGTAATAGTATGGAAAATGCTGATCGACAAATACGATTCTTAAATCAGTCGATGCGTTTCCAGTAAAATTTCTAGCTGCATCAAATCCATAAAATGAAACTTGCAATGGTGTAGAACGCTTCTTAACTAAAATTTTATCCTTATAGTCTCCATTTATATCTGTATACTTTGGTTTTGCTGGGAATGGGCTATCGTAAAAAGATACAACTGCATTGCTTGATTGATCTACTGGTATACCTAATTTACTTGCTTCTTCAGTTTCTGGATCATTTAAGTTAATATTAAAATCATATAAAAACTGTCCATTCGAATCAAATTGACTATCTTTATATTCAATTACTTTTTGATCTAAATTATCAAAGCTAGACGTCATAGTTGGTGCTCCAGCGTCAAAGAAGAAATCACCTGTTTTAGTGAAAACTTTACCTTTATCATTTGTTCCAATCATTTTTAATCGATATTTACCTGCTGTTGCATTACTCGGCTCACTGCTAATTGGATTTTTCGCATCACCAGTAAATGGATAGTAAATTGAATTAAATCCCCTTCCAATTGTATAAGATTGATTTTCATTCAATGTAATCGGTGTAAAAGAACCGACTAAACCTAGATCCTCACCAGTTTCAGCATCTTGTAACACTACCTCTAATGTTTTCATATGTGATTTTAATGAGTAAGTAAAGCTTACAAACGGATTCGCATTTTCTGGCCAGTCCGTATTCATACCAAACATCGGGTTATTGATCTTAAAGGTGTCGATTCCTTCATCAACAAAACGTCCACCAAATGGAATTTGATATGTTTCGGTAGAATCCGCTGTATTTGTAAATGTAATATATCCTTCATATGTCCCTTTTTCAGCTGTCTTTGGAATGTTTAAGTTAAACTTAACATTCTTCTGGCTAATTCCATTTAATTTTACAGAAGTAGCTCCAGTTAATGTTACATTATTCCCGGCCGCGTCTTTAGATCCTCTTAATCCAGTTTGGAATTTCACATCTACTTTAAATGTTTTCGCTTTTTCACTACGATTCTTTAACGTAATATTACGGGAATCCGTAATGTCTTGATCATTAGAACCATATGAACCGAAGCTTATGCCACCAGTTAATTCTTTAATTGATTTTTCTTTTCCATTAATAATCGTTGAAGTTTGGTCTACTACTTCTAATTCTACGTTCGAGTGAATTGCTTCATATGCATCTACTCTTCCACTACCTACTTCAAATACGCTATAAGCTTTCGATAATGGATCAGCTGTGTTCATTAAAATCGATTTAATATCCTCAGGTTGTAAATCTTTATTTGATTGAAGTAATAATGCTGATACACCTGCTACATAAGGTGTTGCCATAGATGTACCCGATAAGCGCGCATAAGCATATTGATAATCTTCAGGTTTTGATCCATCATCTGTTTTATTATTTATATAAAATGGTACAGTTGAAAGAATGGCTACGCCTGGAGCAGTCACTTCTGGTTTAATATCGTAGTTAGTGCGTGATGGACCTCTTGAACTAAATGCTGCTAATTCATCTGATGCTGTTTGTATCTTTTTAAAATCGCCAAAAGTGAAATCTGATGCACCAGCTTTGATTGCAGCCGAAATTTCTAAACCTTCTTCATTTGAAACAGAAAATGCAGGAATTGCGTCCACTGATTCACCAAGGAAAGCTTGAATTGCACCTTCAGCTTTATTTGTTTCATCATTATACATTAATACGCCTACAGCACCGTTTGCTTTTGCGTTTTTAATTTTATCAATTAATGCAATCGTACCACGTTTAATAAATGCTATCTTTCCTTTTACATCTTTACCGGTGAAATCTGCTGGGTTTCCAAGACCAACATCAACTAATTGATAAGTTTTTCCTTTTAGTGATGTCATATTATCTGAATAATTTTGAGCTAATTGTATTGCTGAATAGTTCTTTCCATTATTTACCCCTGCATATTGATATACATCTAAAGCGACTGACGATGCACCAACTGTTAACGCTAATGCCGCAGCTCCGGGTGAACCAAGTGTATACATTTGATCGCCAGTATTTCCTGCTGCAACGACTGTTGTAATACCACTTAATACAGCGTTGTTTACTGCAATTGAAGTTGCAGCCATTGGATCATTTAAAGCTGCACCAAGTGACATATTAATAACGTCCATACCGTCTTGAACTGCACGGTCGATCCCTGCAAGAATGGCATCCGTTGTTCCACTTCCATATGGTCCAAGCACACGGTAAGAGTATAAATCTGATTCCGGTGCTGCACCTAACGTTTTATAATCACTATTTGCTTTGCCAAGTCCACCTATAATTCCAGCTACATGTGTACCATGCTCAGTATAATAAGTCTCTGAATTACTAATTTCAGGTTTACCTGATTTCTTCCAATCCGCGTATGTTGTTTCCATAGGATCATTATCGTTATCTACGAAATCGTATCCACCTTTATAAGCAGACTTCAAATCTGGGTGGTTATAATCCATACCCGTATCTAAAATTCCAACTTTAATTCCTTTACCAGTAAAGCCTTCGGCATGTAAACGATCTAACGCATCATATGGAGTATAGTTTCCAACATTTGCTTCATCCGCTTTTAGTTGTTCGTTTTCTTTTGGTGGATCAATTGAAAATGTTTGGTTACTCCAAACTGTTTTAACTGCTTTGGATGTTAATAGATTCTTAATTTGATTTGCTGGTAGTGTCATGGAAACACCATTAAAAGCATTTTTGTACGAACGATTTATTTTATAATCCACTTTTTTACTTTTTTCACTTTTCAATACTTGAGCAATATCTTTCGTAAAAGTATCATGGTCTTGATCGATTAGCGCTTCAGCATCAGATTTTGTTAAACTTTTACCTTCTACACTCGCCTCAATTTGTGCTACTTTAACAGGCTGATTTACAAATTCAACAACGACACTTGTTTGCTCTGTAGAGTTCAAATCAATATCTGAAGAAATTTGAAGCCCTGATTCTTCATTCGTAGAAAGCTCTTTAAGAGCCGCTCTTTGCTGTGCAGTTAAGTTAGAAAGAATGTCTTCTGCTTTACTTGGACTTGCTGCATTTGATACATTTGATGCTTGTCCAAGAGAACCTAAAATAAAACTAGATGTTAAAGCTAACACTGTAAACCCTTTAAGAACTACTTTGCCCTTTTCTCTTTTTTCCCCCATCTTTCTTCCTCCAGTTCATTCATACAATTAATTACAAAAAACTTCTTTTTCTGACAAAATTCACTATAATTACTCATTTAAAACAAATAATTTTCGTGCATTTATCTTAATTAAATTATCGTGAATATTCTGTTTTTAATCAACCGGGTTATTATAAACCTTTATTTATCAACGTTTTTCTTAATCATTATAAAAAACGACAAAATTCTACAAAGATTTTATCTCAAATTAACCCGACTTTTAACGTTATTGGAGGCTTGTTTTATATTTTAATTAACTTATAAAGAAATTTTTAATGATATTTTTAGATAAGGGCTCTGTAATTGATTTTTCAAATAAAAAAAGATTGTCAAGTTAGACAACCTTTGGACTCTTATTGAACTAATGCAGTGCGTTAGTTAAATTGTTTCTTATTACGATTTCTTTTTACAACATAGTCCCAAATTGAATAGACAGCACTTTGAGCAAATAGCAAGACAAGTATCCAAACACTAATATTTTGCAAATTCGATTTTGTGATTAGGATAACAATAGGTACAAAGATTACGCTAATAACTAAAAATTTTATCATTTTATCCCCTCTGGCCACTTTTTTACAATTCCAATATTTTACAACTAGTTTGACTATATTATTAATTCTAGATTAAAGTTAATAGTCCTTTTCTAATTGGAATATGGTTCCATTTAGTTACATAAAAAAAATCAACAATCTGCTTTATCGTATGCTTATTTTTAGTTTTTTCCTTAAATGCAGGAAGAACAAAAAAGGACCAAAAATTGGCCCTTTCCAGTCTATTAAGTATCAAATAATGTCCCTTCCAATGCTTCTATATATCTATTAGCTGAATTATGAACGACGAGTTTTCCATTTTCTTTTACAATCCCATGAAATGCATTATAAATCCTATCAAACTTTAACGTTTCTACAACCTCTGATATTTCTTTAACTTTTTTTGCAGGCAATGGGATTAGATTAGGGTAGCTGTACATAAAACTTACCCACTTTGGATCTGCGACTACTTGAATTATATCTCCCGTTAACAGTACACCTTTTTGCTCATTTCCAGTTTGCCATTCTAATACAGCCCCACCTTTATAGTGTCCACCTAGCCGGCGAATGTTAACTCCATTATCTAGCTCTAACGATTCACCTGACCAAAAAATAATCTTATCACTTTGTCTCGTAACCCACTCTTGATCATCCTCGTGTATGTATACTGGTACATCAAATTCTTCTGCCCATTCAATTTTACTAGAGTAGTAGTGTGGATGTGATAGTGCAATTGCATCGAGTCCCCCTAAGCGCTTTATTTCTTCAATAGTTTTCTCATCTATATAGGACACACAATCCCATAATAAATTAAATCCCTTATTCTTAACGAGATAGGCGGTTTGCCCAATACCAAACTTCGGACTAGTCTGTATACTAAATAGGTTCTCTTCTTCAAAACGTATAATGTTTTGAAAGTTCTTTTCCTTCATCAATTGTAATGTTGTCCAACTTTGTCCATTAGGATTGATGTATTGTCTTTCTTCAGAACAAATTGTGCAGTACATAGGAGGATAATTAGATTTGTTATACTGTACGCCACATGTCGTACACATAAAATTTAACATCTACTCATTCATCTCACTTTCCCTCGAATTTACTCTGAACATTTTCTTAAAGGTAAAAATTCCCAATAAAAAAAAGACACATTTAAGTATAGTAAATCAAAAACTGATTTATTACACTTGTATGTGCCTAAACGATTAAAGTCATGTATTCTATTATTTAATTTTTACAACCTTACCTTTTGTCATTTCAATCAGTTCTGTTGGTGTTAACTGAAAAATTGCTTTTGGATGGCCTGCTGCAGCCCATACTTCACTATACTGTAATAGATCTTCATCAATAAAGGTGATTATTGGATTTTTGTGGCCAATTGGTGCCACTCCTCCGATTACAAATCCTGTTTGTTCACACACGAAGTCAGCATCTGCTTTCCCTAATTGATCATTTAGAACTTGCTCTATTTGTTTCTCATTAACTCGATTTATACCACTTGCTACTACTAATACAGGGCTATTTGAGCTTTCTATTTTAAATATAATAGACTTAGCTATTTGAGCCACTTCACAATTTAATGCATCCGCTGCTTCCTTTGCAGTCCTTGCACTATTTGGAAGTTCTATGACTTTATTTGAATAGCCTAACTCAAAAATTAAATCTTGAATGATTTGCGCACTTTCTTTTAATCCTTCCACTAGATCCCATCCCTTTAAATTAATATTAAATTTCAAACTTACTTCCACCAAATAGAATTAGGGAATTCACCTGTGCTTAGATTGATTGTTTCACCTATTTTAGGTGTCGAGTACTTTACCCCATTTTCTTTAGCCGCTTTTACAGCTCGTTCAATCGGATCATTCCAATCATGAAATGCCAATGTAAAAGCACCAAAATGAATTGGTACAAGAACCTCACCTTTTACATCGATAAATGCTTTAACAGTTTCTTCCGGTAACATATGAATTGCAGACCATCGCTTATCGTATTGACCGCACTCCATTAGCGCTAGATCAAACGGACCATATTTTTCACCAATTTCCTTAAAATGTGGTGCATAACCGCTATCTCCACTAAAGTAGATTTTCGTTTTCTCTCCAATGATGACCCATGAACACCACAAAGTACTGTTACGATCCGTCAAACTTCTTCCAGAGAAATGTCTTGCAGGAGTACAAGCTAATGTTAAATGCTCAAACTTAAATTCTTCCCACCAATTATGTTCAGAAATATTCTCTTTAGGGACACCCCAGCTCACTAAGTGACTACCTACTCCTAGAGGAACAATAAATCGATCTACTTTCTGTTTGATTTTTTTTATCGTACCGTAATCCAAATGGTCATAATGATCATGCGATAAAATGACGGCATCTATTTTTGGTAATTCACTAATCTCAATCGGCAATCCACCACTATATCTCTTACCGCCAAATTGTGGAAATGGTGTTGGTGCGTTCCCAAACATTGGGTCAACTAAAATCGTTTTACCTTCGATTTCAATTAATAACGCCGAATGGCCAAACCAAGTAATTTTAGCATCTTTATTTTTTGAATAAAATGCTGAAGCATCGATTTTCTCCATTGGAATACCATTTTTAGGTTTTCGATTCGGGCTTTTCTTAGCAAAATCTCTAATCATAGAAATATTTGTTTTAAAATCCATACTCATACTCGTAGGAACTTGGTTTATAAATTTACCTTTTTCATAATGATCTAAAGTCTGGAAAGTTTCCATTTGTTCTTTTGAATATCGCTTACCAAAATGCGGATATGTATTTAAAAACGTTATGATCATAATAACTAGTAATATTAAAATTAGTAAAAATAACATTTAACGTCTACCTCCAAAAATATTTCTACTAAAATTTACACTACCACAAATTAAGAAGATTAAACAAATATTCAGATTGTTATTTACTAAAAAAAACACCTTTATGATTAATTAAGGTGTTCACTTTAATTTCCTTTCTAGAATATCAATTTCTTTTTCTAACTGTTTCATTACTTGAGCCAGTTCATCTTCGGTTGCTTCACCTCGGCTGATGATTTTATATCCAAATAAGAGATTGGATTGTCGTTCAATTAACATATTCTCTAATTCATTTCTTGTTTTTACTTTTAAATACATATTTACGGATTCACCTCCTTGTTTACTGTTGTTCAATATAAAAATTTATGGTTTCACTCGATCTATTACCTCAATACTATAATCAAATCTTATCAGTTTTACTTATAAACAAATGGAACATATTATTAAAAGTTTGTGAAATCTATTGATATTAAAATAAGCGCAAATCCTTTTATTTTTTAGCTTAACTCCTTATCCGATTGTCAAATATTAAACAAAAAAGAGAGGGAAAATTCCCCTCTCTTTAACTAGTTTCTTCTATTATATATGCTTAGTTAATAGCTCTTAATAAATTTGCCATCTCAATTGCAGAAATACCAGCATCCCAGCCTTTATTACCAGCTTTCGTTCCCGCTCTTTCAATCGCTTGTTCAATATTTTCAGTTGTTAATACGCCAAAAATGACAGGTACTCCAGTTTGTAGTGTAATAGCAGCAACACCTTTTGCTACCTCGTTACATACGTAATCATAGTGAGTAGTTGACCCACGAATAACTGTTCCAAGTGTGATGATTGCATCGTATTTTTTTGAATCTGCTAATTTCTTTGCAATTAATGGAATTTCAAATGCTCCTGGTACCCAAATAACATCAATGTCTGATTCTTCTACTCCATGACGAACTAATGCATCTTGTGCACCACCAAGTAATTTAGATGTAATAAATTCATTAAAACGTCCTACTATTACCGCAACTTTAAGTCCAGATCCTACTAAATTTCCTTCAAATTTCATCTTAATCTCTCCCATTTTTAATAGTTTAGTAAATGTCCCATTTTTTCTATTTTTGTATTTAAATATTTTTCGTTTTCCATTTTCATTTCAGTTTGAATTGGTACTCGATGATTTATCTGTATTCCATAAGATACTAGAGCATCTATTTTAACTGGATTATTCGTTATTAAATCGATACTCGCTATACCTAAATCTTTAATAATTTGAGCACTTATTGCATAATCTCTTAAATCGGCATCAAATCCTAAGTTCAAATTTGCTTCAACCGTATCAAAGCCTTCTTCCTGTAATTTGTATGCTCGTAACTTATTGAGTAATCCAATTCCTCTACCTTCTTGGCGCATATAAACAATTAGGCCTTTTCCAGCCTCTTCAATCATCGATAGTGTGGATTGTAACTGAGGTCCACAGTCACAACGACATGATCCGAAAACATCGCCCGTTAAACATTCCGAATGAATACGTACAAGTATTGGCTCACCATCGTCAACTTTACCTTTTACAATCGCGATATGTTCCTTACCGTCGATTTCATTTGTATATCCAATCATTTTAAAATCACCAAAATCAGTTGGTAATTTAATTTCAACTTCTCTTTGTACAAGTTGTTCAGTTTCACGTCTATAATGAATTAAATCTTTAATCGTAATCATTTTTAAATTAAACTTGTTTGCGACTTGAATTAAATCTGGCACTCTTGCCATCGTTCCATCATCATTCATAATTTCACAAATGACACCAACTTCTTTTGAACCGGCCATTCGAGCTAAATCCACTGCTGCTTCAGTATGACCTGGTCGCTCAATAACGCCTCCGTTTTTAGCGACAAGTGGAAACATATGCCCAGGTCTTTTAAAATCTGCTCCAGTTGATTCCTCATTTAACATTTGCAAAACAGTATGAGAACGTTCAAATGCCGAAATACCAGTAGTAGAATCAGCATGATCGATACTTACTGTAAAAGCAGTACCGTGAGAATCTGTATTTTTTGCTACCATTTCATATAAATCTAGCTTCTTTGCTATTTTTTCAGAAACCGGCGCACAAATTAATCCACGACCATATGTAGCCATAAAATTAATATTTTCAGGAGTTGCATATTCTCCTATGACAACAAAATCTCCTTCATTCTCCCTGTCTTCATCATCACAAACAATAATTATTTTTCCATTTTTCAAGTCTTCAATTGCTTCTTCTATTTTAGAGAACATGAGCCTACTCCTTTATATATAACCATTTTGAGATAAAAATGAAGTTGTTATTGAAGATTCCTTTTTCTTCTCAGCCATACCAAGCATTTTCTCGACATACTTACCTAATAAATCAAATTCAATATTAACAACGTCTCCAACTTTTTTACTACCTAAAATTGTATGTGAGCGAGTATGAGGAATTAAAGAAATCATTACAAGATCAGTTTCAACTTCAAATATTGTTAAACTTGTACCATCAATCGTTATGCTACCTTTTTGAATACAATATTTAGCAAATCGACTCGGAATATTAATTTTATAGACCACAGCATTTTCCATTGAATTAACGGCCACTATTTTACCTGTACCATCAATATGTCCAGATACAATATGCCCACCAAACCTACCGTTAGCAGCCATTGCTCGCTCTAAATTTACTTTTTGACCAGAGGCCAAAGTATTTAGATTAGATGCTTGAAATGTTTCAGGCATAACATCAACAGAAAATTCATTTTTAGTAAAATCGGTAACAGTTAAACAAACACCATTAACAGAGATACTGTCTCCTAGATGAACATCCTCAAGAATCTGTAATGCTTCAACTGTTAACACTAAAGTTTTACCTTTTTTTACGATATTTTTTACTGTTCCTATTTCCTCAATAATTCCAGTAAACAAGTTTTGTCACCTCATTCCAAAGAAGCGTATTACACTCAAGTCCAATAAATGACTTTGTAAGATCCAGCTCTAATTTCATAACTAGTTGATCCACCTTATCACACCTTCTAATTCAAATTAATTTGAAAAAGTGAAAAAGCCCCTTAGAAAACTCCTAAGGGGCAATAGATGTTTAAGAAAGGAAGCATACTTAAATAAACGCTAGTACAATATGTATCTGTTAAAAGACAGTATTGTAGCACGTCTATTGTTGTACCTACTAATTAAGCACAACAAACTAAGCCTATATGAGTAGTAAATTTGAAAAAAAACAAACAACTATCCATATATGCACTCCATCCTTCTCCCATCCAGACTATACTGTCGGCTCTAGATTCTAACTAGATCAGCAACATATAAAAAATCTATATGAAGCTCACGGGCTTAGTATAAAAATATACAACACCGCCGGTTGGGATTTTCACCCGACCCCGAAGGACACACTAATTATCAAATTTGGTTTCATTATAACGAGCAATTTTTTGAATGTAAAGAAATTATGACTTTATTTTTTTAAAAAACTATTTAAAATAAAACAAAATTAAGGCATAAAACCATATGGAATATGGATTTTTCTCGCTCTATTTTTTTTCGAGTTTTTCCGTTTTTATTGTTTAATTTCTTAAATGATAATTCTATCTTTAATTTTTCTAAACGGATTGGAAATAAATAGAAAAAATGTATAAATATTAATTATTAAAGGAAACAATGAAACAATTTCAACTTGAAAATGTGATACAAAGAGCAAAAAATATTCTTCTAGAAATGCAACGATTTTTCTTAGAATCAGACTATATTTTTATCAAGTATATATACACATTTACATTTTACCGTTATATCGTTTTGTCACGATTATCCAAATATTCCTTAATCATATTTCACTAAAAAACTTTAGATTCATATGTGCTATATTAGCCATTCACAATCATTTCCATAAGTAATAACCCTATATTTATTTTTTAAAAATACACAACTCTAACAAAACAACTCCTACCACTATACTCACTCTTAGTATAAAAATATGGATTGATTAAACTTGTCTTCATCTCAAGAAAACTGGTCTGTTTTATAGACACTACCATTTTTTCATTAAACATAAATATACATAAAAAGGAATTATTATTACTTTTTCAAAAAAAAAGAAACTTCTTTTGATTGAAGTTTCTTTACTATCCTTTTATTCATTTCCAACCTGTAGAATATGATCATGTTGTTTGGAATCTCTTTTTTGAAGCCAAATAAAGTACATTGAAATTAATGTGATCACTCCAAGAATAATTGGTGAAGAAAACAAGAGTATTCCTAAAAAGCACACTGCTAAAAGTAATGAACCGATTTTAAAAAATACAGAATCAAATAATCGAAAACAAGCTAAAACTCCTAGTAAAGCGTTACATAGAAAGAATGCATTAGCAATTGCTACAAGAGTTTGTATACTAAGAAAACCGTTATAATAAAGGATAAATACGATAATGTGAACGCAGAACAAAATAAATAATGAACGAGTTGCTACATTATTTTTATTTTTAAAAGAAAGCCAAGAAGGTAATAAACCATTTTTTGCTTGATCGGTGATTAGTCTTGATACTGCTCCGATTACTAATAGCACTGTACTAATGCAAAGTGCAATTGTAATTGATGAAATAATTGGAGTTGACCAACTTCCAAATAAACTTTGAAGTAACGGTGCTAAAGATTGATCCATACTATCTCCATTTTTAGAGTGAATCCACTGAAAAGCAAATGCGACTGTTAAACTGACAACTGCTATGATAGAAAAACTCAATATTACAGCTCTTGGAATTGTTCGTTCAGGAGTATTTACTTCTAAAGAATAGCTACCGATTACTTCCCACCCAATTAAAGCCCAAAATAATAAAAGTAAACTTTCCCCAAAATTAGAAACAGTAATGGGACTTTCTAAAGTGAAGCTTCCATCAACTGTAAATAATGTGTGAACACTCCCGACTATCAATGTCACAACAATAAAGCTAGACATGAAAAACGCAAATTTACCAATATCAGCTATACTTCTCGTTAAAATGATGTAAACAAAACATACGATTCCTAAAGCTAGCCACTTTTCATTGAAAAAACTTTGATTCGTCAGTAATTGTAAATAATGACCTGCCGTACCTGTAACGGCAATAGGCCCAAAGCAAACTGCTAATAAAAAGAAAATGGCTGAAAGATTTTTTATTTGTGTACCAAATGCACGTTCAACTGCTAATGGCACTCCAGAATCTCCCGGGATCATCAAACTTAATTTACCAAACATTAGTGCAAAAATTAAACTTAATCCAAGCATAATAATCCATGCAAAAATAGCATAATTCCCAGCAGTTTCATACACTGCGGGTGGTAAAATAATAATTCCCGAACCTAAAATAGGTCCAATCATCAATCCGCTGAGCAACAGAAAACCAATTTTTCGATTCCTCATCATTATCCCTCCAAAAGTTATTGAAACAAATTGTAATCTCGTATACTTTAATTATATGAACCGACTTTCAATCGGTAAAATGAATAGTTACGATATAATCCATCGGAAATTTCGATACATTGGAGGTTTATATGGAAATCCGTCATTTAGTAACCTTTAAGTCAATTGTGGATATGGGTGGATTTTCTAGAGCCGCTGTCCATCTCGGATATGCACAATCTACAATTACCGCACATATTCAAGCACTTGAACAAGAATTAGGTGTACCTTTATTTGACCGTATTGGCAAAAAAGTTCAACTGACTGACGTCGGTGAAAATTTTCTAGTTCACGCGATTGAAATGATTCAGCTCTATACGAAAGCAAAAGATGTGTTTCAAATGGAAAATGAAGAAGTAGTAACATTAAAAATTGGTGCACCTGAATCTTTAACGATTTATCGTCTTCCACAAATCATTCAAGCATTTCGATCGCAAAATCCAAAAGTAAATATATTAATGAAATCTGGTTCATGCTGGGAATTACAAGATGAATTACGGAGAGGAGATCTTGATATTGCCTTTTTCCTACAGGCCCCACTAACGGACTCCGATTTATACATGGAAACACTTATCGAAGAACCTCTTGTTATTTTGCTTCCTCCAGAATCTGATACTAGAACACTTTCATCGTTTAAACTAAATACGAATGAAAACATAATCCTCACAGAACAAGGTAGCTATCGCGATTATTTTGAAGCTTTTCTAAGAAGCAAAGGCATCGCAACTAAGTCTGGAATGGAATTTTGGAGTGTGGAGGCAATTAAACAATGTGTAATGTGCGGACTAGGAATTTCGATGCTACCACTCGTAACAGTTCAAAGTGAAATGCAGCAAAACAAACTGAAAATCATAAATTGGGATACAAATTTAGGGAGTGTATCAACAATTATGTCTTGGCATAAAAACAGATGGCAGTCTCGCGCTGCTCGTACGTTTATGGAAGTTGTAAGAGAACAGTCTCCTTTATGGAATCATGTTATTAAATAAAAAGGCTTGCTGAATTTTGAAAAAGGCGAACACTTAGTGAACTTTGTTGATAAAGATGTGAACTTTGTTGATATCGTGGTTATTTTTGTTGATATAATAGTGGTTTTTGTTGATATAGTAACGATAATTGTTGATAAATCGTGCAGACTGAGCCTAGAGGGGGTCGAATCATAGTTTCTCCGTTGACCCCGGTCTATTTTATTGTTAATAACCCTACTTTTCTTATTCATTCGCACTATTTCTTGGTGATTCGCGGTCTTATTTGCAGTTATCCAGATTTTAATTGCAGATTTGATTATTTTATTTGCAGATTTTCCTTTTTTATTTGCAGTTTCACAAATTTAATTGCAGTTTTTGCCTTTTTAATTGCACTTCCACAAGTTTATTAACAGCTTGAGATTTTTTCTTCCGACCGCACTACACTAACACGAATAAAAACAAGCTAGTACCTGACTAGCTTGTTTTATTAAACAGTCTGTCGCTCAACTAATTTTATCGCAATCTCTTCTTGTGTTATTTCAGAATTAATTGCTTGGTTAAATAGTTTCTTTCCGACTTCGCGTAATGGAATTTCGACTGATGTTAATTTCATTACTTTTGCGATTGGTTGATTATCGAAACCGATAATAGCTAAATCTTCTGGAATAGCTATGCCATGTTCATTGCAGCAAGTTTGTATGCCCGCAGCCACTTGGTCACTTGTTACTAACAGAGCTGTTGGCCTATCTTTTAATTTTAACAATGCTTGGACAACTCGTTCACCGTCTTCGAAATAATAACAATTATCAAATACTAAGTCGTTATTTGTTGGCTCATTATATTTAGAATGAAAATCAATATAGGCTGACTCTCTTTGTTTACTATTCATACCTGTTCTACGACCTATGCTATATCCAATTTTCCGATGCCCTTTATCATATAAATATTCTAGCGCGATCATAAAGCAATTGTATTGATCAATAAAAGTTGAAGAAACGCCAGTGTTTCTAGTATCTTCAAACATTACGATTTGACCATATTGCATATACTCTTCAATCGTTTTTATTGAACAAGTTCTTGAACAAATAATAAGTGAATCAATTTGTTTATGCTGTAACATTTCTAATGCTTCAAATTCTCTCTTTTCTTCATAATTTGTTTGAAATAGCACTAGTTTATTATTATTTTTTATCGCCTCATTCGCAATTCCATCAATTAGCAACCCAAAATATGGATGATGCGAGAACGGAATGACGACTCCAATTAGATTTGTTTTTCCCTTGCTTAAATTAACTGCGTTAAGATTTCTTTGATAATTCGTTAACTCAATTGCGTTCAAAACTGCTTTTCTTTTTTCTTCACTAACATAAGGTTCATTATTTAAAACTCGTGAGACTGTTGTAACCGAGACTCCGGCTATCCTTGCAATATCCTTAATATTAGACATATTCTCACCTTTTCTAAACTTTTTCTTGCTCTGAAACTAGTTCCATACTTTACTCTGTTCTCATAACGAAAAGGAGGAACTAGTATGCAAATACTTTTTGGTTTATTTTGCTTAATTTTTATGTGTAGTTCAATTTTATTTTTAGCTTCTATTGCTATCATACAACAAGATAAGAAACGAGTTAAGAAATGGGATTAAATTATCTTAATGTGGTTTTTTTGTATTTAAAGTTTTTCAAAAAATGATAGGGAATTTTCTTATCAGATCTGTATTACATAATACATTTAAAAGATCTAATTTCTAGTGAATACAATTACTTTGCTAAGTAAATGATAATATAGGTTAGTAATTTAAGGAGGTATTATGATGGATACAGAAAGAGCATTAGAAATTGTAGCTGCACCTGGTATGATTAATGTTACTTGCGAAGGAGTACCAGTTTATATTCAACATGTTAATAAAAATGAAGGCACAGCTAGAATTTATCCCCTTGATCAACCACAAAATGATAAAGAAGTATCATTAAGTCACTTAAGAGAACAATAAATGATAATATAGGCCCAAAAATAAACCTCTATTAAGGAGGTTTATTTAATTTTTGAAAAAAATACCAAAAATATAATGATTTTGTCTGATTGCACTTTACCCTTTAGAAATATGAACTCTCTATCGAAGTGACATTACTAATGGCATAAATTCAAACTAGGCTATTTAAACCATACCTTTAGGTATTAAGTAATATGTCTAAATTACTACAAAATTTTCAAAAAAATGAAAAAAAAGTCGAAAAATTCTTTGAATATTTTTATAAGTGTGTTATTATAAAAATCACTTAAGCGACACAGTTATATAACTTTGTAGTTAATTGTCAGAATTTTCTATTTTTTATAGTTAAATTAGAAAACTCTCATCTTAGAAAATTATTAAACTAACAAATATCGTATTAGAGGAGGCTCATATGAATTTATTTCGAAAAAAATCAGCTACAAATAATTCGCCTAGTTCACTTAATCCAGTTCTAGGAGCATTTGATCTTACTATGTTAGGTATTGGTGCTATTATCGGTACAGGTATTTTCGTATTAACTGGTGTAGCAGCAGCCAAATATGCTGGTCCAGCACTTATTATTTCATTTATTATCGCAGGTTTAGCTTGTACATTTGCTGCACTTTGTTATTCTGAATTCGCATCAATGATTCCACAGGCAGGTAGTGCTTATACTTATAGTTATGTTGCTTTTGGTGAAGTCATCGCATGGATATTAGGATGGGACATGGTTCTAGAGTATGGACTAGCATCTTCAGCAGTAGCAAGTGGATGGTCTGGATACTTCCAAAGTTTATTAGGTGGTTTTGGAATACACTTCCCTAAAGCTGTTACAGGTGCATTCGACCCTTCTAAACATACTTATATTGATTTACCGGCAGTAATCATTGTTTTGATTGTAACGTTTATTCTTACTAGAGGTGTTAAAAAGTCTGCAAAACTTAACACGATCATGGTAATTATAAAATTGGCAGTAGTTGCACTTTTTATCGCAGTTGGTGTTTGGTACGTTCAACCGCATAACTGGACTCCATTTATGCCAATGGGATTCCATGGTGTAACAGCTGGAGCTGCAGTAGTAGTATTTGCTTACTTTGGATTTGATGCAATATCAACTGCTGCTGAGGAAGTTAAAAATCCTCAACGTAACTTACCAATCGGTATTATATCTGCTTTAACAATTTGTACAGTCTTATATATTGTCGTTTCATTAATTCTTACTGGTATCGTTCCTTTCAGTCAATTAGGTGTTAGTGACCCTGTTGCTTTTGCACTTACATTTATTCACCAAGATTGGGCTGCTGGTTTCATTTCACTTGGTGCAATCATCGGTATTACAACTGTATTAATCGTAATGATGTTTGGACAAACTCGATTATTCTATGCAATCAGTAAAGATGGTTTATTACCAGGTAAATTATCAAAAGTTAACAAGAAAACTCAAGTTCCTGTAACAAGCACTTGGGTAACTGGCGGACTAGTTGCAATATTTGCTGGCCTTATTCCATTAAGTAAATTAGCTGAATTAACAAATATCGGTACTCTATTCGCTTTCTCTGCTGTTTCTCTTGGTGTTCTAGTTTTAAGAAAAACTCGACCAGAATTAAAGCGTGGATTCAGAACTCCTTGGGTACCTGTAGTACCAGTATTAGCTGTTGTATTCTGTGTATATTTAATGTTACAACTTTCATCATTTACTTGGAAAGGTTTCGCAATCTGGTTAGTAATCGGATTAGTAATTTACGCAGCATACGGTTATAAAAATAGTAAACTAAACGGAAATAGAAAGTTAGATAAAGATTCAAATCAATCTGCATAAATAATGAAATTCCACTATAGATTTCTATAGTGGAATTTTTTTGTTTTCATTAAAACCTTTCTTTTCACGGAGAGGTCTTTTTAACTTTTAGATATTTAGTGTAATAATTTTCGTCAATTTTTCAAAAAAGATTTTAACTCATTTGCGAACTGATTACCATGCGAGAAAAGTAGAGCATGCCTTGTTTACCGCCAAGAACAAATTGATTCATTTTTCTCATCTCTTTCATTAGTTAACATTAAATTAACCGTAGCTTTCTATAGATTCTTATTGAGGTAAACTGACCCTATGCTGAAAAAAATCAAAAATCTCCCTCATTTTGGTTCATCGTTTTTTGGGAGTGAAATTGCGGTTTCGATCACGATGCCATTTTTTATTTTAACAGCGATTGTTCCAATCCACTTATCTGTCGGCTGCATTTGCTCATTACAAGTAAAGTATCGAATATGAATAGCTGACTCTGTATCTTTACTAATGACATGGCAAGCTAGCAAATTACTTAACTTTTTAATCGCTGCTTCTCTTTTCGTACCAATGATTTCTTTCTTGATGAATGACTCATAGTAATTCTTTAATGGAAACATTTCATTTCCTCCCATACTATATTACTGCTATTCATAATTGTTTATAGGGGTTGTTTCGTTTGGCCACATAATTGTCCTTCGAGCAACTGGAATTTCTAGACAATGCTCTAAACACTAAGACTCCATTAAACAGATGTCCACTCTAAGCCTAAACACAAACATTTGTTCGCATTTTGTTTTATACTTATTATACTATAAGTAAAATCAAAAATGAAAAAAAGAGTGCCGTTCCTCCCTCATAATGAATAAATTCGTCTCTAATTATTATATGTTTAAGCAATAATTTTACTTAAAGCAATCCCGCCTCCATAAACTTATATTTAGGCAAATTTCCAACATGCTTATGTAGTTGATGCAGCAATTTTTCCTAAAGTAAAGTAAGTACAGAATCCATATAATTGAACTTTAAAAACTTACTTCATAGGTAAAAGCCTAATTACAATATAGACTAGTTTCATAGTTGGTAAAAAAACATACGATACATTATCCACCTCTCCTAATTGTAATTTTTACAATTGGTTACATGACCCTAAAGGGAGTTTACATCCCTTAATATCGTATGAAGGAGGTCACATGAATGAGTACTGGACATCACCATCTTAACGGTTTTGCTTTGATTGTTGTTTTATTTATCTTATTAATCATTGTTGGAGCAGCTTGCTGGTCAGGATCTGACGGATATGGATATGGACATCACTGGTAATCTTTAAAAACTATAAAACTCCTGTTAAATTTAACAGGAGTTTTTTTTTACAAAAAATAATATGAATACCCAATCACCCATCGGTTAATAATATGTTAGGTTTGGTTTCAATTAATAATTTAGAGGAGGTTACGTATGAATAAACAACGAGCTCAAGAAATTGCGTCTTCACCTGAAATGGCTAATGTTACATACAATGGAGTGCCGATTTATATTCAACATGTTGATGAAACAAATGAAATTGCTAGAATTTATCCGCTCGGCCAACCCGATCGAGAGGAAGAAGTTTCAATCAATAGTTTGTCGGAGCATTAACTTTAACCTATAAACAAAAACAAACCTCCAAATTGGGGTTTGTTTTTGCTTTATCTATAAAAATTACCAGCACAAGCTTTCAATCAAACTGCATTTTAGGCATTCTTGTATCGTATCCTTCTGTTGAAAATCGTGGGCACAATTTGTTTGAATGGTTTTCAGTTCTATTTTTAACTGATTCATACTTTCTTCTAATTGCTTTATTTCTTTTTTGATTTCTTCTACCCTATTCATATAAGGCTCACACCCTTATTGATAGATTTCTCCGCCGTTTTTTCTAAATTCTAATGCTTTTTCTTTCATTCCTTCTTCAATGGTTGATTCATTTTGAAGTTCTTCTTGCTTTACTATATCTCGAATGTCTTGTGAGATTCTCATACTACAGAATTTTGGACCACACATTGAACAAAAATGGGCTGTTTTAGCTCCTTCAGCAGGTAATGTTTCATCGTGGTATTCAATTGCTCTTTCTGGATCAAGAGAAAGATTAAACTGATCACGCCATCTAAATTCAAATCGAGCTTTTGAAAGTGCATCATCTCTTTTTTGTGCACCAGGGTGACCTTTTGCTAAGTCAGCTGCATGTGCTGCTATTTTGTATGTGATTACCCCTACTCTAACATCTTCTTTATTTGGAAGACCTAAATGCTCTTTCGGAGTTACATAGCAAAGCATCGCCGTACCAAACCAACCAATCATTGCTGCACCGATTGCTGACGTTATATGATCATAACCAGGTGCAATATCTGTCGTTAGTGGACCTAATGTGTAAAAAGGTGCTTCCTGACAAATTTCTAGTTGTTTATCCATGTTCTCTTTAATTAAATGCATTGGAACATGTCCCGGGCCTTCAATCATAACTTGAACGTCATGTTTCCAAGCAATTTTTGTTAGCTCTCCAAGTGTTTCTAATTCCGAAAATTGTGCTTCGTCATTTGCATCGGCGATCGAGCCTGGGCGCAAACCATCTCCTAAAGAGAATGTTACGTCATAGCGCTTCATTATTTCACAAATTTCCTCAAAATGCGTATATAAGAAATTCTCTTTATGGTGAGCTAAACACCACTGAGCCAATATAGACCCACCACGAGATACGATTCCTGTCACTCGTTTTGCAGTTAATGGAATGTAACGCAATAGTACTCCAGCGTGAATCGTGAAGTAATCTACTCCTTGTTCGGCTTGCTCGATTAAAGTGTCTCTAAACACTTCCCAGCTTAAGTCTTCTGCAATTCCATTAACCTTTTCAAGTGCTTGATAAATTGGAACTGTCCCTACTGGTACCGGAGAATTTCGGATAATCCATTCACGTGTTGTGTGAATATTTTTTCCGGTTGAAAGATCCATCATCGTATCGGCTCCCCAGCGAGTAGCCCATGTCATTTTTTCTACTTCTTCTTCAATTGAGGAAGTAACTGCTGAGTTACCTATATTGGCGTTTATTTTCACATGAAAATTACGCCCGATAATCATTGGCTCGCTTTCCGGGTGATTAATATTCGATGGAATAACAGCTCTTCCTCTTGCAACTTCATCACGAACAAATTCCGCTGATCTATTTTCTCGAATTGCAATAAACTCCATTTCAGGTGTAATAATACCTTTACGAGCATAATGCAATTGCGTAATATTTCCGTTATCCTTTGCACGCAATGGTTTTCTTTTTAACCCTTTAAAGATTTCAACCTCATGTTTATCTGATTCTTTTTTATATCCATTATCTTCAGGCTTCACTTCACGCCCTACATATTCTTCAACATCATTTCGCTCAATCACCCAGTTTTGTCCGATTGGCTTAAGCCCCTCGCGAATATCAACTGAGCTAGATGAATCTGTGTAAGGTCCACTAGTGTCATATACTCTAACTGGTGCATTTTCTTCTTCGCCAAAAGTACCCGTTGTTGGACTTAATTGAATCTCACGCATCGGTACTTTAATATCAGGTCTAGATCCTTCAACATAAACTTTTTTACTACCAGAAAAACTAGACATGATGGAAAAATTCATTTCATTTACAGAATTGTTCATTGATTTCATTCCCCTTTTTAAATGATTAAAAAAGGACGAAATCCAATCCATTTTAAGCATGAAAAAAGCCGGATCTTATATTTAAGACCCGGCAAAATGTTAGCAAAACTACATTAACGATTAGACATCATTAATGAGAAATTTCTAACTTCCCCACGCTGGTATGAACCAGATCAGGTCCTGAGGGTTAAGAAACTTAAATGCGTTTCTCTCTCAGCCCAACTAATTGGACACCCCTAGTCTAACGATTAAATTGTTCACACTAAATATAAACCCACAAGTTTAAAATGTAAATGCTTTTATTTCCTAAATTTTTACAGAAACGTTCATTTCAAAAAATTATTAGTATTTTTTATACTCGTCTAAATACTTGATTTCATTATGCTTCAAGCCCAATTTATGGTAAATATTTGGACAGGTAAAAAAAATTTTAGTATTGAATATTATTTTTTATATGCTATGCTAAGATTAATTTTCATACAGATTCATCACTAGGGGATCCCTTGATAAGGGCTGAGAATAGAGTAGTTACTTTTAAACCCTTAAAACCTGAACAGGCTAGTACCTGCGTAGGAAAGTGGCGCATTCTCTATTTATTTTGTGTGCAATGTAACCACTTTCTTTTTTTAGGAAAGTGGTTTTTTTTGTTTGAAAAAATTTTGTTAATGAAAGAGGCTGGAGCATGGAACTTATTGCAATTACAGATGATCAGCACTCAATCGAAGTACTTGCTTCCAAAATTATTCAAATAATCGATGTAGTCGACTATGTACATATTCGCGAGAAATCAAAAAAACCGATCGAAATAATATCACTATTAAATCTACTAAAAATGAACAAAGTCGATATGAAGAAAATCGTTTTAAATGATCGTTTAGATATTGCTATTTTCGCAAATCTATCAAATATACACTTACCGGGACATGGCCTTCCTCTTGTTGATGTAAAAGAATATTTTCCTAACTTACGAGTAGGAAAATCAGTCCACACGCTTACTGAAGCAATCCAAGCTGAAAGTGATCAGGCTGATTATGCCCTTTACGGTCATTGTTTTGAAACAAAGTGTAAAGCTGGTCTAACTCCAAATGGGATTGAAATCATACCCGAAATGAAAAAAACTCTGACTATACCAATCTACGCAGTAGGCGGTATATTGCCTGAGCATATCCAAGTTTTAAAGGAGAACAAGATTGATGGCATAGCTGTAATGTCTGGAATCTTCTCTTCTCGAAACCCACTAGATGCTGCGCTGCAATATTTTGAAAGGTGTAAACTGACTTATGAACAAGAGATTTGATGTCGTCGTAATTGGGGGTGGCATTATTGGTTGTTCCATTGCTTATTATCTAGCGAAAGAAAACATTAATGTCGCAGTTTTAGAAGGACATCAAGTTGGTCAAAAAACGACAAAGGCAGCTGCGGGGATGCTCGGTGCCCATTCCGAGTGGGATCAGTCCGAGTCATTTTTTACTTTTGCTAGAAGTAGCCAGCTATCTTATTTTCACCTTCAAGAAGAGTTGAAAGAATTAAGCGGTATTGATATTGAACTTAAAAAAGGTGGCATATTCAAACTAGCTTATACCGACTTAGAAAAAAAACAATTAACACCACTACTCACTCAAACTTCAGCACTTTGGTATAACCATGCGGAGTTAAAAAAACAGATCCCCGGCATCCATCCAAACATAATTGGCGCAGCCTATATTGAGGATGACGTAAATGTATTACCTGTTTCTGTTTGTAATGCATTTTCCAAAAGTGCTCAGATTTTAGGGGCTTCTATTTTCGAATATACTCATGTATTTGGGATTCAAAAAACTGATACACATTATTTACTTAAAACAACAAACGGTGAGTTTGAAGCCAAAAACATTGTAGTTGCAAGTGGCGTTTGGAGTAATACCTTGTTTGCACAGCTAGGGTTAAATCATGAAATTATTCCTGTTAAAGGTGAATGCATTTCCGTAAAAAGCGAAAAAGTAGCATTAAAGCATACTCTTTTTCATGAACAAAACTATATTGTTCCAAGAAATGACGGCCGCCTTGTCATCGGGGCTACGATGGTTGATAACGAATGGGATGAAAACCCTAGCTTAGGTGGCATTGAATCATTAATACAAAGTGCTAAAAAAATGCTTCCCGAAATTGAAGATATGAAAATTGATTCATTTTGGGCGGGACTAAGACCGCGAACACTTGATCATAATCCTTTTATTGGCATGCACCCTGAAGATGATCAAATCCTATTTGCAACCGGCCATTTTCGAAATGGTATATTACTTGCACCAGCAACTGGAAAATTAATTCGGGATATGATTCTTAAAAGGAAAGTTGATAGAGACTGGATTGAGGCGTTTAAAGTTAGTCGTTAATTTAAATGTTTGTGAGGTGTAAAACACTTGGAAATAAGATTAAACGGAAAGAACGTAGAAGTTTCGAGTAAAACTTTTACAATTCAAGATTTACTTAATGAATACCAGCTAGAAAACCGAATCGTTATTGTCGAGGTAAATGAAGAAATTATTTATAAAGAGCAGTATGCTTTAACTCATCTCTTTAATGGGGATCAGGTAGAATTAATACATTTTGTAGGTGGAGGTTAATCATGTTGAAAATAGGAAATCATTCATTTCACTCAAGATTATTATTAGGAACAGGTAAATACCCTTCCTTTGAAGTACAAAAAGAAGCAGTTGAAGTTTCGGAAGCGGAGATCCTTACTTTCGCTGTTAGAAGAATGAATATTTTTGAAGAATCACAGCCTAATTTTCTAGAACAATTAAATCTAGCAAAATATAAATTATTACCAAATACAGCTGGTGCAAAAACTGCTGAAGAGGCTGTTAGAATTGCAAGATTAGCAAAAGCGTCAGGCTTGTGCGATATGATAAAGGTAGAAGTAATTGGTTGTGACAAATCATTATTGCCTGATCCAATTGAAACATTGAAGGCATCAGAAATGCTATTGAATGAAGGATTTATTGTGTTACCTTATACTTCTGATGATGTTGTGTTAGCAAGAAGACTAGAAGAACTTGGTGTCCATGCGATTATGCCAGGAGCATCACCAATTGGTTCTGGAAAAGGAATTATTAATCCATTAAATCTTAAATTTATTATTGAACAATCAAATATACCTGTCATAGTCGATGCTGGAATCGGTTCGCCAAAGGATGCAGCTTATGCAATGGAACTAGGTGCTGATGGAGTTCTTTTGAACACTGCGGTTTCTAACGCGAAGGATCCAGTAAAAATGGCGGTTGCAATGAAGCTTGCTATTGAAGCAGGAAGACTTGGATTTGAAGCTGGAAGAATTGACGAAAAAAATTATGGTGTAGCTAGTAGTCCAATCACAGGGTTGGTGAATTCTTGATAAACCGCTATGCAAAACAAGAATTATTTCTAGGAACAGATCGTCAATTAAACTTACAAAAAGCCAGTGCCATCATTATTGGTGTTGGTGCACTTGGTTCGTCTATTGCAGAAATGCTTGTAAGGGCTGGCATAGGAAATATAACAATTGTTGACCGCGATTATGTTGAATGGAGTAATTTACAAAGGCAATCCCTTTATACAGAGGAGGATGCTAAAAATAAACTACCTAAAGTAATTGCAGCTAAAAATCGACTACAACAGATTAATAGTGAAGTAACAATTAATAGTTTTATAACTGATATTACTAGTCTTAATATTGAAGAACTTATTAAAGATCAAACAATTATTCTAGATGCTACAGATAATTTTGAAACTAGAATGGTTGTTAATGATGCTGCAATTAAGCATGGAATCCCATTTATTTTTGGTGCTTGTGTTGGGAGCTATGGGCTTTCTTTTCCAATTATTCCGGGAAAAACTCCTTGTCTTAACTGTTTATTAAATCATATACCAACATTAAATATGACTTGTGACACAGTCGGAGTCATTAGTCCAATTGTACAAATGATTGCTGCGTACCAAGTCACTTATGCCATGCAATATCTTACAAACTATGAACTTTCACCAATCTTACAATCGATTGATATTTGGAAGCATGAAAAGTCTGATATAAACATCGAAAGATTAAAGAATCATAATTGTCCAACATGTGGTCCGACCAGAAGTTATCCATATTTAAACGACGATCATCAAATGAAGTCATATGTATTATGTGGAAGAGATGCTGTCCAATTGAGTTTATCTTCTACTAATGTTCCGTCACTACGAGATCTTTCTGAAAGATTAATAGGATTAGTAAATGATTTGATTGTAAATCCGTATTTATTAGCATGTACCTTTGAAGATCACCGAATTGTTTTATTTAAAGACGGTCGTGCAATTATTCACGGTACAAAGGAACCAGCTGTTGCGAAAGAGCTCTATCGTAAAATCATTATATAATAGAAGAAATCCATTTCAGAGACTAATAAATTTTAGTTTTATTAGTCTTCAAAATGGATTATTATAATTAATATTTTAAATTACTTAGACTCTTGTCCTGCAGAACCTACTAAAGATAAGCTAGACTCTTCATCAATTGGAAATTCAATAACTGTTCTACCTACATTTACACAGCAACTATCATGGAAGGAATCAAATGCTGAGTTAATATCATCCAACTTGATTCGATCTAAAACTAGATCATCTAGATTAAATTTTCCATCTAAATATAATTTAGAAATGATTGGGAAGTCTCTAAAAGGTTGTGTATCACCGTAAAAACTTCCTTTAAGTACTTTTCCAACGCGATGGAAACCACCAGCTGGTAAGTTAAGAACTTTAGAAGGATTGAAAGCACCAACAACTACTACTGTTCCACCTTTTCTTGTCCCTTTCCAAGCACTTTCAGCTGCATTTGTATTTCCCGTACAATCAATTGCATAGTTAACGCCAAATCCACCAGTTAATTCTTTTAGTTTTTCTTCTGCATTTTCTTCAGCTACATTGACAGTATGTGTTGCTCCAAACTTTTTCGCAATCTCAAGATTAGATTCTTTAACATCACACGCAATAATTTTTGAAGCACCTGCGATTTTAGCTCCTTGAATCGCATTAACGCCTACTCCGCCGATTCCAAATACTGCTACAGATGAACCTGGCTTAACACCAGCAGCATTGACTGCTGCACCGTAGCCTGTTGCAACACCACAACCGATTAATGATGCTTGAGCAAGTGGCATTTCATCGGGAATTTTTACACATGACATTTCAGGAACAACAGTATATTCAGCAAAAGTAGATAATAGAGAGTTATGGTAAACTTTTTCCCCATCACAGCTTAAGCGAGAAGTCCCATCAAGCAATGTACCATCGAACATTGGTCCAAATGCTGATTCACATAAATGAACATCTCCTGTTATACAGAACTCGCAAGTTCCACAATATGGAACCCAGCTTAATGCTACTTTATCACCTGGTTTTACATTTTTTACATTTGGGCCAACAGCTTCTACAATTCCTGCCCCTTCATGTCCAAGAATAGTCGGAATAGGTGTTGTAGTATCATCTAATGCGTTTAGATCACTATGACAAACACCAGTTGCTGCTATTTTAACAAGTACTTCATTTGCTTTAGGCTCAGCTAGTTCAACATCTTTAATAATAAGTGGTTCACCATGTGCGTTCATTACTGCTGCTTTCATTTTCATCTTTATTTCACCCTTTTATTTTAGTAAGCAAACCAAATTGCTTTTGTTTTTGTGTAAGATTGTAATGAATGAATGGCATATTCTTTACCCCAGCCACTTTGTTTCCATCCACCGAATGGACTAGCAAAGTCATAACATCCATATTTATTAACAAACACCATTCCAGCCTCTAATTTTTTAGCTACGCGATTCGCACGTGATACATCATTCGTCCATAAGCCGGCAGCTAAACCATAAATTGTGTCATTTGCCATTTCAACTACTTCTTCTTCTGTATCGAATGGAATAACGCAAAGGACTGGACCAAAAATTTCTTCTTGAGCAATTGTCATTTTATTATGTACATCTGCAAAAATAGTTGGGCGAACGAAATATCCGTTTGCATTTTCGCCAGTCAGATCCCTTTTTCCACCAGCAGCAAGACGAGCACCTTCTTCAATCCCGCTTTTGATGTAGCCTAAAATACTTTCCATATGCGATTCTGAAATTTGAGCACCTTGATTTGATTCCGGATCAAATTGGTCACCTAATTTATAACTATTAGCATAATCTGCTAAACGATTAACTGTTTTTTCATAAATATCACGTTGAACAAATAATCTTGTTGGTGCAGAGCATTTCTCACCTTTGTGAGTAAATAATCCATAGAAAGAACGTTCAATTGCTGCGTCCACATCTGGAGCGTCACTAAAGATAATGTTTGGCGACTTTCCACCAAGCTCAAGTGTAACTGGTTTTAAATTAGAGTCTGCTGAATCGTGAACAAGCTGTTTTCCCACACCTGTACTTCCAGTAAAGGAAACTTTATCAACGCCCATATGACGAGAAATATGTGAACCAATTTTCCCTTTACCTAGTATTAGATTTAGAACGCCCGGAGGTAAAATATTAGCCTCGTCAATAATTTCAAATAGTCTAATAGCTGAAAAAGATGTCGTACTAGACGGCTTTAAGATTACTGTGTTCCCCATTGCAAGAGCAGGAGCAAGCTTCCATGCAGCCATATCAATCGGGAAGTTAAATGGTACAATTTGTCCACAAACACCAATTGGATCTCTTGTTGTTACACTTAAAAAGTCGCCTTCAACTGGGTTATTTTCACCATAGTATTTATCAGTCCAGCCTGCATAATATTCGAACATTTCTAATGCTTCCTGAACGTCGTCATTATATGCTTCTGTGTATAGTTTTCCGTTATCCAATGCTTCTAAAGTAGCTAGTTCTGCTTGATGCTCTTTCATAAGCTCACTAATCTTACGTAGAATTTTTGCTCTTTCTTTACGAGTTACTTTACGCCATGGGCCATGATCAAATGACTCACGAGCTGCCTCAACCGCTTTATCAATATCCTCTTTTGTAGCACCTTGAATTTTTCCGATCACTTTTCCGTTTGCTGGATTAATCGATTCAATTTCTTCATCACTACTGCTATCTACCCATTCACCATTGATATATAGTCTCTTCGTTTCTTGTAACCACTCTTTTGCCCATTCTAATTTTGGTTGTTCGATACCTTCAAAATGTTTTTTATTCTCTACTTTAGTCATTTTCAAGTCCTCCTCCATTTAATAATTCCTTTACGCCGTTCTTACCCTTTTCCTTCATTAATTTCGAAACAAACGAATAACCATGCTTCTCCTTTAATTCAACTACAGAAGGAATTAAACTATTTGCGTACTCTTTACATTTTTCTTTATTAACTTTTATGCCTTCCAAACACTTCTCGTAAAATAGGTTGAGTGCTTTTTCTAGCATCTTTATTGCATCTATAATATTTGCTCCAGCTACACCTTCAAAAATATTTAAATTTAATTCGCCATGCTCTAAAGCTGCCTGTACAACTCTGTCGCAGCCTAAAACTTGGAAGCAGCTTTGGATCAATGTTTCTGGTATTACAGGATTTACTTTTCCTGGGAAGAAAGATGAACCAGCCATTACAGATGGTAGAATAATTTCCGAAAATCCGGCTTCCGGCCCAGAAGATAATAATCTCAAGTCTTTCCCCATTTTGATTAGACATGTTGCAAGTAATGTTAATTGATTTGAAACATTTGCTAGATCATCTATGTTTTGAGCAGCATCAATTAAATTTTCACGCTTTTGAAGCTGAAAACCAGCAACTTTTGAAAGATTATGAATAACCAAATCTTGATACATTGTCGATGCGCCAGTTCCTGTTCCAATTACAGTGCCACCCAAGTTTACTTTCTTCAACTCGATTACACTTTGTTTAAGTAACTGCTGTCTTCTAGATAACATTGCGGCATATCCGCTAATAAAATCACCTAATTGAATTCTTATCGCATCTTGCAAACATGTTCTTGAAATTGTTGTAATTTCTATAAATGAATCGACCATTTTTTCGATTGTAGTTTGAACTTCACTTAATACTAAGTTGAGTTGTTCAAACTCTTTCATAATGGCAAGTCTCATGGCGGTATGACAGACATCAGAAGTAGATTGAGAAGCATTCACATCATCGTTTGGATGAATAGGTGAATACGTTCCTCTCATTCCTTCGTTTAATTCATTCGCTATATTTGCAATGACTTCGTTAATGTTCATATTTGTACCAATTCCTCCACCGCCATGGAGAATATCAACTGGAAATTGGTCAAAATGTCTACCGGAAATTAGTTCATCACAGGCTTGTAAAATAAATGAACCAATGGATTCATCTATTGCACCTGTTTCTATATTTGTAATTGCAGCAGCTTTTTTAACGATTGCAAGTGACTCAATATACTTTGGATACTGGCTTAATGTTTTTCCAGAGAATGAGAGATTTTGTACTGCACGAACTGTTTGAATCCCGTATAAGAACTGATTTGATATTTCTACAGTTCCAAAAGAATCAACTTCTTTTCGTATTTCTTGGTTCTCAATGACACTAATGAAAATCACCACCTTTTATGAAGAGTTTTCTAAACATTTTTAATGAAAACGTTTTAGTAATTTACTATGAAGATGATTTAGATCCTTATTCCAACTTTCCTCGCTGATTCTTTATTGAGGTGATTGTTCAATTATCTAATGTTCGTATTATGAACATTATAGTTCACGATAAGAACTTTAACTAGATTATAAGTCTGAAAAATTAGCTGTGTCAAATAAATAATTAAATTATTGGAAATTTATTTATTATTGTTTTTTTAATTTGCAATTAAGCTATAATGTTTAACATGAAGATAAATAGCGAAGTAAAAAACCAAAAAAGTTCAAAGCAAGACCTTTCATCAGTACAAGCAGTAGATCGCGCACTTTTATTATTAAAGATCGTGGCTGATAGTGAAACTCCAATCTCTATTGGGAATCTAGCTGAAATATCAGACATGAATCGAACAACTGCATGGAGACTTATTGGAACTCTTGAGAACCATGGATTTGTGGAGCGTGACCCCGAGACTAAGGGCTACCAGCTTGGATATGCGGTAAATCACCTTGCGTCTAAAGTTCCGCAATACGGGTCTCTTGTCAGACGCGCAAGTAAAAGTATGGAGAAATTAAAAGAGGAAATTCAGGAAACTGTTCTTTTAAGCGTTCCTAAACAAAATGGAACACTAACAATTGAACAAATTGATCCAGAAAACAGTGTTAGGTTAGTTGTAGATTATGTGAATGCTTTTCTACCTTTACACTGTACTTCAAATGGAAAGATTCTTTTAAGCCAGCTTCCACCAAAAGAATTAGATATATTTTTGGAAAAACCTTTGGAAAAGTTGACTCCTTATACAATTACAAACCCTGAGCAATTACGTAATGAACTTAATAGTGTTCGAGAAAGGGGATTTGGCACTTCGATTTGCGAACTAGATGAAAATGAAAACGGTATTTCTGCACCAGTGTATGACAAAGCTCAAAACCTTGTTGCGTTCATAAGTGTTTGTGGACCAAGTTTTCGTTTTACAGAAGAGAAAATGTTATCATCAATTGATTTATTAATTTCTACTTGTCAACAAGTTACAAATTATCTTGATTAATCATAAAAATTAGCAAGTTAAAATTTCTATGATTGTAATCAAAAGGCATCCGAATGGTTTTATTCAGATGCCTTTTTTATTTGCTTTTAAAACGTTGTGTTTCGTTCAAAACTATTTAAGCATGTTCGTCTAATCTTCTTTAAGATAAAAATAAATACTCGAAAAAAATTTGACAATTTTGTGAATTACACTTTATACTCATCTTATATTTCACATTATGAAAAAAGTTGTTCATATTATGAACTCTATCTCAGGTTCATTCACTTTTTTTCTTTTTATCTGAAAACGCTACCATTACATACTAAAATTTTCATGCTCTTATTTTATTTTTCACTTTTCGATAAAAGAGTTAAAAGTATTTTATGAAAAAACTGTTACACTACTATTACTAAGGGGGAAACGAGATGAACGTAAACCAAACGATAAAAATGGATGATGCGCCACTTAATAAGTTCCACATTAAAATGGCTGGACTTACATTTGGAGCACATTTTAATGATGGTTATATTCTCGGAATCATTGGAACAGCACTGACATTACTTACTCCCCAAATGCATCTTAATGCATTTTGGCTTGGATTAATCGGCAGCTCCGCTTTAATTGGGCTATTCTTAGGAAGTTTAGTTCTAGGATGGGTATCAGATATTATCGGTAGACAAAAAATATTTGTTTTAAGCTTTGTACTCATTACAATCGCTTCATTACTTCAATTTTTTGTAGATAGTCCAATGCAGTTATTTATTCTACGACTATTAATTGGGATCGGAATTGGAGGAGACTATAGCGTTGGTCATACAATGTTAGCAGAGTTCGCACCAAAAAAGCATCGTGGAGTATTACTAGGATCATTTAGTGTTATTTGGACAATTGGTTATGTTGTTTCAACATTCGTTGGACTATGGTTGCAAGCTTTAGGACCAGATGCTTGGCGCTGGATGTTAGCTTCTTCGACAATTCCATCAGTGATCATTTTATTCCTACGAATTGGAACGCCAGAATCACCAAGATGGTTAATTAACAAAGGCCGCATTGATGAAGCAAGAGAAATTGCAAAAAAATATGTTGGTAAAAATATTGTGTTAGATAATGAAACACCATCAAAAGAAGATAGTAGCTTTTCTGTTTTATTTAATAAAAAATATAGAAAAAGAACAGCGTTTAATAGTCTTTTCTTTGCATGTTTAGTAATGCCTTATTTTGCAATCTATACTTTCCTACCAAATATTTTAAGTATTATGGGCTTAAAGGAAGGCTTTGGAACAGATTTCTTATTAAACATAATTTTAATTATCGGAGCAGTTATAGGTATCTGGTTTACAATCATTTTCTCTCGCAGAGGCTTCTTAATCAGTTCTTTCATTATTCTTGTAGTGTCTTTATTCGTATTAAGCGTCTCACCAAGTAGTGCAACAACATTAATGATTATCTGTTTTGCAGTGTTCACATTAATCTTGTCAGCCGTAAGTAATCTTGTAGGAGTTTTCCCAGCTGAAAGTTTCCCTACCGAAGTGAGATCATCAGGGGTCGGACTTTCTACTGCAATTAGCCGACTTGGATCAGCAATCAGTACATTCCTATTACCATTAGGTCTATCACATTTTGGTTTAGGTAATACAATGCTAGCATTAACAGGAGTTTTAGTTGTAGGAACATTAGTATCAATTGCATGGGCACCTGAAACTAAAAACTTGTCACTTAATGATGCTAGTAAAACAGATGATTTAAAAAAGCCAAATAGTAATCTAGTCGACATTAAACCGAATATATTATAAAATTATTAAATATGAAAAAGCAGGAAACTAATCGTTTTCCTGCTTTTTTTCTGTTTACATTATGGTACGTCTACTATAAATGGTACGATAAATACATTTCCATTTTGCTTAAATTGTCCCCAGATTTTATACACTCCCTTTTTGGGAAAACTCGTCATGAATTCCGCATCAGGTCCATTTGATTTCTCGTTCATTGGATGCACGTGCAAGTATGTATTAGTGTCTCCACTAATAGCAACAACATGACCAATTGCACCTAAATAAGGCTGTAAATTAATAATATCTTTTTTTGTTTTAGCGTCTTTAAGCGTAAATGTCATTTTAACTTCATCATTTGTCGTCAATTTATCAAATTTTAAAGTAATCTCTTTTCCATCGATTACTTTTGTTAATAATTTATCTGGAGTTAGGGAAATCGGTTCGCCTTGTTGTCCCGACACTTTTACTAATTTGGTTTTTACGTTTTTATCAGAGCCCTTAGGTATAAAATCTGCAAATAACTTATACTCACCGCCATTTGGAAAGTTCGGTACGACTGTAAATAATCCTTTACCTTTATATTGTGGATGCAAATGGTCAAAAAAAGATAAATCCTTACTTACAACTATTAAATGCATTAATTTTTCATGCTCAAGTTCAAACTGGTCAACTGGTTTTCCATTTAAACTATTTATCTGTATGTTTAAATTTACTTTCTTACCACCCTCGGGAATACCATTAAATGAAAATTGTGCTTGAGTAGAATCCTTCTTTTCTTTTGTATCATGATTCATATTTTGATGGGTTGATCCTGAATGTGTCTTACTTCCACAACCACTTAAACCAAACACAGTAACGAAACTAAGCAACAACAATAAGTATTTCATCTACTTCTCTCCCCAGTATAGTAGTTTTTTCCAAATAAAAAGCGAACCCTTAGTTCGCTTTTTATTTATATCGAGTTCGATAAGACTTTGATTAAACGATATCGTAACCTTGGTCCTCAATAGCTTCTTTTACTTTTTCAACTGTTTCAGAGTTTGAATAGTTGAATGTTACTTCTTTATTTTCTAAACTTACGATTATATTATTTGTACCAGACACACCTTCTACCGCTTTCATAACTGCAGCTTTGCAGTGTCCACATGTCATACCATCTACTTTTAAAATTGTTTCCATTACTAAAATTCCTCCTAAATTTTTATGCGTTTTAATCTTAATGCGTTTAAGACTACCGATACAGAACTGAATGCCATAGCGGCACCTGCTATCCAAGGCTGTAATAGTCCTAATGCTGCAATCGGTATACCTAAACTGTTATAAAATAACGCCCAAAATAAATTTTGTCGAATATTATTCATTGTCTTCTTACTTAATGCGATTGCTTTTGGGATATGCGATAAATCGCCACCTACTAATGTGACATCCGCTGTTTCAATTGCTACATCTGCACCAGTTCCAATTGCCATACCAATGTCAGCTTTTGCTAGGGCCGGAGCATCATTTATTCCGTCACCTACCATTGCAACAATTTTCCCGTGTTTTTGTAAATTAGCTACAATATCGGCCTTTTTCTCAGGCAATACTTCAGCAAATACGTTTTCAATGCCAACTTGCTTAGCAATCGCATTTGCTGTGTGCTTATTATCACCGGTCACCATAAATACTTCTATTTTTAAATCCCTTAATGCTTTTATTGCATTTCTTGAAGATTCTTTAATTGTATCGGCGACAGCAATCATTCCTTCTAGTTTCTCATTAATCGCTACTAACATGCCTGTTTTTCCCGCAGATTCAAATGCGATTAATTGTTCATCAACAGAAGCAAAGTCGATATTCTTTTCATTCATTAATTTTCGAGTTCCGATATAAATCTTTTTATCGCCAATCATTGCTTCGACCCCATATCCAGGTATGGCAATAAACTCAGTCAGGTCAGTCAACTGAACCTCTTGTTTAAGAGCATATTGTACAATTGCCTGTGCTAAAGGATGCTCTGACATTTTCTCTACACTCGCAACGAGTCTTAACAAATCTTCTCGTTGATGTAAATTAATAAAATCTGTTACTTCTGGCTTTCCTTTTGTAATCGTTCCTGTTTTATCAAGAATGATTGCATTTATTTTTTGAGTAGTTTCTAAATATTCTCCGCCTTTGTATAAAATACCGTTTTCTGCGCCTTTTCCACTTCCAACCATAATCGAAGTCGGAGTAGCAAGACCTAGTGCACAAGGACATGCAATCACTAAAACAGCTATAGCTACTTCAATTGATTTTGGTAAATTTTGCGGATCTACTACGAAAAACCAAATTATAAATGTTAAGATCGCAATCCCAATTACAATTGGAACAAATAGATTCGAAATTCGATCGGCTAATCTCTGGATTGGAGCTTTTGAACCTTGTGCTTCTTCAACTATTTTCACAATATTGGCTAATGCAGTGTCCTTACCAACCTTCTCAGCTCGTATTGTTAAAATACCATTTCCATTAACTGTTGCTCCGACTACATTGTCCTCAGCCTTTTTATCAACTGGTAAAGACTCTCCAGTAATCATTGATTCATCGACTGTAGAAACTCCTGATACTATGACACCATCGACAGGAATTTTCTCTCCTGGTTTCACTAAAAGTAGATCTCCAACTTTTACAGCTTCAAGTGGTACGAATATTTCTTTACCATTTTCTAAAACTGTCGCTTCCTTTGCTTGTAATTCCATTAATTTAGAAATCGCTTCAGTAGTTTTCCCTTTAGCGATATGCTCAAAATATTTTCCAAGCAAGACTAATGTGATTAAAACTGCACTTGTCTCAAAATAAAGATGTGGCATATACGAACTATTCGTCAATGTCTTAATCGACTCAACTAAACTATAAAAATAAGCGGCCGAAGTTCCTAGTACAACGAGCACATCCATATTTGCACTATAATTTCGAATTGCCTTAAATGCGCCAACGTAAAAATGCCAACCAATAATAAACTGAACCGGTGTTGCAAACAGTAATTGGAACCATGGATTCATTAATAAATGTGGCATCCAAATATTTGTACTAAAAGGAAGATGAGAAACCATAGAGTACAATAGTGGAATGGAAAGTATGATCGAAACAATCAATTGAAGCTGCTTGTTTCGTGTCGAGTCGTTTTCCTTAACCTCATCTTCTGCTTTTAAAACTGCCTCATAACCTATGTGACTAATTTTATCAATAATCGATTGAACCGTTCGCACTTCCGGTAAATATGAAATAGTTGCGATATTCATAGCTAGATTGACGTTGATTTGAACAACTCCATCCATTTTCCCAATCACTTTTTCGATACGAGCTGAACATGCGGCACACGTCATTCCAGTAATATTTAATGTAATCTTTTCAACAGCAACCTCGTAACCAATCGTATGGATTTTATCTATTAAATCAGAAGTTTGATATTGTCCTTTGTCATATATAATAGTAGCTTTTTCTAAAGCAAGATTTACATTCGCTTTTAAGCCTTCCATTCGATTTAAACTTTTTTCGATTCGGGTTGCACATGCTGCGCAGGTCATCCCTTCAATGCCAAGGGTCAACTGCTTTGCATCATTCATCTAAATCAACCCCTTTATTTTACGTACCTTTTAATTACCTCCATTAATTCAGTTACCGATGCTTCGCCATTATTTTCCTTAACTGCCTTAACCATACAATGATTCGCATGTCTCTCAATTAAAGAGAAGCTTACTTTTTTCATAGCAGCTTCAACTGCCATAATTTGCGTTAATATATCTATACAATAACGGTCCTCTTCGACCATTTTTTGAATCCCTCTTACTTGCCCCTCTATTCTACGAAGACGCTTCATTAAATCATTTATTTCTTCTTCACTTCTTGGGACCATTTGATCATCATGGCAATTTTCCATTTTATCACCTCACCATCATTATATACTCATAGGGGGTATAGGTGTCAATTTTTTATTCTATTTAGTTTTAGTTGTCCATATGATGATATAAACCGGATAATTAGGGGGTATCATAAATGCTCACCAGTTGGGTATGCATTAGTGTCATGCTGATTATAACGTTCATTTCAATCCAATTAAAACCAACTAAAAATGACCAAATGCATCAAATGATGTATATGATGATGATTAGTATGACGAATGGATTAACTCTAGGTGTACTAATTACACTTTCAAATCAGCAACAATTTTTCATTTCATTACTTATTTCGATGGGCGTCTCCGCACTAATTGGATTATTTATTGGCTGGAAATTACACTTCCTTGCACTACTTGAAGGAATCTTTACTGGCATGATGGCTGGTATGATGGGAAGTATGATTGTCGTTATGCTTTCGATCACCGAGGCAAAATCTTTATTATTAATTTGTTTATTATTATTAACTTGTTCAGTAATATTTTGTTCTACTATGTTCTTAAACGAGCGATTCCCGAAGCTACTATCATCATTCTTTCCAGTAATTATCATTTCTAGCCTGCTGCTTATTTTATCTATTTATTTTTCGTTTACTCATTTTGAAACAACTACAATTTCACAGAATTACAGGATTAATATGCTAAAAAAATAGATATTCTATTAAGCTATATAACAACAGCGAAACATTGATGCAGGGATATTTTTAGAAAATTATTACGAGTTATTTAGTGTTTGTGGGAAGCTATATGATAAGATGTACTAGTGCTTGAAAATTGAAATGGAAAAGGAAGATTACAGCAGATGACAAATCAAAATGAAACTAACGCTTTACCGCCAAAAACTTGTACAATTGAACGCCTAATCACACTTCCGGAAGATATCGAAAAAGTGCTGAATGGACAAAAAACAGCTACTCGTAGAAACGGGAGATATGCAGATGTTGGGGAAGTGATGAACCTTCAAGATCAACGTTATGTTGTTGAAAACGTTTATTCGCAAGCCCTTGGTGAATTAACAGATGAGCATGCTAAACAGGAAGGCTATACGAATGTAGAAGAGTATAAGCAATCAATCCTGTCAATCCACCCTGGTATGCCTTGGCTACCAAAAATGAGGGTATGGGTTCATGAGTTTCGCCTCATCCAAGATTGATCGGATATATTGATAGATATGCTATATCGAATACTTCTTTATATACATATTTTTAGTGTAATCTTATCAATCGGTCCTTTTTTTGTATTGATTCCTTTACTCAAAAAGTTGCGTACTTCAGAGTCCGCGATACAACAGGGCTTTTTGGATGTGTTCCGCTTTGCAGTCAGATTGGCTAAGCATGCCGGGCATGTACTTGTTTTGTCAGGAGTATTGTTGGTAATGGTAGGCTCATGGTCATGGAAGACGTCTTGGATTGTCATGACGATTCTTCTTCTGGTGAGCTCTTTATTCTTTCTTGCTAGAGCCTTCTCGCCTACAATTAGGAAATTTAGCCAACCAGACCAAGACCAGAACAGATTGATTTATTTACTTCGCCGTTCTATTTGGATTTACATCGTACTTTTGATGATCATGCTATTGTTTATGGTCGTAAAACCTCCATTATGGTAGGCATGATTCAAATTAAGCAGACAGGTTTTCTTTAAATGTAGAAGCCAGTCTGCTTTTTTATTTCGATGAAACGGACAGTATAACTATCAATTGCTGTTATACAGCAAAAAAAGATAGTAGGAACAAATATCCTTACTATCTTAATTAGCAGAAACGACAATCATTTATTGATCGAAACCTTATAATTAACGATTTCATCATAATATTTTAAATGAATTTGTTCTTTATTTATTTCATCTTTAAAATAACGTTCATGAATCATCACTTTGGCAATGTACTCTTTTCGAATATGATCTTTCGCATCTTCAATTGCAGTAACGGCTTCAACTAAATCAGCCATTTTATTTGCTATTTTTTTAGCGTAGTATGTTTGTGAATTAGCATCTAAAGTATGAACATAATTAACAACTTCATTTAATTCTTCAAGCTTTTTCTTTACGATTATACTTTCATCATCTAAACTTTGCGGTACATCAATTAGTTTTTCCTCGATAAATGCTTTAAAAATTGGATAAACATTCATCTTTTTAAACAATCTTAAAATCTCTAAACCTAATATATTGGCCGTTCCTTCCCAAACCGTAAGTACTTGGGCATCTCTTAAAAGGCGAGGTGTAACGAAATCTTCAATATAGCCATTTCCTCCATGCATTTCAATTGCTTCATGGGAGAAATGAATTGCTTCTTCAGCTGTACGCATTTTTAAAATAGCAATTAAAAGTCTGACTAGTGCTTGTTCTTCATTTGTTCCATTTTCTTTGCCGATCACTCGATCGTATAAGGCGACTAAATTAAACACTGCACTTGTTTGTACTTCTTGAATTGATGCAAGTTTTGCTAATGTCTCTTGAATCATTGGAAAATTTGTTAGTAATTGTCCAAATGCAGGTCTATTTTCAGCATATTTTTTCGCTTCTAGGAAAGCCCTTCTCATAATTCCAATAGAAGCTACTGCATTACATATTCTTGATAAGTTTAAAGCTTCCATCATGTAGTTAATTCCTTTTGAAGCATCGCCAATTAGAAAAGCTTTTGCCCCATTAAACTCAATTTCTCCCGATGGAACCGCTCTGACACCGAGCTTATCTTTTAAACGACGAATCGTAAATCCATTGTTTGTTCCATCATCATTCTTCCAAGGAACTAAAAATAAGCTTAAGCCTTTACTTCCAGAAGGTGCACCCTCGATTCTTGCTAATATCGTTGTTATTCCGCACTGTCCTGCATTACTAGCAAAATATTTCTCACCATAAATACGATAGTAATCTCCTTCTTTAATTGCTTTAACTACATTGGCTCCTACATCTGAACCACCTTGTCTCTCAGTTAAAAAAGTTGCTCCTTCATATAATTCTGTTTCACCAGTTGATAATAAATGTGGGAGATACTTTTCTTTTAGTGCTTCATCCGCATATCGTTCTACTAAAAACGTGGCAGCCATAGATAACGTAACCGGACAATAAAAGCCAGCCTCGGTCTGTGATAATAAGTAACCTTGCGCATAGGAATAAATATAATTTCCTTTAATGCCGAGTTCTGGAATTGGTTTATGAAGATAGCTCACAATTCCTCTATTATAAGTATCCTTAACGGTTTGCTTATACCCCTCATTAACCCAAACATGCGAAATATCATTACCATAAGCATCATATTTAATTAGTCGAGGTTGACCTTCTCTGTCCGTGTGAATTGCACGCTGATCAATTTCATTCGCACAAAGCTCTCCAAACTCTTCTAATTCTTTACTTGCCCATACAAAAAAATCTTCTTTAAAATATTTGCTTAAAATCATTTGCAGATTAAGGTCTTCTTTATAAAAATTCATAGGTTCTCCCTCCTACCATTCTTTAACAATATTACTTAATCTCTAAAAATTTTCGCTCAAGCTCGCTCTTCATTCTAATAATCTCTTCTTTTAATAGGATCAAATCATTAATTTTCTTATCTACTTCACTAATTTTTTGATTCCCATACTCGATTGTTTTTTGTAATTGTTTTTCACCTGTTCGATCTACCATAAATAAATCAATCATTTCTTTTATTTCTTGTAAATTAAAACCTAAATTCTTTCCTCTTTGAATTAAAAAGAGACGTGTCCGATCTTTTGGAGAATATTTTCTTCTACCACTTTCAGAATACGTAGGGTGTAATAATCCGATTTCCTCATAATATCTAAGGGTTCTATGAGTCGTATTAAATTCATTAGTCATGTCTCGAATCGAATAAAGCTTCAACGTTCTTCCCCCTTCTAGCTATATTATAAAACTTACGTTAACGTAAGTTTCAAGATAGAATTCTTCGACAAATTTAGATCGAGATTCATTTTAAAAGGCTTTAAAGTAATAATTCTTAAGACCTCCTACTTTTCCTTCCTTTTTTTGGTATAACATATTGTGTTCCTGCAAAACATAAGTTTATCTGTAGCCTAAGGCTTAATAGATTGTAGTAATTACATAATGATGAACTAAGAAGGAGATTACGATGCGGAAAACTATTGCTGATTTACTGATTGATTCATTGATTCAGGCAGGAGTTACTAGAATTTATGGGATCGTTGGCGATTCTTTAAATGCGGTTTTGGATTCAATTAAAAGCTCTGAAAAAATTGAATGGATTGGCGTTCGCCATGAGGAGGTTGCGGCGTTTGCTGCGGGTTCAGATTCTCTTTTGAGTGGAAGTATTGCGGTTTGTGCGGGAAGCAGCGGTCCTGGAAATCTTCATTTAATTAACGGATTATACGATTGTCATCGAAGTCGGATTCCTGTTCTAGCTATTGCTGCTCAAATTCCAAGTATTGAAATTGGAAGTGAGTATTTTCAACAAACTCGTCCTGAGCAACTATTTAAAGATTGTAGCCATTTTTGTGAAACGGTATATAGAGCTGAACAAATGCCACGTCTAGCAACGATTGCAATGCAGCATGCTATTGCAAGAAAAGGTGTATCTGTCCTTGTTTTACCTGGTGATATTGCTGCACTAGAAGATCGACAAACAGTTCCAGAACAAGTCATTCATGTTACTAATCCAATGATTAGTCCATCTAAACCCGAGTTAGAGAAACTTGCTGGATTTCTAAATGATGGGAAAAAAGTTACATTACTTTGCGGAGCAGGCTGTGAAGGAGCACATTCTCATTTAATGCTTCTTTGTGAAAAATTAAAATCACCAATGGTTATTGCACTTAGAGGTAAAGAATTCTTAGAATACGATAATCCATATAATGCCGGTTTAACTGGGTTAATTGGTTACTCATCAGGATACCACGCTATTATGGACAGTGATGTCTTATTAATGCTTGGCACAGATTTTCCTTACCGACAATTTTATCCTGATGATGCAGTGATTTTACAAGTCGATGTTCGAGCAGAACATTTAGGACGACGAGCTGCCCTCACTTATGGATTATGTGGCGATGTAAAAGAGACGATCAGTCAGCTATTACCTCTTTTAACAGACGTGAAAGATTCAAGTCATTTAGAAAAATATGTCGCAGCATATAAAAATGTACGTGAAGATTTAGATAAATTTGCTGTAGGAAAACCAGGTCGTACACCGATTCACCCTCAATATTTAACGAAGATGGTAAGTGACCTTGCAAATGAAGACACGATATTTACATGCGATGTCGGTACTCCTACGTTATGGTCTGCAAGATACTTACAAATGAATGGAAAAAGAAGATTACTTGGATCATTTAATCACGGCACAATGGCCAATGCGATGCCACAAGCAATTGGTGCTCAAGTTTCACAATCAAATCGCCAAGTAGTCGCATTATGTGGAGATGGTGGACTGTCCATGTTGATGGGCGATTTACTAACAATACACCAGCATAAATTACCTGTAAAAATAGTTGTATTTAATAATAGTGCGCTAAGTTTTGTAGAATTAGAAATGAAAGCTGCAGGATACTTAGAAACAGGCACAACTTTAGAAAACCCTAACTTTGCCTCACTTGCAGAAGCCGTGGGAATGAAAGGAATTCGTGTAGAAGACCCCGCTGATTTAGAATCAGCTTTAAAGCACGCATTTGAACATAACGGACCTGCATTAATTGATGTATTAGTAAACCGCCAAGAATTAGCAATGCCTCCTAAAGTAAGTATTGAGCAAGCTCATGGCTTTACTCTCTGGACATTAAAAGCCGTATTAAATGGTCACGCTAATGACGTAATTGACCTTGCTAAGACGAATCTTTTAGATCGATTTCATTTATAATAGAAGAACCCGTTCGGATTGAACGGGTTCTTTTTGTAGCGAAATTTGTACGGTCAAAACTGAAATACACGAACGTTACGTGAACTTTATTGATAAAGCTGTGAACTTTGTTGATAAAGTGGGATTTTTTGTTGATAAAATAATTATTTTTATTGATATAACGGCTATTTTTGTTGATAAACTGTTGTTACCTTTTTAGCTTGATTCTAAATCTGTTCAGTTAGTTTTCCATTTTCAATAAAAACAACACGGTCACATAAATCTAGCATTCTTTTATCATGGGTTACCATGATCGCAGCTTTTTGTCTTTGCTTAACTTCTTTAGAAAGCATTTCTACTACTGCTCTGCCTCTTTCAGAATCGAGACTAGCTGTAGGTTCATCAGCAAAAATGACTTCTGGATCATTCATTAGTGCTCTAGCAATTGCTACTCGTTGTCTTTCTCCACCTGATAAATTTTCTGGATAATTTCTCATCCTTTTTGATAACCCTAATTGCTCAAGTAGTTCATTAGCTTTCTTTTCTGCAACTTTATTTTTTATGCCGACTAACTCAGCAATTAATAGAAGCTGATCTTTAACTGTTAAATATGGGATTAAATTAGACATTTGAAAAATGAATCCGATTTTTGATAGTCTAAATTCATTCAGTTTTTTTGCTGGGAGTTTGCTAATTTCAATATCATCAATTAATATTTTCCCACTAGTCGGAGATAGTAATGCTCCGGCTATTGAGAGGAAGGTACTTTTACCTGAGCCTGAAGGTCCTACGACTGCTACTAGTTCCCCAGCTTTTACTTGAATGGAAACTTGATCTAATACAGTTGTTGCTGATGAATCTCCGTCATTGTATATTTTGCTAATATTATCTAGCACTAATTTATTACTCATTAAAAAGCCCTCCCTATTGCTTCAATCGCGTCTATTTTTACTACTTTTAATAAAGAAATTAATGAGCCGACAATTGCAACAAATAGAAATAATAAAGAACTTCCTATAATTAATTGAGCATCAAATACAAATGGTAATCCAGCAGGTAATACTTTCGATAAACCAAATGTTATTGAAATGCTAATGATTAAGCTCAAAAGTGTAAGGGTTAAAACTTGAAAAATGATGTTTTTCGCTAAATAACTAGTTTTAGAACCGATAGCTTTTAGCACTCCAAATTGATTAATTTTTTGAATTGTAATGATATAGAAAAAGACTGCTAATACAAATGCTCCAATAAAGAATAGAAATACAATCATCATTAATAATGATCCCTGTTCTTCTTTATAACCAGGAATTCCTTTTAATGTTTGGTTTTTATTAATTACTTCTACTCCTGAGACTTTTTCATTTACTTTTTTCGCCATGCTTTCATTTGTTTTCAAAGCAATTGTATTAATTGATTTCTTACTATTGACCATTGACCATTCTTTATCATTCATATGAATAACCGGTGCATGACTATATGACTGGTTCTCTGTAAATCCAACAATTTTAAACTCTTTACCCGAGATTTGATCTGAAATATGATCACCAAGTTTGATTCCTTTTTCTTTCAAGGAAATATCTCCAACAACTTCATTCGTTGTTGTATTATTAATCATTTTCCCTTCAATTACTTTAGGAGCAGCTAAACCATTCACATCAATTCCAAATAAGGTAGCATCAATTTTTTTAGCTGTTCCATCCTTCAGAAAAGTAGTCATTTGAACACCAATATTAGTTGAATTTTTCTCACCAATAAGTTGCTGAACATCATTTATTTGTTTGTCCGTTAACATTGAATGATTAATTTGTTTACCTGATTCCTTTTGTAAAACAAAATAGTTTGAGGCCATGCTATCAATTGAAGAAGCATTATCAAAAGATAATCCTTTCGCTAATCCTGAAACGAATAATACTAGGAATGATATAAGGATCATGATTAGACTAATTAATAAAAAACGTAATTTTGCGTGTTTAAATTCTCTTAATGCAAGAAACACCTGTCATTCATCTCCTTTAATATACTTAATTTGTAGAGTGTAAAAACAGAATCACTCTTTGTAATTTAAAGTATAGGAATGTTAGATGAACAACAGATGAACAGTCGATGACAATTATGAAATATGATGCGGAATGGATAAATAAAATTTAGTTCCTTCGCCAACTTTACTACTTACTTCAATACGCCCATTATGCAATTCAATAATTTGTTTTACGATGGCTAAACCTAAGCCGCTGCTAGATTCTTTTCGAGTCCTTGCTTTATCAACAATAAAAAACCGATTAAATATTTGTTTTAAATCATGCTCAGAAATGCCTATTCCAGTATCTTGAAATTCAATTTGTACATGTTCTTCATTGCTACTGAGCTTTATTGAGATTGATCCGCCTTCATGACTAAATTTAATACTATTTGTCATTAAATTTGTCCAAACTTGATGCAGTAAATTCTTATCAGCGTAGACTAAAGTTTGTGGTAATTCTAAATCAATAGCCAAATCCTTGTTTCTCCAACTCCATTCAGTTGTAAAAACCACCTGCTTAATTTGTTCTGCAACATCAAAAGTTATTTTTTGTAAAATACTTTCTTCCTTATCTAATGCAGCTAACGTTAATAATTGTTTACTTAATAAGGACATTCTTCTACTTTCTTCTTCTATGATCGATAAGTAATGATTTCTCTGCTCTTCAGTTAAGCTTTTAGTTTGAAGTGATTGCGAAAAACCTTGAATTGATGCAAGTGGAGATTGAATTTCATGAGATACATTCGAAACAAATTCCTGGCGCATTGCCTCAATTTGTCCCAATTTTTGTGACATATTTGAAAAGTTGTTAGCAAGTTTTCCTATTTCGTCTTGTCGGTTAATTTGCAACTTTACATCATACTTTCCTTCTGCAATTCTCTTAGTTGCTTCAGTTAATTTAATGATCGGTTTTACAATATATCTTGTACTAACTAAAACAAATATGATACTTAATACGATTGTCAGTAATAGGAGAATCGAAAAAAGAATACGTAACTCACCAAATTGAAGCTGTACATTTGGTCGCATAAAAAGTGCCATCTGATTTTTACCTGACTTGATCGGGACACCAATTGTATTACTCAAAGTGTTGTCAAAAAAACCAGTTACAAATAATGATGTTGGAAATTCAGCAATACCGTGATAAACCTTTCCGTTTAAGACAGAATCAATAACCTTATGGCCTAGTTTTTTATCTCTAAAAGAACCTCCATAAAAGGATTTATCTCCTTTTTCATCCACCACTAAAATTTGATATCCTAATTTACTAACACTCTTTAAATAGTTACTAAGCTTAATTCCATTATTTTCTTCATAAAAAGTACCAATATCTAGAGCCATTTTAGTTAATTTTTTATCATTATAAGGCTTTAATTGATAGTGGTAATACACATTAGAAAAAAAGAAAGCCAATAAACTGCTACTGATCATAACAACGATGATTGTAAGAACAATTCTTATGTATAAAGTTTTCACTTTTTAGTGACCTCCAATTTATACCCAACACCACGAACAGTTTTTATACTAAAATCATCCGTTAAAGTTGAAAATCTTTCACGTAAACGTTTAATATGAACATTTATTGTTCGATCATCACCTTCAAAATCGGCACCCCAAATTAATTGAATAAGCTCATCTCGTGTAAAAATTCGATCCGGATAACTTGCCAATTGAGATAGTAATTCAAATTCCTTCATTGGAAGCATTAGTAATTTTCCATTGCAGTAAACCTCGTAACTTTTTCGATCAATAACAGTCTCATTCAGCTTAATTTTTTGAGCGCTAATCATATTGTATCGCCTTAACAGCGCCTTAATCCGAAAGAGTATTTCTTTTGGTTCAAAAGGCTTTGTTAAATAATCATCTGTCCCAACAGCAAATCCTTTTTCTTTATCCGACAGCTCACTTTTTGCGGTTAATAATATGACTGGAAAATCATAATACTCTCTTATTTCTTCGCAAAGCTGGTACCCATCTTTGCCTGGCATCATTACATCTACAATCGCTAAATTTATTTGTTGATTTTCGAGTAATGTCGAAGCTTCATCTCCATTAGCTGCTTCAAATGTCGTATAGCCTTCTGATTGTAAATACATTTTCAGCAATTCTCTAATATGTGAGTCGTCATCAACGATTAAAATTCGAATCATAATTTATCCCCATTCTTTGAAATTAGTACAAATCATATCATATTTTAATTTTAATATCTTTTTTCATTTTATTTCATGGGTAGAAATGCCGATGTATTATAACGTGATTAAAAATATTTCTGTAATATAGTTTGTCCCCCATACATTTCTGTCATTTCAAACATAAAATTAATATTGTAGTTTTATAATTAAGGCTGTTTTCGTAAATCTTGTTGCTCTTTAAGAAGATGACTAGTTGATTACGCCCCTATATGTTTTTAATATAGAGCATTTGGCTAGCATCTTAAAGTTTCACTTTTTCTGATACTCCTACAGAAACCCCACATCTTTTTTTCAAACAACTTCTTTATTTACTGTGTGTTTTAAAAGTCATGTTATAAACGACAATCATTTCGAAAAGAGTCAATCATAATAGAAAGGAGCAAATCCAAATGGCACTTCAACTAATGAAACTGTCCCTTATTTCAGCATACACCCCTGGAGCAACAGACGTTGGTTCATTAGTGATTACTGTGCCTACTGGAGGAGACGGAATTTTAGCTGATACTCCAATTATGTTGGAAATAGTAAGTTTTGCACCTAATTCCGATATTACTGTTTCAACATAAAAATGCTCAAAAAAAAAGTTCCTGGATGGAACTTTTTTTGATGTTGCTCAATAGTAGCCGTCATAAAAATAAAGAGATAAATTGGATGATGATAATTGTACCCTTTAAAGGAACGTCTTCTGTAAGAATCATCAACACTTATACTTATACCTAAAATTGGCATTTACGTATTGATCCTTTTTTAATGTGAAACAAAAGAACTCTCCCTTAACTGGCCTTTAGTTATCTAGTTTAACTGCACCCATTAAGTAGTTAGACATTTCAACTGCCTTCGCAAACTCTTTTTCTTTTACATAATAATCATACAACTGCTTACCATATCTTTTCATTAGAACTGTATGATTGCGTGATTTAAAATAAGGAAAAGCTGTCTTTTCTGTGTACTCAATAGATTCTTTCGTTTTATTTTCAATGGAATAGATTAGTAATGTAAAAAGTACTTGATAGTGTTGATTGTTTAGATCCTCTGCAATTGTTAGACCCTTTTGAGCACTATTTAATAAGGCAGATTTTCGCATTAATTTGCCTTCAAATGAACTTTTAAGATAATTATTCAGTCGTTGGAGATAGATTACAGAAGGCTTTTTCTCCAACTGTAACGCTGCTTTATAATATTTTTGCGCTTTTTCATACTCTTTTCTTTTATAATATTCCAATGCAAAGTTATTTAACAACATCCCCGTTTTATCTGGTGCATTAAGAGCTTCACTGTCGTGGATTAAGTTTTTATAAGATCGTTTTAATTTTTTAAAATCTATATGTACATCTGTGCTGGCTTGTAAAAGCATAACTGATTCAGCATTTATTGCGCGTAAATAGTTACTTGTTTCTTTAAAATGATTAAGTGCCTTTTCTGCATATACATATGCCATAACCTTAGAATCAGTCCATGCATAGGCCATTGCTAAGTGATAGTAGTACTCAGGATTGCCGTACTCATTAATATCAATCTTCTTTAAAGTTTGTATTGCTTTATGGTGGTTCTCTGTACTTGAGTTATTGTAATTACCTAAATAATAATTTCCTATTACGTGCAAAAGGAGATTTCTTTCAAAAGGAGGTAGGTCCTTATAGTTTCTTTGTAAACTTTGAATAATCGTAATAGTGTTCTTAAAATCGTTATGTAAGAGATAATATCTTGCTAGAAGTAATTGATATAGCGCATCATATCTTGATGAATTAATAAATGGGCTTTCTTCCAGCTCATTTTTATATGATTCAACTTCCTTCATTCTAAGTTTAATAATTGCTGTGTGCCAGTTTTGTAGTTTCTTTTCAAGCTTTTCAAAGTTAGCAATTTCTTTAAGAATATCAATTTGTAATCGTTCAGAAAATAAGGTAATAATCTCGGAGGAATAGGATGTAGTCCCTCGTTCAATTTTCCCTACGTGCTTGGAAGAGCATATTCCTTTTCCTAGTTCTTCTTGTGTTAGTCCGGCTTTTGTGCGATAAAATTTTATAACTTCTCCTTCGATCATTGAATGCTCCCCCTATCCTAAAATTTATACTAAATATACTACATATTAACCATTTTTTAATAGTTATATCGTCACTATTTATTAAGTTTTTTTAATGAAAAACCAATTATAAATATAGTATTTTAATACTACTTTTACGGACTAACAGGAAAAAGTTAAAGAAAATAAGAAAACCATGAACAGCTAAGTTTGTTCATGGTTTTTAAGTTTAATTATTATTTAACACCGACAGCATCATATGCATCCATTACTGCTTTTGTTTGTGTTGATGGTAGACCAGTAGTTTTGCTATCTGGATATAGATCACGAGCAGCTTGAATTGCAGCTTCGCGCATTTCTTTGAAACCAGAAGAAGGTGTTAAATACATTGTTAATGCACGGTAATAGATTTTCTCTGCTACTGAACGCTGCAGCTTAGTTACTGTTATTCCATTATGTGTGCCACCTTCAGCGATTAAATATGCAGCTTTATTGTTGATACTACTGTTGATGTGTACGCCACCTTTATCTTCTGTACCTAAATAACGATCAGCGTAATTATCTGGATATTTATTATCCTTTAATCCATAAATAGAACTAAGGGACTTAGATTTTGGGTTGCTTAATGAACGAAGTCCTCCATCACCATCTTTTGTAGGAGTGTAGATATCTTCACCCATTTCCCAATCAGACGGAGATGTAGCACCTGCAGCATTCATTTCTGCTAATGCACCAAAAATATCTGCCAATGATTCATTGATTGCACCAGACTCACCTTCATATGTAAGGTTTGCAGTATTTGAGATTACACCATGTGTCATTTCGTGACCTGTAACGTCTAGTCCGCCTGCTAATGAACCAAGAACTATTCCATCACCATCTCCATATAGCATTTGCTTTCCGTTCCAAGCTGCGTTATTCCATTTTGCACCGATGTGAACAGTGCTTATTAACGTCATTCCCTTATTGTCTAAACTGTTACGCTTGTGAACAGTTTGATAATACTTGTTTACCTTATCAGAGTTCATTTGAGCTGAAACTGCAGCAGGATCATAGAAGAAATTAGTTGAACTATTTGTTCCTATTTCAAATCCTGTAAATCCTAATAGTGCTGAAAGAAGAATAAATGGAGTTTCCCCCATACGATGAGCATCGAAAGTTGCAAGTGGCACGATATTTGGTGCTGTTGTAGTACCACCAGCAATTGATCCACCATATAAATAGCTAGTACCAGTTGAAGTGTCTTTTCCTACAGGGAATGTCTGCATTTTACCAAATACGTCTAAACCTCTACCAACCGCAACAGTAAGTTTTGCTGGATCTGCTAAATTGTCAATTGCATCGAAGTTGTTGATTATTTCTCCATTAGTAGCATCCACAAAATAATGGAAATATCCAGGTGCTGGTACAGAGGTTGAAGCTTTAACTAAATATGCTAAATAATACTTTCCATTATGTGGATAGATTGTTAATTCAGTATCAACTCCATCATAATTTGTAACATTCCCAATTTGAGATTCTATGCTCTCTTTAGCAGTTGCTTCAGCATCTTCCTTAGAAATAGCTGCTTCAGTCGGAATAATTGTACGAGCTAATTTTTGAGTTACATTACCAAAAGATGCGTATACATTGTTATTTGCGTCTAGCGCTACAGCTTGTCCTGATCCATATATTGGAATTCCTTTGTACTGTTCAACCGTCCTTACATGGTAAGTATTTGTTTTGGTGTCAGTTTCTTCACTAACGATTTTAAATTGTTCCCATGTAGAACCTGATCTCGCTAGACCATCCACTTTTGAATTCAGAAATGATTTTACAACTTCTTCCTTACTTAAAGCTTGATTTACTGTTGCTGCACTTGCTTTTACATTTACAAATGAAGGTAATGTAGTTAGCCCGCCTCCAAATGCTACAGTTAATGCCATTACTGCTGGAATTGCTTTTCTTCTCATTCTTTTCTCTTTTTTCATTTTCAAAACTTTCACCCCTTATTTAATTTGTGTTGCGACTGCAATTTTCATTATTGAGAAAATTCAAAATTAAATCAATATGTACAAGTCGGGTTCTTTTTCGCGTGTTTCTTTAGCTTTTCGCCCTATTAGTGACTAATTTCGACAAAAAACTACTAGGCATTGACCCGAAAATAACCCGGTTTCAATTTTCTGACAATTGAGCAATAATGAATTTCAACAGGGCTTTTTGCAAAGGAGTGAAAAACAAGCAATGAAAAAAGTCTCTATAATAATAAGTTTATGTTCGATTCAATTTTACTTAGCAATGCAAACAGTTGGTCAAACGGAGGCATCATTTTCTAGTCGAGCTTCATCAGAACAAGTCATTTCAGCAGCAATTGTGTTTCCAAAAACGATTCAGCAACTAGTAATAGCAGCCAAAGATCATTCAACAAAGGCTAATCATTTATATGAGTCGATTTTGAAAACTTCACCTATTGGTACAGACTCTGAAATGTCCAAATTACTTACTAATGTTCTTAATGAGGAACATGAACTAAATGATGAAATAAAAAGTCTACATAGAATTCAGGAACAAATGAATTCCTACCATAATCAAGTTCACGAGCTTCAAGAGGTAGACCGCAACAGCTATGAATATGAAAGGAAGGGTTACGAAGTGATAAATCAACTGATCCTTCAAGTAAATGAATCAATCAATCTTGAAAAGATAGACAAGATTAAAGCTGACATTCAATTAAACCTAAATGAAGGTAACGAAGAAAAAAAGGCCAATATTGATGATTCTCAAAATAATGCGCAGAACAACACTGCTTCACAAACAAATGTAGAGTCAGTCCAAAATGAAGATAATGAGAAGAAAAAAGACGGCATTGGGGATTCGCGAAATAATACTGAGAATATCAATGCTCCGCACACTGATGTAGAATCAGTCCAAAATGAAGGTGATGAGAAGAAAAAAGACGGCATTGGGGTTTCACGAAATAATACTGAGAATATCAATGCTTCACACACTGATGCAGAATCAGACCAAAATGAAACTTCGGATAATTCAGATAATAAAACTCAAAATGAATAGGTGATCACTCATGTTGAAGAAAATTTTATCAATTGTAGGTAATATTTTAAAAAGTATTTTTTTAGTCATCTTGTGTTTCTTAGCATTTATCGTAATTTCTTCAAGGTTTACGGGTGGAGAATCTACTATGTTAGGCTACCAATTAAAAGCAGTTTTATCTGGATCAATGGAACCAACCTTCCATACCGGATCAATTATCGTTGTTAAATTAGGAACAAATCCATCATCTTATCAAAAAGGCGACATTGTTACCTTTCACATGGACAATAAGTTAATCACTCACAGAATAGTAGCCGTCCATCAAAAAGATGGTGAAATTTCATATAAAACTAAGGGTGATAACAATAACGCCCAAGATCTATGGACTGTGTATCCTCAGAATATTTTAGGTAAATATTCTAATTTTACGATTCCATATATAGGTTATGCACTAAATTTCGTAAGCTCAAAAGCTGGATCAGCACTATTGTTAATCGTTCCGGGTATTCTTTTAACTCTTTTTGCAATACGCAATTTGTTCCAATTAAGAAAAGAGTTTGAACAAAAAACAGCAGGATGAAGTTGGTTAGTTCTCTTAAGTACAAAATAAGAGCTTAAGAGTTTAATAAATATAACCTTAAGGGGGAAAAGAAATGAGTTTTACTAAGCGAATTGGTCAAGTTGTTATGAGTGGGGCTATGGGTTTATCATTAATTAGTGGGGGTACTTTTGCATATTTCAGTGACACAATTAAAACTGAAAATACATTTGCAGCAGGTACATTAGACTTAGGGATGAATCCAAAAGCAGTAGTCAATATTAGTAACTTAAAACCTGGTGACGAAGTTTATCGTGAATTCACACTAGAAAACAATGGTACTTTAGATATTAATAAAGTTTTATTAAACACTAAATATCAAATTGAAGACGTAAAAGGTGATAACACTGAAGATTTAGCTAAGAATATTAAAGTGACTATTATGTATAACACTAGCAGTGCTACAAATGAGATCGTTGATACAACATTATATGATTTACAAAATCAAACTCCAGATTTAACAGCAATTAATCAATTTGTTGGTAGTACAAAAGATCCGGATGGGATTGCTGCAGGACAAAATGAAAAGATTTTCGTATTATTCGAATTTGTTGATAGTGGAGAAAACCAAAACGAGTTCCAAGGCGATAAGCTTAAAGTTGACTGGACATTTAATGCTCAAACTGGTGGCAGTACATATCACGACGACACTGACCCTAACAGCAACTAATAAAAACAAAAAAGCCACCTATATCAAAATAGGTGGTTTTTCTATCTTTCTATTAAACAACCGGCCATTTTTGTTTGCGTAGCCTTTCAATTAAATCATTGCCTACATTTAAATTCTCTTTTACTAATTCATGTGGAGTAAGTGCCATCCATTGGTTAAGTGATACATCTTCGAATCGATCGCTTTTAAAAATTTCGAGAAACCAAAGACTTGTGTCACCTGTATTTTCTATATAATGTCCAAATGCAAAAGGTACGTATCCTACGTCTCCTGCTCGATAGTTAAAAGTACGTGCATTTCCACTGCCCCCAAATACAGTCATTCGACCAGTACCAGTTAAATAATATTGCCATTCGTCATTGTTTGGATGCCAATGCATTTCTCTCATTCCACCTGGTTTTATTTCTACAAGAGCAGCAGCAATTGTTTTTGAAATAGGAAAATTAGTAGAATCAACAATCCGTGCTGTTCCTCCTGGAGTAATAATTGGTTTTTGTGCTAGTAAATTATAAGAAAAACTTTTTGGTACACTCCCATGCGGATCTTGCACTTGTTGACTTTCGAGAGATTTAGGCACCTCTTCTTGAAAAATATACACTTGTTCCTTAGGGATATTTCCGAAGACATTTTGCGTTGTTCCAAAATTTTTGGCAAGTACTTCCTTAGGAGTATGAGCAAACCAATCTGAAATCGATATTGTATTTAAATCTGAGAAACTCCCATCATCAAAAACGAGTAAAAACTCGCAACCCTCTTCTAGTCCTTGAATTGAATGTGGAATACCTGGAGGAAAGTACCAAATCTCCCCTTCTCCAACGTCCGCTATAAAATTCCGTCCATCTTGATCAACAGCTGTAATTCTAGCTTTTCCTAAAATCATATAAGCCCATTCGGCTTGTTGATGCCAGTGCAGCTCTCTTACTCCTCCTGGAGTTAAGCGCATATTTACTCCAGCAATTGTAGTAGAGATTGGCAATTCTCTTACAGTTATTTCTCTTGACCAACCACCATGATTTAATTGCATATGAGTATCAGAAAATGAGAATTTTAAATTCGGAATCATTCCCGCATCCGTTATTGGAGGAACTAGCATATCTGGATTTTCTATATCTCGCATAATATCTCGCGGGCCATTATCTGTCGCTCCTGCGCCATCTGGTCTAATTGGTTGTGGAATGCTACTATTTAATCTTCTCTTTTCATTAAAATAATCATCCATGACTTTCTCCCTTCAGTTCCTAATTACATACCCGTACCAAATATATGTTTTATCTACTTTTACTATGCAGTATTGAAATGTTGCAAAAAAAGAAGCTGTATAAAACAACTTCTTAAAAAGGATAAATATTTTTAGTTTTTTAATTCTTCTACACTCTTTACAATGTCTATCAAATTACTTCTTACAAATCAAACCTCTCCTTTATCAAATTCACCACTTCTTCTGCACTCAAATTCGTATTATTTATTTTTATATAATTTCCCTTTTTAATTTCGTCTTCAATAGAATTTAATCTGTACTTTCCATCTAACTCTCCTCTTTTAGCTAACTGAATTTTTTGACTAGTATATCACAAATATAAATGGCTAACTTCTCCCATAATCTCAAAATAGTATAGAAAATATTAAAAAAGCAGAAACCAAAGAAAACCCTATTAATTAACGTTTATCAGATATTTACTGAAAATTAGCGAATTATAAAAAATTTTTTATTACAAATAAGAACTATTGTGTTAAAATCAGCATATAATTTAAAAACTTTCCCTAGGGAAAAACTATTAGATGTGTACAATAAAACAGGTGGTGGGAAACATGTCACAAAAAACACAAGAAAAAGTCATTTATGACGAGGCCGGCTGGAGACAGGAACAATCACAACCTAGTTTGCAAGAAGTCCATCGATCATTATCTGTTCCAAAGAAAGCTAGTTCTTTCCGCAAATTTCTAGCATTTGCAGGACCAGGTTATTTAGTCGCAGTTGGATATATGGATCCTGGAAACTGGGCAACATCAATAGCAGGTGGATCTGCTTTTAATTACAATTTATTATCTGTTATTTTAATATCAAATCTAATGGCCATCATCCTTCAATCTTTAGCAGCTAAATTAGGAATTGTTACTGGAAGAGATTTAGCTCAAGCATGTCGAGACCACTTTAGTAAACCTGTATCATTTGTACTTTGGTTACTTTGTGAAGCTGCAATTGCCGCATGTGACTTAGCTGAATTGATTGGATCAGCCATCGCTCTAAATTTATTATTCGGTATTCCTTTGTTTTACGGAATTTGTTTGACAACGTTAGATATATTTCTTATTTTAATTTTACAAAATAAAGGATTTAGATACATCGAAGCATTTGTTATTTCTTTAATTATTTTAATCACAGGTAGTTTTGTTTTTGAACTCATCATGTCCCAACCTGATATAAAAGCTGTATTTGGTGGATTCATTCCAAGTTCTCAAGTTATAACAGATCCAAAAATGCTTTATATTTCATTAGGAATTTTAGGGGCAACTGTTATGCCTCATAATTTATACCTTCACTCGTCAATCGTTCAAACTAGAAAGTATGATACGTCTGATACTGGTAAGAAAGAAGCAATTAAATTTGCTACAATTGACTCAACAGTTGCATTAATGATCGCACTATTTGTAAATGCAGCAATCTTAATTTTAGCAGCTTCTACATTCTATAAATCAGGTCATACAAATGTCGCATCAATTGAAGACGCATTCCAACTTCTTACTCCATTACTTGGAACGACTCTAGCAAGCACATTTTTTGGAATAGCGCTATTAGCATCAGGTCAAAATTCTACTTTAACTGGTACGATAGCTGGGCAAATTGTCATGGAAGGCTTTTTAAATATTAAACTTAAACCTTGGATAAGAAGATTAATTACTCGTTTAATTGCTGTTACACCAGCTCTGATCGTAACTTATCTTTACGGTTCAAAAGGAACCGCAGATTTATTAATCCTTAGTCAAGTTATCCTATCATTACAGTTATCATTTGCGGTAATTCCACTAGTTATGTTTACGAATGATCCAAAGAAGATGGGTAAATTTGCTAACAAAACTTGGCTCAAATATATTGCATGGACGATTGCATCCGTAATAGCAGTTTTAAATGTATACTTACTTTGGGCAACATTCTTCAATTAAAAAATAAAAAAGATTGAACAGATGTTTAAGTGACATTTGTTCAATCTTTTTTTATGCTTTATGATTATTTAATTTTTGGTGATAAAAAATACTCGCAAGTCTAATAAATTCCAATTCTATTTCCGGGATCGTATATGTTTTTGGCTTTTGATCTTCAGTCAAAGACTTAAATCTTTCCCAAGACTTTTTCATACCTTCTTTAATTTGAGGATCATTTTGACTATAGCGATTATTCATCTCCATTAAAAACTTAACTAATTCTTGCGCCTCAGCACTCTCTACTTTATATCCATCTTGAACAAGCTCAGATAGTTTCTTTCTAAAATATTGATAATCATTTAAATGACGAATATGGTCTTCTTCAGTCCATCCGCGCTTGGCTAATTTTTGTAAAGTTTCTTTAGTGTAAGACTCTTTTGCAATTCCTCTCATCACTTTACGGTCCTCTGTTGATAAATATTGATTTACCCATTCAGGCTTTAAATTAAAATGTGCCAATTGAATTAGCTCTGTAACACTTTCATAATCTATTGAAGCTGAATTGAGGGTTGTTTCTACCTGTTCAATCGCATTAATAATCTTATTAATTTGATTCTTTTTAGCTTCCAACATTGCTTTTTGTTCATGTAACTTTGTAGATAAGTCTAAGCTACTTTCATTTAAAATAGATTGAATATCCTTCAATGAAAAACCTAAAAACTTGAAAGTAAGGATTGATTGAAGACGAACTAAATCAGAATCTGTGTATAATTTATAACCAGATTCATCGGAATTTGTTGGTTTTAATAAACCTTGCTGATCGTAGTATCGTAGCATTCTAACTGAAACAGAAGTTTTTCTCGCAAATTCAGTTATATAATAAAATTTGGTATCCACTTGCTATCCCTCCTATCATTTCACAGTTTATACGGTGACGTAGCGTCATAGTCAATAAAATAATAAAAACCTTTTTGGAGTGGAACCCCTCATGAGTAACATTTTTGCTGATTTGTGCTCTTTTACTTACTCATGAACCCCTCATGAGTAACATTTTTGCTGATTTATGCTCTTTTACTTACTCATGAACCCCTCATGAGTAACATTTTTGCTGATTTCTACTCTTTTACTTACTCATGAACCCCTCATGAGTAACACTTTTGCTGATCTCTACTCTTTTACTTACTCATGAATCCCTCATGAGTAACATTTTTGCTGATTTATGCTCTTTTGCTTACTCATGAACCCTCTATGAGTAACATTTTTGCTGATTTCTACTCTTTTGCTTACTCATGAACCCTTTATGGGTAACATTTTTGCTGATTTGTGCTCTTTTACTTACTCATGAACCCTCTATGAGTAACATTTTTGCAGAATCTTGCTCTTTTACTTACTCATGAACCCTCTATGAGTAACATTTTTACAGAATCTTGTTCTTTTACTTACTCATGAACCCTTTATGAGTAACACTTTTACTGATTTGTGCTCTTTTGCTTACTCATAACCCCTTCATGAGTAACACCCCTTCTGTTTTTGGCATTTTTACATACTCATAAAGCCTTTAGGGATATGTTATTATCAACTCAATATTTGACTAAGTTTTATTTCAACACGCTAAAAAACCCTCATAGAGGGTTTTCTTATAACCTATATATTAACTAAACTTCCTTTAAAAACTTCTCAACAATTGAAATTTGCTCTTTAGTATTTAATGCAGGCGCATGACCGACTTTAGGTATTGTTTCCATTTGAAAGCTTTGTGTTTCTTTCATTTTTAATGCTACGTCAAGCGGCAATACGTCTGAAATTTCTCCTCTAATGAGTAAAATCTTTGATTGAATAGCCTCCCAGTAATTCCACAAGTTAAGATCTTCAGAGTGTTGGAATTGCAATGCAATTTTAGGATCATAATCAGGACTTATTCCACCTTCATCTCTTCTGCGGCAAGAGTTTTGAGTAAAGTCATTCCATTCTTCCTCACTTGAAACTCCAAATGAGTTGTAAATTAACTTATAATAGTTCTTCAATTCAGTAAATGTTTTAAACGCGGGAGGTGCGCCTACATAAGAAATAATTCTCTTAATTCCCTCAATGTCTTGCGGTTGATTTTCTGAAGCTCCAGCCCCAATATCATTTAAAACTAAATGAGTAATGCGGTTTTGGTGTTGCGGTGTACCAGCAAGTCGCATTGCGATTGCGCCACCCATTGATGTCCCTACCCAGCGAACTTGTTCAATCTCTAATTGATCTAATAAACCAATCGCAATCTTTACATAGTTTTCAAAACAGTAGTCCTGCTCAGGATTAGTACTCCACTGACTAAATCCTCGTCCAATTGTATCGGGGCAAATTACATGATAATTCTTAGCTAAATGACGCGCTAAAATATCAAAATCTCGACCATTTCTAGTTAAACCATGCCAACAAACAACCGTTGGATTTTTTCGATCGCCCCATTCTGTAAAATGAAGCTCCATTCCATTAATTGTTTCAAATCGAGATATAGGATTTAAAATATTAATCACTCCATTCGTTTTACTGTCCACTCTATTAAATATTCGATTTTTTTTTAATTATCCCTATAAAAAGGACAGGCAAACGGAGGATTTTTAAACTGTTTTCATTTAAATAATAATAAGGAAAGATACATCACAATCATGAATATTAAAAAAGAAAATAAAATCGATACAAGAATAACTGAATTATTCGCAGGTATAAATTTTCCATTTTGAATTTCTTTCCGCTTTTTACTGTATTGCATTGTAGCTAATACTCCTGTAATAAAACCTACAACACATGCATAAATCCCAAGAAAAACTGCTAGTGTATTAATGAAATAATTATCGCTAATTTTAATCGTAAAATGAATTGAGGTTGTTAAAAATCCTACACCAGTGATCGAAATTGCTGTACGCAACCATGCTAAATATGTTCTTTCATTTGCTAAATGCTGTTGTGCATATTTAACACTTTCATCAGGTAATTCTTTTTGATTATTTAAGGATTCCATTATTAATTACTCCTTACTTATAAATCATCAATCAAATAAATCAGAAAAAACTTTCTTCTTTACAATTAGTTTACACTCTCTAAGTTAATTTATCGTAAAGTTCTGCTTACGATTATATGAAGTAGCCTGGAAAATGAAAACTACTAGTAAATTAGAAATGCCCTAAAAATAACTTTTTTAGGGCATTTCCGTGTAAATTAACTTTCTCTATTTTGTTCGGATTAAATCGATTTTGACATAAGATGCTGCAAGTAATCTACACCATCTGTAGTGATTTTTGTACCTGCTCTACCTCTACCTTTTGTTATAAACCCAATTGATTCCAAGTGATCTAAACGAAGCCTAATTTGTTGAGTTGTTAAAAATGTGCCAGATTTTTTACTACTATTTGAAATAAATTCTCGGCTTGCAGATTTACCTGAATCATTACACTGTTTTATTGCTTTTAAAATAATAATATGTTCTTTTAATTCAAGCATACTAGTCGGCAATTTAAATACATTAGTTTCTAGATCAGATGATTCGTTGAAATCTGAAAGAATATAATGTGGAAAATCGTTCTTACTAATAATATGTCCATCACATACCGTCAGCATATAATCGATCATACCTTTTAATTCTCGAATATTACCAAACCAATCACGTAGCATTAAATCTTCTAATACATCATTCTGCATCGGGATCCACTTACCACTTTTCGTTATAAAATGCTTTGTTAATATTGGTATATCACTTCTTCTTAGTCGCAATGGAGGAATAAAAAGGCTTAAAACGTTCAGTCGGTAAAACAAGTCCGTACGAAATGCACCTTCTGATATTTTTTGTTGAATGTTCTTATTCGTTGCTGCAATCACTCGAACATTAATCGGAATAATTTTCATACCACCTATTCTACGAATTTCCTGTTCTTGTAGAACCCGTAATAAATGTGACTGAACGTTTAAACTAATATCTCCTATTTCATCTAAGAAAATAGTGCCTCCATCTGCCATTTCAAAAAGGCCTTTTTTCCCACCCTTTTTAGCCCCTGTGAACGTCCCTTCTTCATAGCCAAACAATTCGCTCTCTAGTAAGCTCTCGGTAAACGCACTACAATTTACTGCCAAAAATGGTCCATTCTTTCTAAGTGAGTGTTGATGGATCGAATGTGCAAAAAGTTCTTTTCCCGTCCCTGTTTCACCTTGAATTAGGATGGGATGTTCAGCAACTGCAAGCTTTTTCGCGATTGCCTTGCATTTAACAATCGACTGATGTTCACCGATAATATCATCAAAATCATATCTAGCATAAAATCCTTGGTTTCTAAACTCTCTTTGTGCTGTTTTTTCAATTTCGACTGCTTGATTTACACTTTTAAACGTCGCTACAACCCTATCTTCTTCTTTAATAAAAAATCGATAGATTACAATATCAACGTTATTTATTGTAAAAAACTTACTTTCTTCTTCTCCATTTAAAATAAATTCTTTAATTATTTGCTGCGAAATGATTTGATCAATCTTTTTCCCTACAGCGTTTTCAGTTGTTATTTGATAAAGTGCCGCTAATCGATCATTAAACACTGTAATCGTACGAAATTTATCAATTGCTAAAATACCATCATCAACTGCATCAACGACATTTTGAATATGTTCATTTACTTTTTTGGTTTCATGCTCTGCAAGTATGAGCTTTCTTTGCAATTCAATAATATTTCGGATGTATTTCTCTGAAATTAAGGAAGCAATTGCTTTATCCAGATGACAGTATTCAACAATTTGCAAGATCGTCGTCATATCAAAAAGACGTACGCCAATATCAATGACTTCATTTATATGATGTGGACATAGGTGAGTTTCACCCGGGGAAATAGCTATATTTATGTCAGGATAATAGACTTGATCTAATTTGTACGGAAAATAGTCCAAGTGATTAATACCCAATTGATACAAAGACTGTATCAGCTCAATTGTAGAATTATAATCATCATTAACTACTAGTACTTTTGTTTCTCTAGTAATCCTTAAGAGCTTGTCTAAGTTTTCATGATTAGGCGTTCTTTTCCCAACCATTACATTCTTCGCATGAATACGAGCCATTTTTTCTGACTCTATTTTCGCTTCATTTGATGAATAAAGGATAATATCATCCTTTAATTCATAATCAAACCCTTCTTCAATTGAATAACTTTTTATTGATAAATAGTCTCCTAACAAATGTGAAAGTTGACTATACAATGCCTGCTTTGTTTTTACACTTCCTGTTATTAATGTTAGAGACATTTTCACAATACAACACCATGCCTTATCCTAAGTAATTGGGTTTATTATAACACTAAAAGAACCAAAAACACCCAAACAAACCCGTAATCAGATTAGACCATCTTAAAAATAGCCTTTTTAAATTTGGCACACTATTTGCTTAATATAAGAGAGTAGTCGTCATTTTAATAAATTGGATTCTATTAAGGAGGAAAGGGGATCGCTTTATTAGTTTCATATTTTCTTATTAAAAACGAAGGGATTTATAAACTGTTTCTATTCTATTAAAAGGAGAAAATAGATGAATCAACTACAATCACAGGAAATGATACCTAAAACTATAGCTAAAAAAGAAAGAACAACAAATGTTTTTGCATTATTACTTATCATTTTAGCAGTCGCGACAATCCTTACTCATTTTTTACCAGCAGGTGAATATGCACGAATTGATCGTGCTGGACATACTACAGTAGATCCAAATTCGTTTAAATGGATTAAATCAACTCCAGTTAGTTTTTTCGAAATGACAAAAGCAATTCATTTAGGAATGGTAGAAGCCGCAAATATCATCTTTTTTATCTTAATTATCGGCGGATTTTTTGGAGTATTAAATGCTACCGGAACAGTTGAAGTATTAATATCGACAATGGCTAAAAAGTTAGCTTCTCGTGAAAAGCTGTTAATCCCGATTATGATGTTTTTCTTTGCTATAGGAGGTTCTTTAATGGGGATGGCTGAAGAAACATTAGCCTATATTCCATTATTAATTCCACTAGCACTCGCGTTAGGTTTTGACACAATTACAGGAACGGCAATTGTATTAGTTGGTGCATCTTCAGGTTTTACAACAGCAATAATGAATCCTTTCACAGTTGGAATTGCACAAGGGATAGCTGAACTACCAACCTTTTCAGGAATTGGCTTTCGACTAATATTATTTGTGATTGTTTATCTTGTTTCCGTCCTATTCGTTTACCGTTATGCAATGAAGGTATTGAAAAATCCTACCATAGGAATTTATGGCAAGTACTCATCGGAGCAAACAAATGTGTTTTTAACATCTAAAGAAAAACTCACTTCAAGACATAAACTAATTTTTATGGCTTTTCTTATCAATTATATCGTTCTAGCTTTTGGCGTAATAAAGTATCAATGGTATATTACAGAAATTGCTGCGTTGTTTATCATTCTAACTGTTGTAATTGGAATCATTGGAAAATTATCTATTGATCATCTCGTTAAATCATTCACTCAAGGTTCCGCTTCATTAATAACCGGTGCACTCATTATTGGCGTATCGCGTGCAATAGTAGTAGTTTTAAACCAAGGTCATATCGTTGACCCAATGCTTCATGAGGTTTCAGAAGGAATTAAGCATATCCCCTCTTACTTAAGTGTTATTGGAATGTATAATTTCCAAACTGCCATCCACTTTATATTAGCGTCTGGGAGTGGACATGCAATGTTAACAATGCCAATTATGGCACCGTTAGCTGACCTATTAGACATAACACGTCAAACCGCTGTCTTATCTTTCTCCTTTGCAGATGGAATCGGAAACATCATTTTCCCAACAGCAGGTACATTAATGGCAGGACTGGCAATTGCAGGGATTCCGTGGACTAAATGGGCTAAATGGATTTTCCCATTAGTATTTCTTCAATATTTGATTGGATTAATAGCAGTACTGGTCGCTCACTATATTCACTACGGTCCATTTTAAAATATTACAATATTAGGAGGATCACAAGTTGTTAACTTTAATAAAAAACGGTCAAGTATACACACCACATTCGATTGGTCGCAAAGACATACTTATTGCGGGCGGAAAAATTATCTTAATAGGGGATCATATTCCACTTCCTCCAGAATCATACAATTGCAACATAATAGATGCTACCAACAATATTGTAGTACCAGGTTTTATTGATTCACATGTTCATATTATCGGTGGTGGGGGTGAAGGCGGCTTCAAAACACGCACGCCAGAACTCATGTTAACTTCTGCTACTACTGCAGGTGTCACTACTTTAGTTGGCTTACTTGGTACAGATGGAACAACAAGAAGAATGGAAAGTCTTCTTGCAAAGGCAAGAGGTTTAGAGGAAGAAGGAATTACATGTTATATTCAAACAGGTTCTTATCATGTCCCCGTAAAAACATTAACAAGTAAAATTGAAGATGACATCATATTAATTGATAAAATAATTGGTGTCGGTGAGATCGCTATTTCAGATCACCGTTCTTCTGAGCCCACATTTGAAGAATTGGTAAAAATCGCTACTGCTGCACGAAATGGTGGGATTTTGTCTGGTAAGGCTGGAGTATTGGAAATTCATGTGGGCGATGGATCAGATAAACTTTCTCTATTACATGAAATAATAGATAATACAAACATCCCAATGCGTCATTTCCATCCTACACATATTAATCGTAATGAAGAGTTATTTGAGGCAGGAATTCAATACGCTCTAAGAGGTGGATATGTCGATTTTACAACGAGTACAATCCCTCAGTTTTTAGAGGAAGGTGAGGTCAAGTGTAGCAAAGCATTACGATTGATGCTTGATCAAGGTGTACCTATTGGGAATATTACCTTTTCATCTGATGCTCAGGCAAGTCTCCCTTATTTCGATAAAAATGGTGAGTATCTTGGCCTTCAAGTCGGAAAGATGTCCTCTCTTTTCCAAGAAGTAAAAGATGCAATATTAGAGGAAGCAATCCCATTAGAAACAGCTATTCAAGTGATCACATCCAATCCTGCACAAGTGCTAAAGCTGCCTCAAAAAGGCTGTTTACAAGTAGGTAAGGATGCAGATCTTGTATTATTACAACAAGATAATTTGGAGATTGAGACTGTTATTGCAAATGGCAAAATTATGTTAGATAAAGGAATTCCGATCGTTAAAGGAACATTTGAGTAAGAAGAAAATTCACAAAAACCATTACTTAAAAATATAAATCGAATAAGTTATCAAAAATAAAAACGTCAGAAAAATGGATTCCCACCATCTTTCTGACTGTTTAATTTAACTATTTTTCAGTTTGCTGAAATTCAGTTTGAACTTTTTCTAAAAGGTTTTTATCGGTAATTAATCGATAGCCCGTTAATGCCAATGCTTTTGCCCCCTTGATTAGAGCCTGATCACCTTGTAACGACCTAGCAGCTTCACGGAATTCGTTCGTATGAGCTACTAAATCATCAGGTCCAATTTTTATATATGCGTGGGAAGTCGGAACTACATGGCTGACATTACCAGCGTCAGTCGATCCAATTCCTCCGTTTTTGCCACTGATTGTTTCTCCTAATAAAGCTAATTCTTCACCTACGATATGATCAAGTGATTGATTGATAATAAAGTCGTGGACTTCATTTTGGAATCTCTCAATTTTCACAGTGCTACCAGTTGCAAGTGCCGCTCCTTCGGCAATATTACGAATCTTAGTTGAAACTTCTTCCGTAGTCTTCCATGTACTATCACGGATGAAAAATCTCGCTGAAGCATATTCTGGAATAATATTAGGCGCATCGCCTCCGTGAGTGATAATTCCGTGTATTCGTACATCACTAGTAAGTTGCTGACGAAGGGCATTTATTCCATTGAATAATTGGATTACGGCATCTAGTGCATTAATTCCATGTTCTGGGGAACCAGCCGCATGGGCCGCTCTACCATAAAAGTGGAAGTCCAATGGATCTACTGCAAGAGATGGGCTTGTTAATCCTGTTTTACCACTTGGGTGAATCATAAGAGCTGCATCAACACCTTCTAATAATCCGTTTTTTACGAAACTACCTTTTGCACTTCCATTGGGTCCTCCCTCTTCTGCAGGAGTTCCAAATATGACGACCTCTCCTCCAGTTTCAGAGATTACTTCGGCAAGGGCGATACCTGCAGCCACACTCGTAGTCCCAATAATATTATGTCCACATGCATGACCAAGACCAGGCAGTGCATCGTATTCTGCTAAAAAGGCAATCGTTGGGCCTTGCTTAGACGATTTTTTTCGTGCTACAAAGCCTGTTTCATGTCCGGCAATATTACGCGTTACGTCAAAACCAGCTTCTACTAATGTTTTAGTGTGTGTTTCGGAAGCAAAAAACTCTTGATTGCCTATTTCAGGTTTCTCATGTATTTGATGACTAATTTGAATGTATATTTCCTTCAATTCCTCAATACTTTTCACAATTTGGTCTCTATGCGTTTCAGTTTTAACTGTCATGTCATTATTCTCCCCTTTGCTCTCTTATATAAGAAATGAAGTTCAAAATACGATCTTATAAATTTTTAATTTTCCCAATCGTAACGACAACCGGAACCGTCGCACCTTTGTCACGCTTAATAATGTAATCATGAACTTCTTTTGATTGGTATGCCTTCACAATTTTTAAATACTCCTTATCGTTTTTATTCTTTGTACGCGATGCAATGACATTAATATATGGCATAGCAGCTTTATCATTTGGATCTTCTTTATAAAGCGGGTCTTTTGCAGGATCTAATCCGGCTTGAACAGCAAAACCATTGTTAATGATAGCCGCTCCTACATCATCTAATGATCTTGCTGTTTGACCTGCAGCAATCGGTTTGATTTTTAGATGCTTAGGATTCTCTTTAATTTGTTCAATACTTCCTTTAGGGTCAAAATTATCTACTAAACTAATTAACTTTGAAGATTGTAATAGTTTAAGTGCACGCCCTGCATTCGTTACGTCATTTGGAATGGTAATCGTTGCACCATCTGGGATATCATTTAGATTTTTATATTTATGAGAATAAATTCCCATTGGGGCAATAACAGTCGAACCAATCGCAGAAATATCTAAATTGTGATCCTTTTTAAATTGGTTCATGTATGTGATTGTTTGAAAAGCATTTAAATCAAGACTACCATCGTTAAGTGCTGTGTTTGGCTGTACATAATCTGAAAAAGAAATGATTTTCAACTTAATGCCATCATTTTTTACTTGTTTTTGGACAATTCTCCAAAGTTCACCGTCATCACCGTTTATTCCAATCTTAATTGTTTTGTTTCCATTACCTGATGATTCTTTAGAACCACACGCTGCTAATACCGAAACGGTTAATAATAATACTGCTAAAATACTAAAAAACTTTTTCATCCTCTTTTCCTCCTCACATATCTTGACCACGTATTTCCTAAGCTTTGAATGATTTGAACAATAAATACCAGCAATACAACAGTAATGATAATAACGATTGTTTCAAATCGTTGATAACCATATGTAATCGCTAAGTCACCTAAACCACCAGCCCCAACAGCACCCGCTGCTGCGGTTGAACCAATTAGTCCAATCGTTGCTGTTGTAAATGACAGAATTAACGATGGGATCGCCTCAGGTAAAATAAACTTAGTAATAATTTGAAACTTTGTAGCTCCCATTGCATAGGCTGTTTCCAGCACTCCCTTATCTACTTCTAGCATTGAGTTCTCAATCAATCTTGCCAAATAAGGTCCAACGAAAATTGATAGAGGAACAATTGCCGCAACTACACCAATTGATGTTCCAGTTATTAATCTAGTAAACGGAATAATGGCAACTAGTAAAATGATAAATGGCACAGACCGCAAAATATTGATAATAGTATTTAACACCGTAAATACGGGTCTGTTTGCCATTATATGTCCCGGCCTTGTTACAACTAGGATAATACCTAATGGCAAGCCTATAATTGTTCCAAAAATAAATGAACCGAGTACTGTCAGAAATGTTTCATTGCATGCTTGCAGAAACTGTGGCCAAAAGAATTCCCAATTAAGCTCCATTTAACTCAACCTCCTTTACATCTATTCCTTTTTCCAAAATATATTTAATAGCTTTTTTACTCTCTTCTTCTGCTCCATCTAGTGCAACAAGCAAATTCCCATACGGTCTTTCCTGCAGCTCTGTAATAGATCCATAAAGAATGTTTAGGTGAATATCGAACTTTTTAAGGACCTCTGATAATAGAGGATTGGCAGCCTTTTCTCCTAAAAAGACTAATTGATAATATTTTCCCTTTGCCAATGAGTTCGATAACTTAGGAGGTACCTCATGGTGTAATACAGTGTTAACGAAATTCTTTGTAATGCTTTTTTGTGGACTCGTAAAAACATCGTACACATGGCCTTCTTCAACAATTTCTCCATTCTCAATGACGGCTACTTTGTCACATAAATCACGAATGACACTCATTTCATGCGTGATTAGGAAAATAGTAAGATTATAAGATTTATTTACCTTCCTTAAAAGCTCCAGTACATTCTTCGTTGTTTCAGGGTCCAATGCTGATGTTGCCTCATCGCAAAGCAGAACGTCCGGGTCTGTTACTAATGCCCTTGCTATTCCCACTCTTTGCTTTTGTCCTCCCGATAAATGCCCTGGATAAACATCTTGTTTCCCCGAAAGACCAACAAATTCAATTAATTCCATTACCTTTTTTTGAACATCACTTTTCTTCTTTCCTTCAAGGTAAAGTGGCATGGCTATATTATCAAAAACCGTTTTCGCTGAAAGTAGATTAAAGTGCTGGAATATAACGCCAATTTTTCTACGCGTCTTCCGTAACTGTTCATCGTTCAAAGCCATCAAGTCCAAACCATCAATCAGAACTGATCCTTCTGTTGGTTCTTCAAGCCTATTTAAACAACGAATCAATGTACTTTTTCCCGCTCCCGAAAAGCCAATGATTCCATAAATCTCCCCCTTCTCAATTTTCATATTAATATTATTTAGAGCTTTAATTGGTGGCCTTCCAGGATAAACCTTGGAGACGTTTTTTATCTCAATCAAACTTATTCCTCCAGTGCTAGTAATCTTATAAAAACCAAAGTATTCTTATGTGCAAACTAGGTTTTGTATGTGTATTTCCCCCTTTTTTCGCTTGTAAACTATCAAAAAACCCCTCTCCTTATCCAATAACACAGATAAGAAGAGGGGTTAAATATATAAGCCACTTTACTTCTTATCTTTCAAATCGCTTAAACGATTTGCAGGAATTAGCACGGTATTTGTTACGAAACAACAAACCCGTTGCCGAGGTATCGTAGGGCCAGTCCCTCCACCTCTCTGGATAAGTAATAGAAATTATTAAGTTTTAAAATTATTGAGTTAATATTATCCCTCTTTTTTTAATACGTCAAGTAGTATTCTTAAATTTTTTTGAGAAATTTTGGTTAAAAATAGTAATTTTTTCTGTTTGCATTAATTAGCATATGCTTGCCAAAAACATATTTCCATATAGTTTTTTTATCTATTTTTTAATACCGTGAAAAAAATATTTTGATTCGATTTTTGTTAAGAAACCTTGCTAATTCAACGCTTTCTCCCCATGGACATTTTCCGTCCACAGGGTAGGTAAAGTCCCTGGAGAAATAACGAATTGAACGTGCTATAGTGGGTGTAGGAGGTGTTTCTCATGCAAATTTTAATCTGTAAAGAATGTGAAGAAACTATTGAGTACGCGGAGTATAAAAAAATAGTAAAAATCTATTCAACATGCGAACATTGCAAAACAGAAGAAAGTACTTCAACTTTAAAATAATTTAATACACTAAAAAAATAGATAAATTTTGTTATAAAGACTTTAATGCAAATGGGATCTTCATTAAAAAAATGAAGATCCTTTTTTCTTTATATTTTACGAACATTAGTATTTAATACCTCACATCCTAATTTTAACTCTTGGTTGTTCGTATTCGATAGTTATCTTGTTAATTACATAAAAAAGGGAGAAAAAAACAGCAAAACTCTCATAAAAGTTTTGCTGCTTTTTAAACTAAATCCCTATTCAAGTAATCCATGTTTTAATAATCGTAAACCATATTTTCAAAGCAGTAAATCCGATTAACACTGCTAAAATTCCTCGTAAAACCTGCGTTTTTGTTTTTTTGCCTATTTTTGCTCCTAATGGTGAAGCAATTAGACTTGCAATTACTACGATAATAGTAGGCAAAATTGTAACTTGGCCGGTAGAGACTTTACCGATTGTAACACCTATTGAAGAAATGAATGTAATTGCTAACGAAGAAGCAATTGTAATTCGTGTTGGTATTTTTAAGATTGTTAGCATGATTGGTACTAAAAGAAATGCTCCGCCTGCTCCGACTATTCCAGCACTAGTACCAACGACAAATGCTAAACCTGCCGCAAGCCATATATTGATTGAGATTTGACCACTTTCTGCTATTTCAATCTCTTTTCTAGGAATGAACATTAAAATGACCGCAACCATTGCTAAAATACCGTAAACAAGATTAATCCCATGCTCTGAAAGTAGATTTGAACCGAATCCTCCAAGAAAACTTCCGATTAGTACACTTATTCCCATACTTAATATAACTTTTTTATTTAAATAACCACTTTTACGATAGCTTAATACTCCACCTAAAGTTGCAAATACTACTTGCACGGCACTGATCCCCGAAACTTGATGTGAAGTGAAAGATGCAAATCCTAATAATGGAGGTACAAATAATAACATTGGATAGTTTATAATCGCTCCGCCTATCCCTACCATGCCTGAGATGAAAGAACCAATAAAGCCAACTAAAAACAGTACTAAAATTAAGGTCCAGTCCAATTGAAGACCCCCTATAATTGAAACTATGAATCGATTAATTTATCCTTTTTTGATCCAAAATTTTAATACATTATTTTCTTCTACATATTCTAGTAATTCATGACCACCTGATTTAGCCCAAGCTGCTAGATCATTTTTAGCCCCTTTATCTGTGACGTGAATTTCTAGTACGTCACCTACACCAATTTCTGCAATTGCCTTTCTTGTTTTTACAATTGGGATTGGGCATGCTAAGCCTTTTGCATCTAGTAATTTTGTAGATTCCATTTTAGTTTCCTCCTTGTTTTTTTACTTATCTTACCGCACATCGATTTGGACCAATTTCCATTCCTCTTTGTGTTTCTTCATCTAAATCTATTTTTCCCATATTCATTTCACGAATTTCTTGATACGAGTTTGGTTGTGGTGGTAAATTCTCGGTAACTGTTTTTCTAAATTCGTTCTCATCTTCAATGTTCAAGCCATGATTCTCAGCAAATAAATAGCCAAGTTTTTTATAAACGCTACCGTCTTCATTTAATTCGCCGATTACCATGAAGTGTGAAGGGAGTACGATTAATTCTGTTGATAAGTTTCGATATTTTTTATAAAGTGTCTCACGCAGATCCCCTACCCAATCTTCCGCCATCCCAGCTAGATCAGGTCTTCCAATTGAATCGATAAATAAAATATCACCGGAAAGAAGAAAGCTGTCGTCAACTACAAATGATGTTGAACCGATTGTATGGCCTGGTGAATATAAAGCCTCAATACTAATTGATGACTCACCAATCATTATTTTATTTCCATCTTCTAATGGACTATATTCAAAAGTTACGCCTGATGCATCTTTTGAAGATAACCAGTATGTTGCGTCAGTTAACTCAGCAATTTTTCTTCCACCAGAAATATGGTCTGCATGAAGATGAGTATCTAATACATGTGTAATTTTAGCGTTCTTTTTGTTTGCAAAATTGATGTATATATCTGTCATTCGAGTTGAATCGATAATAGCAGCTTCTCCATTTGAAATAATCATGTAAGATAAACATCCTTTACCGATTCTCACAAATTGGTATAGTTCTCCGCCGTTATTTAACTCTGCAATTTTTACTGGCTCTAAATACTCGCTCCACTCTTTCATTCCACCTGCAAGATATGCTACATCTAGCCCCTCGTCTGAAAGCATCTCCGCGATCATAATTGAAGATCCTTCTTTCGCACACACTACTAAAACTTCTTTATTTGACGGGATATTATGCAAAATATCCTCAACCCCATCAAGCAAATCAAAATAAGGTATATTTAAATGTTCAAAATTTAAACCTTCAATTTTCCAGTCATTGTAGTCGTCAGTATTTCGAACATCTAATATAAATAGCTCATCTTTATTCACTATTTTTTTTGTAATCTCTTCTGCAGACATTGAAGTGACTGTCATCATTTATACCCCCTACCGTATAATTTTTACTAAAAAAATATTTATCCTCTAATGCTAACTGTTTCTCCAGACCACTCGTTCATTCCAGGTAAAACATTATATACGTTAGTAAAACCATTTGAAGCAAGCATTTGAGCTGCAAGATCACTACGGTTTCCAGTCCTGCAAACAATATATATTTCGCTATCTTTATTTAACTCAGTCAAACGATTTTCTAATTCACCTAAAGGAATCGATACAGCATTTGGGATGTGGTTAAATACGAATTCCGCTTCTTCTCTTACATCTAAAATGAGAGTATCTTCGCTTTGTATTTTTTTGTTTAGTTCATCATTTGATATGATGTTTTCAAACTTTTTCTCAACCGTATTTTCATCCGAAGATTTTCTTAAATAATGTAACAATACTTCTCCGTTTTCGATTGTTCCTAAATACTGATTTCCAGTACTTTCCGCCCAAGCTTTAATGTCTGCTTTTGATCCTCGATCAGTTGCTTGAACCTCGATTACTTGCCCATTTTCTAATTCCTTCATTGCCTTTCTTGTCTTCACAATCGGCATTGGACATGCTAAGCCTTTAGCATCTAATTTTACGTTTGATTTTATGAATTCCATTTTCAGTCCTCCGTACATTAAATACCATCAGGGGTATCTATTTGTTCAAAAAAATTATTCTACGCTTCCTTCCCAAGAAAGCATGCCGCCTATCATATTTTTTGCATTATAACCATGAGATTGTAAGAAATCCGTTGCACGACCACTTCTAGCTCCAGAGCGACAGACCATGATATATTCTTTTGATTTATCTAATTCGTGTAATCGAAATTCAATTAATCCAAGCGGTATATGCATTGCCTCTGGAATCTTACCCGCAGCAACTTCATCTACTTCGCGAACGTCAATGATCTTTACTTCTTTCCCCGTTTTTAAATGATTCTCAAGTTCAATCGAAGTTATTTCTTTCATGTTTATCGAGTCTCCTTTTGAATTAAATAAATAAGTTAACTTTACCTTCCTCGGCTTCACCAATGTAAGCTGCTACACCTGCATACTCAATATTATCTAATAATTCTTCTGAATGAAGTCCTAGTAAATCCATTGTCATTGTACAAGCAACTAAATTGATTTCTTGCTCTTGTGCCATCTCAATTAGTTGCGGCAATGGTAGTGCATTATGCTTTTTAATAATATCCTTAATCATTTTGGGCCCAAACCCGGCAAAATTCATTTTAGAAAGTCCCATTTTATTTGCGCCTCTAGGCATCATCTTTCCAAACATTTTTTCAATAAAACCTTTTTTCGTTGCTACATGCTCATCTTTACGTAGAGCATTTAGTCCCCAAAATGTATGAAAAATAGTTACTTCGTGATCAAAAGCTGCTGCTCCATTCGCAATAATGTAAGCTGCCATCGCTTTATCGTAATCTCCACTAAATAGAATGATATTTGTTTTCTTCGTTGTCATATTCTTTCTCCTTATCGTTCTTTATACCCACTGGGGTATATAACAAAACAAAAAAATATATCTTATATATACTATTACCCCTATGGGTATATGATATAAAAATAAAAAACGGTGCCAATTCGTATTTTATCTACTTTTTACAAGAAGATTTACAGCTTCTTTCACTAAATCTTCAGCATCTTGCCCATTTTCACTCGCATTTCGGACGCAATCAACTAAGTTCGAGCTTACTATTACACCAATCGTACGATCCAAAGCTGATTTAACTGCTGATAATTGAGTTATGACTTCTTTACAATCTTTATCTTCTTCCATCATTTTTAAAATGCCACGAAGCTGTCCCTCTACTCGCCTTATTCTATTTTTTACTGGATCATTATATTTCATTAAATCACCCCTAACTAATCGTACTAAATAAATTTAACAAAGAATATATGTGGAATATTCTTATACGTAATATATACCCCATAGGGTATATTGTCAATCAATTAAATTTAAACAAGTTTGGTTATCTAACGGCAATTTTTTCGTAAATCTTTACTATATTGAAAACTACATGAAACTCTATCAGTAAAAAAGATCACACCGGAGTGATCTTTTATAAAGTTATCAATACTTTAGGTTTTTAAGATTTCACTGCCATTTCCATCTCAAAATAAGTGCCCACTTCCATAACTGCTTCGTCTTTATGAATAAAGTCATTTTTTTCTTTTAAATAAATATAGTCTTTTGACCATTCAACAATATTTTCAATTAGGTCTTTTAAAGCACTAGTAAAAATTAATACTTCTTCATTCGTTGTCGTTGGATGCACGCTCATACGAATCCAACCTGGCTTCACACTAATATTTCCATTGTCGATTTCATCTGTAATTGACTTAGACATTTCTCTTGTGATGTTTAGTAGCATATGTCCATAAGTTCCCGCACATGAACAACCACCGCGTACTTGGATTCCGAAACGATCATTTAATAATCTAACAACTAAATTATGATGAATATCCTTTAAGTAAAAAGAATAAAAGCCTAAACTGTGATTCATTGAATCTTCAAGTAACACAACATTTTCAATTGTTCTTAGCTCAGCTAATACGATTTGTGCTAGTTCTTCTTCTCGATTTAATATATTCGTTGTGCCCATTGCATCTTTTACTTTTATAGCAAGAGCTGTTCTGATTGTTTGAAGAAATCCTGGAGTCCCTCCATCTTCTCTTTCGCGAATATTATTAATATATTTTTTCTCACCCCATGGGTTCGTCCATTCAACTGTTCCTCCACCTGGGTGATCTGGAATTTTATTTTGATATAAAGAAGAGTCAAAAATTAAAACTCCGCTACTGCCAGGTCCTCCTAAAAACTTGTGTGGTGAAAACAAAATTGCATCAAGTTTTTCCATTGAATCACTAGGATGCATATCAATGTCAACATATGGCGCTGAAGCTGAGAAGTCAACAAAACAAACACCATTGTACTCATGCATTAATCTAGCTAGTTGATGATAAGGTGTAATTAAACCAGATACATTCGAGCAAGCACTAAATGATCCAATTAATTTTCGCTTATTTTTATAAAACTCAAGTCGTTCTCTTAAAAATTCTAAATCGACTACATGATTGGCACAATTAGGTATAATTTCTACATCACAAATTGTTTCTAACCATGAGGTATGATTGCTATGATGCTCCATGCTTGTGATAAATACAACCGGTCTTTCTTCTTCAGGTAAACTTAAACGGAAATGAAAATTCTCATGAATTTTTAGCCCTAAAATACGTTGAAATTTATTCATTACGCCCGTCATTCCTGAACCATCAGTAATGATTGTATCGGAAGCGCTTGCATTTACATGCTCCTTGATGATCTTTAATGCTTCGTGGTAGCAATTCGTCATCGTACTTCCTGTTATATTCGATTCAGTATGTGTATTTGCAACATACGGCCCAAATGTTGAAACTAGTTTTTCTTCAATTGGTTGATATAATCTACCGCTAGCGGCCCAATCTAAGTAGATGATTTTTTGCTCACCAAATGGTGATAAAAATAGTCTTTCATTTCCAATAATTTCTTTTCTAAATTGTGAAAAATACTTTTCTAAATTCAATTTTATCGCTCCTAATGAGAATATAGTTTGTGCTTTTTAATTTAAAAGCTTTGTTAAAAGGATTACGATAATACCAAGTATTCCAATACCCAATGGGGTATTATTTTTTTTGAAATTGAAGCCATCCGTGCATTACGGAATGGCTTTTATCATCCATTTTTAACATAGCAATTAAAAAGAAAATATCTTGCGTCAAAATCTAAATAGAAAACTTATTTACATATACAAATATATGTCAAATTATTCTGCATTAAAAGAATTTTTTTACTTTTATAACATTAAAAAAATTTAACACTATACATTTTATTTAAAAAGTGAGCCTTTTTGATAGTACTCTTTCATCATTTTTTCCGGTACCATACTGCCACCCGTACCCCAAATAATATGAGTACTATTCTCCATTTTTGCTAACAAATTATTTTTTAGTAAATATTTACTACCTTCTTTAAATAACTTTATTGGGCCGATCATACCAGCTAGTGCTGATGGTTCTAAATAAATATTTTCAGTATCAGCTAGATCGGCTAACATCGAATATAGTTTTTCATCACTGAATGTATAGCTACCGCTTAAAAGTGGTCCCATCACTTTTCCAACAAATCCAGATGGTCTACCAACTGCTAGTCCGTCAGCTGCTGTTATATTATCAATTCCAAAATCTTGTACAGAAACTTTTTCATTTAGTCCAGTCATTAATCCAAGTAACATACAAGGAGAATGAGTTGGCTCGGCAAAGAAGCAATGAACATTATCTTCGAATAATAATTTCAATCCAAATGCAACACCACCAGGTCCTCCTCCTACACCACAAGGTAAATAAACAAATAAAGGATTATTTTCATCAACTGTAATATCCATTTCCTCTAATTGCTTTTTCAAACGTGAGGCTGCTACTGCATACCCTAGAAATAAATCATGTGAATTTTCATCGTCCACAAAATAACATGTAGGGTCTGCTTCCGCCTGTTTTCGCCCTTCCTCTACTGCCTTACTATAATCCGCTTCGTACTCAACAACATGAACGTTTTTACTTCTAAGCAAATCCTTTTTCCATTGCTTTGCATCTGCTGACATATGTACTGTTACTCTAAAACCTAACTTTGCGCTAATAATCCCGATACTTAGTCCTAGATTCCCTGTAGAACCGACCGCGATTGAATATTGTGAGTAGAATTCTTTAAATTTGTCGCTTGCTAAAATCGAATAATCATCTTCTCGCGTTAATAACTCATGCTCAAAAGCTAAGTCTTCGGCATGCTTTAAGATTTCATAAATGCCACCTCTTGCTTTTATAGAACCAGATATCGGTAAATGACTATCACATTTTAATAATAGTTCTCCAGATATAGATTGGTGGTAATTTTTCTCTAATGATTGTTTCATGGACGGGATTTGTACTAAAGGAGATTCAATCATCCCATTTGTGACTTGAGTTTCTGGAAAAACCTTTGAAATATATGGGGCAAAGCGTTTTAATCGCTCATCTGCGTCCTTAACGTCATCTTGAGTAAGAGGTGAGTTTTTTATCGCTGATTGAAACTCCACAAGTTTAGGATTTAGCCAAAAATATTCGTCTAAATTAATCAGTTGCTCTAGCATAGGATACATTTTTTTATATGTCTGTATATTTATTTTCTCCATCTATTTTCCACCTAACTTTAATCATTTTATTTGTAGTTTAACAGATATCATGCCCTTCCTGCCCTTAATGTAAATCTTATGTAAAAGTCTATGAAACTTCATTGGTTTAGAAGATGAATGAAACTATACTATTTATAAGTAATTGCAACTGGAGGAAAATATGAATCTTAACCTTAAAAATAAGAAGTTAAATGTTTTACTAGAATTATTGATTGTTTCTACTAAACTAGGCTTAACTTCGTTTGGAGGACCTATTGCTCATTTAGGTTATTTCCATAAAGAATATGTAAGAAAAAGAAATTGGATTGACGATAAAAGCTATGCAGACTTAGTAGCACTATCACAGTTTTTACCAGGGCCGGCTAGTAGCCAAGTTGGAATTGGTATCGATGTATTACGTGCAGGAATATTGGGCGGAATCGTTTCATTTATTGGATTTACATTGCCTTCTGTAATCGTACTTATTTTATTCGCATTATTTCTACACGGCTTCAATCTAAACAATTCTGGATTAATCCACGGTTTAAAGTTGGTTGCTGTCCCGATTGTCGCACAAGCTATTTTGGGCATGATCAAGAACTTAACTCCTGATTTAAAAAGGAAAGCAATTGCGTTATTTGCAATGATAGCTACATTAATTTGGCAATCAACTTCAACTCAAATATCAGTCATTTTAATTTCTTCAATACTCGGATATTTCCTATTTCAAGATAATGAAAACAGTGATAAAACTACGCTTGTTACTAATATCTCAAAAAGGTTTTCCGTAATTTGTCTAGCTCTATTTTTTATTTTATTGGCCGTATTACCTTTAATTAATTCTTTTACAACATCTAAATGGATATCATTATTTGACAGTTTTTATAGGGCTGGATCCATGGTATTTGGAGGAGGCCATGTCGTTCTTCCTTTACTTGAACGTGAGTTCGTCCCAACAGGGTGGCTAAGCAAAGAAACCTTTTTGGCGGGATATGGCGTGACACAGGCTGTACCTGGACCATTATTTACGTTTGCAGCCTATTTAGGAACTATTATGAAGGGTTGGCAAGGAGGATTAATCGCAACGATTGCCATCTTTTTACCTGCATTCCTACTTATTTTCGGTACGCTACCTTTTTGGTCAAGTATGCGTCGCAATTCAAATTTAAGGCGAGCTTTATTAGGCGTAAACGCTGCAGTAGTCGGGATTTTAATCTCAGCTTTTTGTAACCCAATATGGATTAGCTCAGTGTTATCCATTTATGATTTTGTGATTGTGGCTGTACTGTTTAGTATGTTGGTGTTTATGAAATTGCCACCCTGGATTATAGTAGTTGTCGGAGCTATTTGTGGAGAAATTTTATCTAGATTCTAAAGTAGTTGATGATTCATATATGATTGCTAAAAACTTAAAATAAATGCGCTTTTAAAGTAAATTGTTGATTTCCTTATACGACTAAATGGCAGATTAGTGCAATAAGGAATGGTATAATTTTGATATAAAATCGATTCTCAAGGAGAGAAAAATCATGAGCGATTGTTGTAAAGTAAATGATTCTTTACCAAAAGAGGTTCATTCCTGTTCGAATTGTGGAGTAGTTGGTAAAAAGATAAAAACGATTACTCTAAAATCAATGTTAAAGCCATCATCCTTGGAGTTACTTAATGCAGAATTAGACCATTTTTTTTGTTCAACTGCTGACTGTGAAGTGGTATATTATGATTCGGAGAAGAATTCATATACTAAATCCGAAATAAAAGTTCCTGTTTTCCAAAAAGAAATTTCACTTGAAGCGCCTGTTTGCTACTGCTTTGATTGGACAAAAGAAAAGATTCAACAGTTCGTTACAAAAGAAGATAAGCAGAATCCAATTGAACACATTCGAGAAAACATTAAAGCAAATCGATGTGGTTGTGATATCAATAATCCTCAAGGTAGTTGTTGTTTAGCAAACGTTACGAAGTTTATTACTCAAATTGGAGGTTAATATGAATTATTGTGATGCTATGAGAGAAAAGATTGGTAATGATCCTTTAATTATTGTGCGACCAAGTGTAGCGATTCTAAACCAGATCGGAGAGATTTTACTTTATCGATACATAGGTGGAACTTGGAGTATTCCAGGTGATATTTTACAGTTAAATGAGTCGGTTGAAGAATGTCTAAAACGTAATATCCTTCGTGATATTGGACTAACAATTAACAAGTTAACTTTATTTGGTGTCTATTCAGGCAAGGAATTAATAAATCGAGTAGAAGAAAGTGGAGTTGAATACCAAACTATAGCGATCGGTTATTTATGTTCAGATTATGAGGGAGAAATATCACCTGACCAGAATCAAGGAATTGAAGCAGAATTTTTTGCTTTAAATGAATTACCTGAGAATATTGATCCTTTTATCAAAAATAAATTAGTAGAATTAAAAACTCAATTAAAAAAATAGCATGTTTTTTATTAAACTAAAGCATGAGTTAGTTGCTTAAGCATTAAAAAGACTGTTCTCACCAAACAGCCTCTATTAGTAAACACAAATCAACATTTTAGTTTAACAGAGCCTAAAATAAAAATAAAAGCAGAAAAACTCTTTAAAGTTTTTTCTGCTTTTTTACTTCAATTACTTTAATAGCACAGCAATATTCTTTGCCGTTCTTTCGATATTTTCAAAGGCATTTTTCATAACGTCTTCAATCGGCATGATAGCAGGGATCGTAGGAAAAATAGCATCGATTCCATGGTTATACAGTTCCTCTATTCCATTACCAATGCTACCACAAATTGCAATTACTTTCGCATTTGGGGGCGCACAAGCAGCCGCTCCGACCGGGGCTTTACCAAATACAGTTTGGCCGTCCATTCTGCCTTCACCTACAATTACGATGTCTGCATCCTTACATACTTCTACTACATTTAATTGTTCAAGAACAAGTTCAATGCCTTTTTTTATGGTAGCATTTGCGAATAGCATTAGACCTGCACCCATGCCTCCACCTGCTCCACTACCAGGTATTTCTGATACGTTTTTAAAAAGAAATTGTTCGGCAATCTGATAGAAACGTCCCATTGCTTCATCTAATTCAGCTAATTGATTAGCTAAAAGTCCTTTTTGTGAACCAAAAATATAGGTTGCTCCGTTTTTACCAGTCAATGGATTAATAACATCTGCGGCAATTGTGATGTTCACTTTGTCTAAAAGCGGTGATTTGTTTTGATCACTTATTGATGCTACTTTTAGTAACGCTTCACCATTATTTTCAACTTCTTCACCGTTTTGATCAAAGAATTGATAACCTAATGCGGTTGCCATACCAATCCCACCATCATTTGTTGAACTTCCTCCAACACCAATAATAAGCTCAGAAGCTCCACGCTCAATTGCATATAAGATTAATTCACCAACACCAAATGACGTTGTTTGTAATGGATTGCGTTTTTCAACTGGTACAAGATGTAAACCGCATGCTTCAGCCATTTCAATAAACGCTGTTTTATGATCTTTTGAAAATGCAATTTTAGCTCGAACCTTTTCATTAAGAGGGCCAGTTACAGTAATCGTTTCAATTGTGCCGCCATTTGAAGCGATTAAAGCTTGAACAGTACCCTCTCCTCCGTCCGCTAGAGGTAATAAGTGATACTCTGCATTCGGAAAAACTGTTTGAAAGCCGTTATGAATGGCTTTGGCTACATTCATTGCATCCAAGCTTTCTTTAAAAGAATCAGGTAAGATTACAACTTTCATTTGCTCTCCTCCATTAAAGTAATGTGGAAATTTGATTCTTCAAGTGAAATACTTCACCATTAATTTGGATTTCAATTTCCGTACCAGATTGCTTTGTCACAGTTACGGATTCATGTGTAATCGTAATTTCAAGATTTGTACCTTGAAAGTGGAACGGGAATGACAGTTTGTCCCAGTTTTCAGGTAAGTTTGGATTGATCTTTAACTTATTCGTTTCCATCGTAATGTTTGCAAAACCAAAGATCATTGCTAACCAATTGGCACCTAGAGATGCTGCATGTATTCCTTCATCTGATGACTTCGGATTTGACCCTAAATCGATTAGGCAAGCTTCTTGGAAAAATCGGTAAGCATTCTCTACATCTCCACATCTTGCAGCAACGATTGCATGTATTGCTTTACTAAGCGATGAATCGTGGATTGTATGTTCCTCGTAATATTGCAAATTCTTTTTCACTACATCTGCTTCAAATAAAGTAGGGAATAAATATAGTAACATCACTACATCAGCCTGTTTTAAAATCTGCATCTCATTCACTTCTTGACGGGAATAATCAAGAAGTATAGCCTGACTACCTTGTTTTTGTTTATACTTCGATAAATCAATCTCTGGTTTCGTTAAGAATGTATCATCTTGAGGAATAATTTTATCTTCGTTTGCTTGTGGTAAATAAATTCTTTTTAGAAAATCCTTTCCACTTTCAAATAATACCTCATCAATTTTATTATACTTCTCCATATATTTTAATGCTTGCTGTACATTATAATTAGCCATGTAATTTGTATAAGCATTGTTGTTAATATGTTCTGTATATTCATCTGGTCCAATTACATCTTTAATAGAGAGTACTCCATTTTCATCCGTCGTGCGACTAATCCAAAAACGTGCTGTTTCCTTTAGTAGCTCTAGCCCAACACACTCCATAAATACTTCATCAAATGTATTTTCATAGTATTGACATACCGCATAAGCAATGTCAGCTACAATATGATGCTCAGCTAAAGCCGAGGCAACCTTTTGTCGTTTACCAGTTAATATATTAATAGCAGCATATTCTGGAGTTTCTTCCATGCCAGTAAACGCACTTTCCCAAGGGAACAGAGCACCAGCATAACCATTTTTAGCAGCTTTTTCTTTTGCTTCTTTTATATGAAGATATCGATACGTCAATAGTTTTCTAGCTACTTCTGGTTCAGTGAATAAATGAAAAGGTGCAATAAAAATTTCCGTATCCCAGAAAACATGTCCTTTATATCCTTCACCTGTTAAACCTTTTGCGCCAACACTAAAACGTTCGTCATGTGAAGGTGTCATCATTTCCATATGATATAGAGAAAAATCTAATGCAATTTGATCAGTCTCGTCTTTTGAAGAAATGATTACACGCTTCATTTTCCAAAATTCGTTCCACTTAATAGATGAAGCTTCTATTAGACTACCGTATCCCGCTGATATAATTTCTTGAACTGTTTGAATACTAGCCTGTGCGGGATCTTGTTCTGACTTATCAATTGAAGTATAAACCGAACTAATTTTTTCCAATTCGAATGGCTGATCGACGATTAAATCTTGTTTTATAATAGCCATAAGCTGACGATTTTTAGCCACAAATGAAACATCACTTGTATCAGGTGTATTACATGATGTTGCTAAAGCAATCATGTGATTACTTTCAGTCGTTTTATAGACAGCATGCAATATTTTTTTATCAATCACGCGTATGTTTTCTTCTACTAAATGTTGCTTTCCGAAATTAGACGTTTGCGCATCAATACCAGTTGTTACTTTAATCGTTGCATCGCAGTCTAAACTGATTACATTCATTTTAGATGCAAGTAAATGTAAGTTATCTTTTGATACAAATCGATGAAATTTTAAACAAAAACGGTTACCATCTTTGTTTTTCCATACGATTTCTCTAATTAGTTCACCTTTTTGCATATTTAAATTACGATTAAAAGAAACGATTTCCCCTGAAAGGACAGAAAAAATTTCGTCATTAATTTCAATTTTCATACCGACTAAATCTGGTAAATTTACTAGCTCTGTCACATCATTTGGCGTAGATTTATTATATATTCCTGCTACATACATGCCACGAGTTTGTTCAGCATAATACTCTTCATGGCTTGCACGTAAACCTAAATATCCATTTCCTAATGCCATGATCGTTGCATACTTATTTATATATTGTAAGTCAAATTGGTTTTCATTCATTACATTTACTTCATTCATAAAGATACACTCTCACCTTTTTTGGCTGATTGATAGATCGCTTCTACAAGTCGTTGAATCGCATATCCTTGTTTACCATCTGCTAACATAACATTCTGTCCTAAGCAGCGATTAACAAAGGCTGCCATACTTTTTGTATGACGGTCGGGATCAGCTTCTTCTCTCTTTAAAAGGGATACAAGCTCTCCTTTTTCATCTGTATAAATTTCCGCTGGAAACATCAAAGCACCAGCCTCATCTCCACAAAGTTCTACATTCATTTCTGATTTTTCTTTTATATTTAATGCAAAAGATGTTTCTAATTGAATTAAACAGCCATTCTCTAATTCAATATGTGAAAATAAAGAATCTTCTACTTCAAATTTTGAAGGATCCCATTTGCCAAATGCACCTTCATTTTTCTTATGACCAATCTTCTTAAACATTTTTGTAGTAACTTTTTTAACTTTTGGGTAATCCAAAACATATAGTGCCGCATCAAGCATATGAATACCTAAGTCGATTAGGGGACCTCCACCTTGGATTTCTTTATTTGTGAAAGTACCCCAACCTGGAATGCCATTTCTTCTTAAAGCTTTTACTTTTACAAAATAAACATCACCTAGTATACCTTGATCAATTTTTTCTTTTAAAATCGTTACATCATCGGCAAAACGGTGGTGAAAATCATATGCAAGTACAAGTCCTTTTGTTAAAGCAGTTTCATGCATCTTTCTAGCATCTTCAGCTAAAATTGCTGGTGGTTTTTCACAAAAAACATCGCAATTATTTTCTAATGCTAACATGACATTTTCGAAATGAAATTTATTAGGTGTGCAAACGCTAACGATATCCGGTCTTTCTCTCTCGTACATTTCAACTGCATTAGTATAATAGTTTGGAATATGATTACGTTCTGCAAAGCTTTTAAGTGCTTCTTCATTTATACCAACAACAGCAACTATTTCTATTTCGGCTCTAGTTTGATAGTAAGCAACGTGAACTTTTTCAGCTACTTGTCCCCCACCGATAATAGCTACCTTTTTTTTAATCACAATGCTCCCCCTCTCAAGCCAGAGCTTCTTTTATATGGTGAAATGCTTTAATATATTCATCCTCTAAGTTATTTCCACGTACACGGCACTCAAATGTTAAAAACCCTTCATAACCATCACTTTTTAATTGATTAAAATGCTTTTTAAAATCTAATGAACCACTGCCAGGCTGGAAACGATGATTATCTGCAATGTGTACATGTTCAACTAAATCACTATTAATGTTAAGTGCTTCTGAAATACTATCTTCTTCAATATTCATGTGATAAAAATCAGCAATAATTTTGACGTTTTTAAATTGATTATCCTCAATATATTTGCGTGCATCAGCTAAAGTATTAATCATATGGTCTTGGTAACGATTTAAAGGTTCTAAATAAATAGTAGTTCCGGTTTCACCTGCTACTTTATCTAGAAATGCTAGAGAATCAGTAACAGCTTTTCTATCACCGTCTAAGCTTCTTGGTGAAGACATAGGTGGTAATCGGAATGTAAACATCCCCCATGCTGCAGGAACTACAATTCCTTTACCTCCAACTTCTTTTAATGCTTTTAATATCTCTTCAATTTCAGCTAACCCTCTTAAACGACGTTCTTCAATAAAGTCTCCGATCCAGCCATCATAACCACCGCAAGCTGTTGTTACAGGCAATCCAGTCTCAGCGATTGCTTCTTTCACTTCATCTAAATGTTCAACTAAATATTTGCCATCGATTTCAAAACCTTCAAAACCGATTTCTTTTAAATAGTTAAATTTTTCTTTAATGTTCTCTGGGAAGAAAGCTTGATTTTGTGTTCCGATTTTCAATAATATTCACTCCTAAACAGATGGGAGTGTAATACACTCCCAAAATTATCATCACTTACTTATTAAATTGAACACCCATCTTAATACTTAGCTCTGGCTTTTGGTCTACAAATTCCATATATGATTCCGCTACTTCATTAAATGAAACAACTGGTTCAATTAAATCTTCACAGTTTAAATAACCGTTCATTAATAATTCCCAACAAGTATTTTCGATTCGTTTACGATCCCAACGAGGGTAGTCAGTGTTTGGCTCACTACTGCCTCTTGAAAAGACGATTTTAGCATTGTTAAAATGTGCTTCACGACCAAGATTAAATCCATCTGGGAAAGGCTTAGCAAATGCGATATAAGAAATTGTTCCACCGTATGCAATTCCTCTTAATGCTGCTTGCAGTGCACTTGAAACACCACTTGTTTCAATAATTGAATCTGCACCTAGTTTATTTGTAATTTTTTTAATTTCATATCCTAAATCGCATGCTGTCGGATCAAAACAATAGTCCGCTCCATTTTTTAAAGCGATATCACATCTGTGACTAATTGGATCTACACCGATTACAATACTCGCTCCAGCTTTCTTTGCTAATTGAATTGCAATTTGTCCAATCGCCCCTAAACCAATTACTACAACATAGTCACCTGCTCTAACATTTGCGTCTCTAACTCCGCTCATTGCAAATTGTGCTGGATCATAATAAACTGCATTTTTCCAAGAAGATCCTTCAGGCATTTTACGTAATTTATAGTTATCTACTGCATTCACGATGACAGTTTCCATAATTGGGCCGTAAGTACAAACTTGATCTCCTAGTTTATACTCAGTTACTTCATTACCAATTTCACAAATGCTACCGACAACCATGTTTCCTAATTGAAATTCTCCAAAGACAATTCCTCTAGCAGTTCCTTCTTCGCGTGGCATAAACATTTTCCACTCTTCATTGAACTCCTCATCAATAAACGGGCTAAGTCCTCTAAAATCAACAACTTCTGTGCCGTGCTTTGGAGATGCAAATTCTACTTTAATTTTCACTTCATTTGGTTTTACTTGGCGATCTTCATACTCAACTAATGCTGCAACTCTTGGTTCAACTGCTACTAACTTTTTCATTTATTATTTCATCCCTTCAGTAAAAAATTGTTTAGCCTTTTACTCCACCTTCAGTTAAATTGCCCTTAATAAAGTGCTCTGATATTGCATACATAATAACTACTGGTATAGCTGTAACCAATGAGGCTGCCATCATACGACCCCATACATAATCTGGCGTGCTAAATAAAGTATTTAATCCAATCGGTAACGTAAAGTTTTCTGAACTCGATAAGAAAATTGATGCAAATAAATAGTCATTCCATGCAATCATGAAAGCATATACGAAAACTGATACTATGCCCGAAATTGACAATGGAATAATGATATAGATGATTATTTTTATTCGACTTAAACCATCAATCATAGCCGCTTCTTCTAAATCTTCTGGAATTGTATCGAAATAACTCTTTAACATAAATATTGCTGTTGGAAGAGTTTGGACGATCATCGTAATAATTAAAGCCAGTTTTGTGTCATATAACCCAAAGCCAGAAATGATTTTGAATAAAGGAACTACTAGTAAAATCCCTGAAAACATATAAACTGTGTAAAAACTAGCGTTGATCGTTACTCTTCCTTTAAATTTAAGTTTTGATAAAGCGTAAGCTCCTAATATTCCTAGTACAACTGATAAAGCAGCTGCGATTAGCGAAACAATTAAACTATTTTTAAAGTAGTTTAAATATGGGAATATTGTCGGGTTAAAAATATCGATATAATGCTGGAAAGTCCATTGATGCGGTAAGATTGTTGGATGTGTTGCAATTGCTTCTTTTGAACTTTTTAATGACGTCATTAGCATGATAAAGAATGGAAATAACATGATTCCTAAAAGAAGGATTAGTACAACGTAAAATCCAGTCTTCTTAATAATTTTGTTTCTTTTACTACTTACTGCTGCCATTTAAGTTCACCTTCTTTCTTGATACGATAATAACAATGAATAAGATAATGAATAAGATAACGGAAATTGCCGAAGCTTTTCCTAAATTATTGAAAGCAAACGCTGTTTCATATAAATAAATACCTAAAATATTTACTTTGTTTGTTAATAAATAAACATCTGTAAACATATAGAACATCCAAATAAATCGTAAAGTTACAACAGTTAGAAGTACTGGCATGATCGCAGGTAAAGTTACAACTTTAAATTTTTGCCAAAGTGTAGCCCCGTCGATTTCAGCTGCTTCATATAATGTTTTATCAACCGTTTGCAAAATTGCTAAGAACGATATAAACGCATATGGGAAGTACTTCCAAATAGCGAAAACAACTACGACTATAAAACTACTAACTGGATTATCAAACCATAACGGAGCAGTTTTAAATAGATGGAAAACATCTGTACCTAAGTAATTGATAATCCCATATGTGTTATTGAACATATATTTCCAAGCAAAAACTAGTGAAATAGATGGTGTTACATAAGATAGAATAATTAAAGAACGAGCTGTTTTTCGAAACTTAAATGGGCGATTGAAGAACAATGCTACCGCAAGACCAACTGCTGTACTACCAACTACAGTTAAAACTGTATATAAAATTGTAAGACCTAAAGATTTATAAAACTCAATATCTTTAATAACATCAATGTAATGAGAAAGACCAACAAATGTAGCTGCTAATCTAGGGTTAATTGGTTGATCAAAAAAGCTTATTTTAATATTAGATAACATTGGATACGCAACTAGTAACAATAGTAAGAAAATACTTGGTAATAGTAATGCTAGCGCTAGTTTTATATCAGATTTTTTTCGGACAATCGGTTTCATAACTACCTCCTAAAAAACAATCTATTTCCTCGCTCGATAGATTGGTGATAAAGAAAAGTTGTTTAAAAAGCAACTTAGCTTGCTTTTCAAGCGTTCGTTCTTCTTAAACAACTTTCAATAATTAAAAATTAAATAACTATTACAAATTGAATTAAAAAGTAATTATTTTAATACACCTTTTAATTTTTCTCCCGCATCTTTAACAGCAGAATCTACACTTTTTCCACCAACAGTTACTTCATTAATTAACTTAGCAATTGCGCCTGAACTTGTAACATCGCCCATTTTTAAGTAGTTCTTGTTATCAACAAGACCAAATACTTGAATGTTATCAAACGAGCTTGCGATTTCAGATGAAAGTTCACCAAAAGAATTCACAACTTTATTTTCTTTATATTCTTTGCTTTCTGTTACATCTTTATTTACAGGTTGTGATCCACCTGGAGACATTAATACTAACTTCGTATTATTTTCTGGTTCTGCCATAAACTCTACTAATTTTTTAGCTGCAGCTTTTTGTGCATCATCTAAACCAGAAGAAATTGTGTATGCAGATACTGTTCCATATACTGCTTTTGTTTTTTCAGTTGGAATCACAAATCCAATATTGTCTGTTTTACCTTCTTCATATACTGAAGGAAGGATATAAGTTGAATAAACAGCCATTGGAGCAGAGCCATTCATAAATGCGTCTTTTACTTCAGTAACATCATTTGAACCTGGCATTGTGTATTTTGCTAATTCTTTATAGTAGTTTAAAGCTTCTTTCATTTCAGGCGTATTTAATGTTAAATCACCTTTACTATCGAACATATTTGCATTGTTTGATAAAGCAAATTGTGAGAAAGCTTGCTCAGAGAATCCACCTTCAACAGTTGGAAGTGCAATACCGTATTTTTTGCTTCCAGCATTTGTAAACGCCTTCGCAACTTTTAAAATATCATCCCAGTTTTTAGGTTCAGAAAATCCTTTGTCCGCAAGCATTTGCTTGTTGTACCAAATTCCTTGTACCCAACCACTCATTGGTACACCTGTATAATCTTTTCCGTCCTCAGTTTTTAATAACTTTAATGCACCTTCGTAATACTTATCTTCTCCTACTTTAGAGATGACTGATTTTACTGCATCTTTATCAATTAATTGATCCTTGTCCATAACTTTTGCATAATCTTGTCCTACTTCAATAACTGCTGGAAGTTTACCAGAGCTTGCTAAAGTTACAACCTTTGTATTATAAGAATCTTCCTCAACAGGAACTTGCTTTACTGTAATATTTGGATTTGCTTTTTCAAATTTAGAAATTAAGTCTGTAATAACCGCTAATCTTTCTTGTTCAACTGAAGAATGCATAAATTCAATTGTTACTTTACCATTCTCTTTTTTACCGCCACCACAAGCTGTTAATCCGACTGCTAACATTAAAACCAAGAACATACTTAGAAATTTCTTCATTGTTCTTCCTCCTAATTTACTGGTTTTAACCAAAGGAATTGATATGGTTCTAAAGAATTAAATTCATTAAATTCTTCAACAACTCCAGTTAAAATATTCAAATACTTTCCATTTAAACCACATAAAACTTGTTCATTTGATAGATTATGAAGAATGATGATGTGATCATCTTCACTCGTACGTTTAATAGCAAATAATTTATCATTCAGTTCAAGTACTTCCATCTTTGCATTTGGATTAAATAGTTTTTCTACTTTACGTACTTGAATAATGTTTGTCAGTTCTGTAAAAACTTTATTTCTTAAAGTTCCCTCTTCATTTAATTCTTTTTCAATTTCAACAAGCGGATATTTTTGGCGATTAATTGAACGATTCATACCAGTTTTTTCAACGCCTGCATAATCATTTCTTGAGCCAAGCATACTTTGAATATAAATTGCCGGTACACCTTGGAATGTTAACAAGATTGAATGTGCTAGTAAGAATTTCTTTACTCGTTGGTCATCACTTGAAGATTGTTTATTTAAAGCATCTAGGTAAGTTACATTAATTTCATATGGACTCTCAGTACCGTCCGAATTCTTCTTATAATTTACTAATGCTCCTTCTTCTTTTAACTCTTCTACTAATGATAAAATTTCTTCTTCAGGAATAATTCCACGAATTGGATTTAAACCAATTCCATCATGAGAAGCTAAGAAGTTAAAGAACGTAGTATCTTCTCCAGAACCTTCAAGATTCTTCGCCCAATTAGTTAATGCACTTCCATTTCCTTTATGAAGTGAATATAAGACTAATGGAGGCAGTGGAAATTGATAGACCATGTGAGCCTCATCATGTCCGTTACCAAAGTACGAAATATTATCTAAGTGAGGTACATTTGTTTCAGTAATCATTACTGTACCCTTAGCTGCTTCATCTAATAAATCTCGGAATAATTTAACGATTTCATGTGTTTTTTCAAGATGGATACAAGATGTACCTACTTCTTTCCACATATAGCCTACAGCATCAAGTCTTACATATTCTGCTCCTTGTTCAAGGTAAAATAGTAAAACATCAATCATATCTAATAAAACTTGTGGATTACTAAAGTTCAAGTCAATTTGATCATCACTAAACGTTGTCCAAATGTATTTTTCCTCACCATTTGCTAATTTAAATTTTGATAGTAATGGAAGTGCCCTAGGTCTAGTCACTGAGCTTAAATCAATTGATGGATCCATTTCAGTGAAATAATTATTATATTTTGGATCATTGTTCAAATAGCCTTGAAACCAATCACTCTTACTAGAAATATGATTACATACATAATCAAACATAATTCTTGCTGAATTTGATAAGCTTTCAATATGTGACCAATCCCCTAATGCTGGATCTACTTTCTTATAGTCAACTACTGAAAAACCATCATCAGATGTATAAGGGTAAAAAGGTAGAATGTGAACAAGTTCAAATTTATTTGATAAATGTTCATCAAACATTTTTTTGAAGGTTTCTAAAGTTGGTATTCCCTCTTCTCGAAACTGATCACCGTAAGTTATTAAAACAACATCTGACTCGTCCCAATTTTGTTTTCTCTTTTTTGAAATTTTTAATTTTGCTTCTTCAATTCGTTTCTCTATCAAACTATTAATTCGATTTATATCTTCATTTTCATAAATAAAAGCTAATCTTTCTTTTATTTTACTCATATGATTCCTCCTTGTGGTATCGCTCCCACAGAGATGTAAAAAAAATTGGTACTCGATTGGTACCGCTCCCAAACTCAATATATTATAGAAAGCGCTTACTGTCAATTTAAAAAAATTTTTTTTTTTGATCTGAATTTACTCTGATCCGTTCATTCGGATTTCTTAATTCTTTATGACTAAACATTTAGTATTGCTACTTTTTTATATTCTCCATATAATTGCCCTAGTAATAAATAGTTAATTTTTCACTATGCTATGTTCACAGTCTTGACAAATTTTAAAAAAAGTCGTTACTATCATGATATATTATCAGCACTATTTTTTCTGGTAACCGCTCCTAGTTACTAACCAGAAATAATATTCCGATATAACTTTTCTATTTTAAATAGTTCTTTTCTAAAATAATTTAACTAATTAATTAAAGATAAAATGTAAACGTTTTTACTAAATTATAAAAAATGAATGGAGCATACAAATGGGCCCTACAATTTACGATATTGCTCGCGTGGCTAACGTTTCAAAGTCCACTGTATCTCGAGTACTTAATAATAAAGACAATATTTCAGAAGAAAGTCGCTTGCGAGTATTGAAGGCAATAGAAGAATTAAATTACCAACCTAATAAGTTAGCTAGGGCACTTACATCATCTGGATTTGATGCAATTTTGGTAATGTCTCGTTCGACGAAAACAACTGCTGGAAACACGTTTTTCTCTGAAATTATTCACTCTATATCAACGAGATCAGAAGTAGAAAATTTCGATGTCATCATACAAACATCAAAAAATAGCAAAGATGAGTTAGATAAATGTATTGAGAAAATTCGCGGCAAAATGATTAAGGGAATTCTTATGTTGAGTTCGCCTGCAAATGAGGATTTTTTCAAAGAATTAGATAAATATGAAATTCCAGTAGTCGTTATTGGAAGAGTTGAAGGAAACTATCAACACATCTATTCCGTGGATACTGATAATTTTAATGACAGTTATCAACTAGTCCAACACTTGATTAATCAGGGACATACTGACATTGCTTGCCTTCATTCTTCTCTTGATTACCACGTTTCAATTGACAGATTGGAAGGTTATAAAAAATGTTTAATTGATAACGGAATTCCACTTCGTTCCGATCGAATTATTGATAGCGGATACACAATGGAAAGAGCATATGAAACTTCAGAAGCCCTTTTAAAATCTAAAGATTTACCAACTGCAATATTTGCAATAGATGATCTAAAAGTTATTGGTCTTTATAATACAACTGCAAAGTTAGGCATATCAATTCCGAAAGATTTATCAATTATAGGATATAATAATGGCATTTTTTCACCGTTATTCTCTCCACCTCTAACTGGGATCGAAATTCCAGTTATGAAGCTAGGTGAAACAGCGACAGATTTACTTTTTAAACGCATAAAAAATGAACCTGAAAAAACAGAACATATTATTGTTCCAACAAAGCTGATCGAACGAAAATCAGTTGCCAAAATAAATTGATTGAAATGATGGGGGTACCATTTTGAAAAAACAAATTGAAGCAATTATATTTGACTTAGATGGTGTAATTACCGATACTGCTGAATTTCATTATTTAGCATGGAAAAAGCTAGGTGAAGATTTAGGAATTCTCTTTGATCGTGAGTTTAATGAAACGCTAAAAGGTGTAAGTCGAACAGACTCATTAGAAAGAATCCTGAAACTAGGAAACCGCCAAAGTGATTTCTCCGAAGCTGAAAAAATTGAATTAGCAACAAAAAAGAATACTCATTATGTTGAGTTAATCCGTAATATTTCTGAAAAGGATCTATTACCTGGAATTGAATCTTTCTTAATTCAAATAAAAAAAGAAGGCATTAAAATTGCAATGGCCTCTGCATCAAAAAATGCATTAATGGTAGCAAATGCTTTAGGAATTACTGACTATTTTGATCACATCGTTGACGCTGCAACTGTCACTAATTCAAAACCGGATCCAGAGGTATTTTTAAAAGCTGCCCAAGCAGTTTCTGCTAATCCTGAAAATTGCATCGGTGTCGAGGACGCTGCTGCTGGTGTTGATGCAATTAATGCTGCAAATATGTACTCAGTTGCTATTGGTGACACTACTGTTTTAAACCATGCTAATTTAGTCTTATCATCAACAGAAGAATTAGAGCTTAATAGAATTATTGATAAGTATTTAATATCATAATTTCCACAAATTAATTATGTAAGAATAATAATTAAGCTACAAAAAAACGAAAATCTCATTTTTAGAGATTTTCGTTTTTTTAATTACGATAACATCAATTCTTGCTTTTCAACCAACTCAATTTCAAAACCTAAATCTTCAAGCATCGCATGATCACGATTTGTTTCCTGTCCTTCCGTAGTCAAATAATCACCTATAAAAATACTATTTGCGGCGTAAAGTCCAAGTGGTTGTAAACTTCGAAGATTTACTTCACGTCCTCCTGAAATACGTATTTCTTTTGTTGGATTAATGAATCGGAAAAGTGCCAACACTTTTAAACAATAACGGGGATTTAACTCGTTCACGCCTTCTAGCTTCGTTCCATTAATCGCATGTAAAAAGTTTACTGGAATAGAGTCGGCATCCAATAGTCGTAATGACCTCGCGATTGAAATAACATCTTGTTTTGTTTCTTTCATCCCTATAATAGCCCCTGAACATGGAGATATACCCGACTGTTTAACTTTTTCAACCGTATCAATTCGATCCTGATATGTATGGGTTGTTGTTATGTAATTATGATGTTCAGCTGATGTGTTTAAATTATGATTGTATCGATCAACCCCAGCTTCTTTAAGTTCATTCGCTTGATGATCCTTAATAAGTCCTAAACAAGCACAAACTTTCAAACCATATAATTCTTTAATTTCCTTAACTGCATCAGAAACAACATTTACATCCCTGTTAGTCGGTCCGCGTCCACTTGCGACTATACAATATGTACCTGCCTTTAAATCAAAGGCACGCTTTGCACCCTCAAGAATTTCTTCTTTCGATAGAAAAGGATATTTTTCGATTGGTGCACTTGAAATTGAAGACTGTGAACAATAGCCACAATCCTCAGGGCAATAACCACTTTTAGCATTAATGATCATATTAAGTTTAACTTTTTTTCCATAATAGTGTTTGCGAATAATAAATGCCCCTTGTAAAAGTGAAAGTAACTCATCATCTTCACATGATAATATACTTAATGCTTCTTCGTCTGAAATTTCCTTACCTAAAATAACTTCATGTGCCAAATTAGTCCAATTCACTTTATGTCGCTCCTATTCATTTATCATTTCGTCAATAATTGTTGAATTTCAAAAATATGCTCTTCCGTAAAAAAGTCCGACTGTTCCGGTATAACGCCTAATATGACTTGACTAGTTAATTTCTCTAGCATCATTAAACTATCTTTTTCCATTTCACTCATCGTAGACGGTACCTTATTTATTAGTAAGCCTAAAATATTAATTTGGTGTGACTTTAAATACTCAGTTGTTAAAACTGTATGATTAATCGTTCCTAGACTTAATGTAGTAACAAGAATTACAGGTAGATTTAATAACTTAATTAAATCAATCGTGCCAAAGTTTTCTTTTATTGGAACTGCAACTCCGCCGGCACCTTCAACAAAAACAACATCATGTTTGTTTTCTAATTGCTTATATTTTTCAAAAATAACTTGCTCATCAATAAAAACATTTTCTAGTTTACTAGCTAAATGTGGTGAAACAGGTGTTTCAAGTGTGTATGAATTGTAGTAATGATCGTCTTCTAAAAGCGGTAATTTTTCTTTATAAAACGCTACATCTTCGCCTATAAATCTATCATTTACTTTAACTACTCCACTCTGAATTGGTTTATAAGGAATGGCATCAATACCTTTATTTTGCAAACATGCTACCATCTGAGTAGTTACATAGGTTTTTCCAATATTTGTATCAATTCCAGTAACAAAATATCCTTTTCCCATCTTAAGCAGCCACCTTTTTTTCATTGTCTCTAGCTTTAGCAAAATTAATTTATGAGTTTGACAAATTAGTAAAATTTTACAATCCGACAAAATTAAATTTACATGCAATTAAATTATATGTCAACCTTGATTTAATTTTAAGTTAACATATACATTTTTGTAGAATAACATTTACAAATCATTAACCATACCGGGAATTATCTTAAAAAAGTTACCAATTTTTACATATGTCTTTTTACTACATTCTTGGTTTATTTGATATATTCAACTTAGATAAGTGTAAAACCGTTGAAAATAAAAAGACGGGAGTATTTATAATGAAAAGATTAATTAGTAAAACATTTGCAATTGTTTTTTTAATCTTAGTTAGCGGATGTGGTTTAAAAGATGAGAATCATAGTTTAAGGGGAACCTATTTATGTAAAAAATTACCTCGGGTGACTATGGTATTTGATCAAGAAGATCATAATAAATTCTATTATTATAATCCGGATTTATCTGTATACAAAAAAGTAGATACTGGAACTTATGTAAAAAAATCAAACTTAAAATATGTAATAACGAATAATCAATTTAACAACAAAGAGCTTACTCTTAGTAAAAAAGGATTTACAGTTTTTATAAATAGTCAAAAATATTATTTTTATCAATTTAGTAGTGTACCCACAATTGAAGAATAACCACTTATACATAGTGCAGCTTTAAAATAATAGAAAACTTGGAATAGTATTTTTGAAGTAATCAGTTAAAGGAAAGATTCTATATTGTCTACTAAATGGAGAATTTTATAGGACTACCGAAAACTAAAACCTTGTCTTAATGACAAGGTTTTAGTTTGTATTGCTATTTTATATAGGATGCTGGTTTGAATTCCATATCTAATTCAATCGCTTTTTCATACAGATTATGCACAATATAATATGAATATAATTTTTTCCCATACTGCTCGTAATAAGGAATATTATTTGTTTGTTTAAATTGAGGAATCGCTACTTCACTCAAAAACTTATAATATCCCTTTTTATTCCCTTCACAGTTCAACCTTAAAAGTTTAAATAAAGTACAATGGATTGAACTTTGACGTTTTTCAGCTAGTTTACTTCCTAATTGGATTAACTCCAAAAGTTCAGCTTTTCGGAGCAAGTTTCCTTCTAAACATGCCTCGATATAATTGTAATACCGTCTCAAATAATAAATCGTGTAATTTTCCGTTAAGAGTAAGGATTGTTCAAAGTATTTTGAGGCTACTTCATAACTTCCTCTTTTAAAATATTTAACACCTAAATTATTTAATAGAATACCCTTTTGAAGATGTGCGCCAACACTCTCGCAATTGCGAATTAAATTATGATATTTTTCAATCAACTCTTCAAAACTAATATCTTGGTCATGATCGGCTTGAAATAATAATAAGGACTGAGCATTTATTGCCTGAACATAGTTATAGGTCTTATTAAAATACTCTAGAGCTTTCCGTGCATATATGTATGCTAATACATTCGATCCTGCAAAATAATACGCAAGTGCTAGGTGGTAATAATATTCTTTATTCCTATATGAATCATTATTTATCTGATTCAAAACTCTCACAGCCGCTTTCATATCATCGATTACTGTAGTTCTGTAAATAGTAATGAAGTAGATTCCTTTCACATGCAGTAAGAAATTTTTTTCATAATCCGTAAGCTGAATGTGTTCGTTTTCGATTTTTTCAATTGTTTTTTTAGCTTGTTTTAACATTTTCTTAAAGAGATAAAATCTAGCCAATAATAGTAAATATCGAACCGCATATTTTGTTGACGAAATAAAGGATATATTTTTTAGTTGATCATAAATTTGATCAATATGATCGGTTTTTTGCATTATGATTGCTGAGTTTAAATCATTTAAATACTTTTCAATATGGCTATATGATTCAAGTATTTCACTCAAATCAATACCTAATCGTTTAGAAAATATATCTATAATTTCAGGGGAACATGTAGCCTTACCACTTTCGAACCTACTAAAGTAAGATTTAGAACATATTCCCTCGCATAACATTGCTTGACTTAGGCCATTTTTCACACGGTAAAATTTTATTATTTTCCCGACTAACATGATTTTCCCCCTAATTTAACTTACGGAGCTAGGATTGTTTAAGTTTTTTTCTAGCTATTTATTTAGGTCGATATCGTAATCTATTAATTGACGATCCATTATTTCAATCATCACACGGTTATCCTCCCTTATTTCCTTTTACAGATTATTGAGTTAATTATAAAGGTAGACTATTATAAAATATATTTAGTGTTTTTTATGAATCGTTATTAAAAACTCTTAACATAGAAAGACGTGGCACAATGCATATTGAAAGACTTAAATACATTTATGAAGTTTCTAAAACAAATTCAATCTCAATAGCTTCACAAAATTTACATGTCACACAGTCGGCAATTAGTCAGGCGATTTCTAGTGTTGAAGTTGAGTTAGGAGTTAAAATTTTCAATCGCGATCGACAAGGTACTACTCTTACTTTTGAAGGAAAGCAAATGATTGAAACAATAAGGGAGCTATTAGATGATTATCAAAAATTGATTGTTCAGTCAGCGAGTTTTCAAACTGAACCACAAGGAATATTAAAGATTGCTACAGTTCCTGGGCATATGGCTACAATATTAAAAACTTTTTCTAACTTAAAAAAAGATCATCCGAATTTCACCTTAAGCGTAGTCGAAAAAGGGTCTAAAGATATCGTGGATGGTGTAGTAAAACAAAAATATGATTTTGGCTTAATACAATTTCGAGAGTATTTAATGAATGACATAAAAAGTGTTCAGTCAAAAGTTATACTAAGGAGCCCTATTCATATTTGTGTAAGTAAGTCATCACATTTAGCTTTAAGAAATTCTGTAACAATTAGCGATTTAAAATATGAAAAATTTGTAATTTATAATGAAGATTATATAAATTCTTTATCCGAGCAATTAAAGGATTTCCCATTGAATGTATTATTTGTAACTGATAATTTAGAGGTTATAAGAGGGGCTGTTATTGAAGACTTGGCAATCACATTCGATACAAGTATTTCCTTAAAAAATGAGGCATCCATATTGAATGGACAGACTGTTTCAATTCCTTTAATCAATGTGGAGCCTTCTACAATACCAATCGGATGGGTTCGTTCAAATAACTCAGTTTCGGCGGCACTGTATGATCAATTTATAGAGCTTTTAAACATTGAGCTAAAATGGCTGGAAAATCATTAAATTGAAAAAAACAGAAAAACTCTCAAAGTAGTTTTTCTGTTTTCCTTTTTACATACTTTTATTTTCTACTCTCTTCAAAGTTCTCGTTAACAATAATGCTGCAGCTATTGCGATTACTCCATTAATAGTAAATGAAGTTGTCGCCCCAAATTGTTGCCATAACCAGCCTGTTAGTAAAGAAGCTGGAAAAAATCCAATTCCTGAAACCATAGCATAGAAACCGAGTGCTGTTCCTTTCGCGTCGGAGCTCGATAATTCTACTACAAGAGCTTTTTCAACACCTTTTGTTAAAGCTGAGTAAAGTCCGTATAGAATAAATAAAATGACCAGATTAGTGGCTGAGTGAGCTGCTGCAAAACCGATATAAACGATTCCATATAATGCATATCCTGCAGTTAGTATTCCTCTGCGCCCATATTTATCAGAAAACGCACCTGAAAGATACGAAAGGGAAGAAGCTGTTAAATGAAAAAGTAAGTACATCAACAATACGCTTTGATTCGAAAAGCCAAGATCGGCTACTCTTAATAACAAAAAAGAATTGGATGAATTAACGATTGTAAATAATAGTACAACTACCAACAGTTTCTTTATATTTGAATCTAGTAACTCCCATTTAAATTGTAAATTCTTTGAAGGTTTATTTAGATGATTTATGCTTTCCTTTACGCCAAATAATAGTAACCACCCAATTGTTATCGGAACTACTGAATATAAAAATACAGCCTTAATGTTTTGGTTTCCTACAATTTGCAAAATAACGATGGCTGCTCCTATTCCTAAAGCAGCCCCTAACATATCCATCATTTGGTGAATCCCAAATACTCTACCCTGCTTATTTTTCCCGCCGGATTCTGATATTAAAGCGTCTCTTGGAGCTGTACGAATTCCTTTTCCTGTTCGATCGACTAGCTTCCAAATGAAAACTCCAATCCAAGAACTTGAAAGAATTAGAACAAGCCTTCCTAAACCTGATAATCCATATCCTACAATTGCTATATTTTTTCTGTTTTTTTGCCGATCTGATCGATTGCCAGAATAAAATTTTAATACACTCGCTAAGCTTTCAGATAAGCCGTCAATAATCCCAATTATTAAAGGACCTGAAGTTGAAAGAATAATCGGGATTAGCGGAGTTACCATGTAAGTACCCATATCTGTAAAAAAGCTAACTAGACTTAAAACCCAAATATTCTTACCCTTCATTCTCTTCAACCTCCTGAAAAAATGAACAAGGTAGATTCTAGTTTATGTTTTCACCAATTTTTCCGCACGTATATTCTCTTTTAAAAGCGATACAAAACGAAATAACTCCAGTGAGAATATGATTCCACTTAGCCAAACTGAGCTGAATACAAATCCAGCAGCAATGTCGCTAGGCAATAAGTGGTGCAAATAGACGCTGCTAATCGAAAATAGTACTACAACAAAAATAAAACAGAAGAACATGATCGTATTAAGCATATAAGTTTTGTTGTGTCGAATTAACATAATGATGAAGTAACCTAATACTGTCAGAATCAACATAGACTTTTCATTTGGAAAGTTTTTACCTACATTGCTACCTAACATAAAGTTGAAGATCCAAGGTATCCCTTCTGATAGTATAAGGATTCCAGCTAAACTAGCAATCAAAAAGAGCAATTCTAGCCATTTATTTTTGTTGTTTATTAAAATGACTATTATAGTAGCAAGCGAGACTGTCAATAAAACCTTCCAGGTCGATAATGAATAAATAAAGTTCATCGGCCCATTCCAGTGTTGATTAAATAAATTAAAAACAATTGTCTTAAATACAGAATTGAATTTATCAAATTCATTGCTAATTGTGTTTTGAATTAGCCCTATCATTAAGATTACAAACGTAACGAAAAAAATTAAACACGTTAAGATGAGCAATTTTATTTTCATGAAGCTTTTAAATCTCTTAAAACTTGATTCAAATATTAATATTAACGATTCTTTTATTAATTCTTTTTTTGCTTTTACAACAAAAAAAGTGAGAACTATGATACCTAATAATATGCTACCTAATACTAACCATTTTTTTATTTCTACTTGGTATATATCCCAGTTTGGTCCCATTACCTTTCCTAACCAAATAAACGTTCCAATCCAAAGAAATACACCAATATATGAAAAAATGGCAAATGAGCGATAAGGTAATTTGATGATCCCTGAAATAATGCTTGCGAAATGTCTAATACCCGGAATAAAGAACGATACTAGTAATAATACCTTCCCATATTTTTCATACCATTTTGACATCTTCTCTATCTTTTCAGGGCCCATATGGATATAATGACCAAATTTCCGAAAAAACGGTGTACCAAGTTTATATCCTAACCAATAAGAAATAGTAACCCCCACAATTCCTCCAAGGCCGGCAGAAATAATAGATAATACTATATTCATTTCCCCGTGATAACATAAAACACCAACATAACTCATCAATGCTTCATTCGGAATAGGAACTATTATCAATTCCAACATCAATGATAAAAATAAAATGATATAGCCATATTGATTTAATAAATGGATGATTTCGTTCATATTCAGACCTCAATCTTTCAATACTCTAAAGTACTTATTTTCACATAATCCCATCTAGAGGAAATATTACCTCTACTTCAGTCCCTACATTTTCAACACTTTTTATACTAATTTTCCCATTATGCAAGTTAATTATATTCTTAGCTATCGACAGACCAAGTCCAGTTCCGCCACTGATTTCACGGCTACGTGCTTTATCGACTCGATAAAATCGTTCGAAAATATTTTCTAATTCTTCCTCTCGAATACCAATTCCATAATCTTTTATTTTAAGAATAACGGCTTCACTATTACAACTAATGCTTACATCAATTTTGTCGGAACTGTACTTTATTGCGTTATCTAAAAAAATAATAATAACTTGTTTAATTTTAAGTTCATTTCCATTAATTATTATTTTCTGTTTTTGTGCATGTAATGTAATTTCTCGTTTATATACACTTTGCAGTTGCACTAGCGATGAATGGCACAATGCTACTAGATCTACTGGATTCATTTCGATATTCTTTAAATGTTCCGATTCGGCCAATGTTAATAATGTTTTCGTTAAATCTTGCATTCGATTAGCTTCAGAATAAATCGTTTCAATAGCTTCTGTTGCCATTTCCTCATTTTTAAACCCACGTCTTCTTAATAAGTTAGCAAAGCTACTAATGACAGTAATTGGAGTTTTTAGCTCATGAGATGCATCTGAAACAAACTGCTTTTGTTTCTCAATGTTTTCTTGCAGCCTGCTAATCATTCGATTAAACGTGCTAGCCATTTTGTGTAATTCGTCTTTCGTTTCATTTTTTATTAAAATCTTTTTGGGAACTCCACTTTTTTCAATATCTTCCATCGTTGTAATCATAGAAGTAATTGGGTTCATTATGATGCGTGTTAACCATCTTCCGGCCATCATTGATAGAATGGCAGAAATGCAAGTAACGATTGTCATAATTGTTAATAGCATATCTTTTCGACCTTCAAGTCCTACTAACAATTCTCCAATTTCTAGCGTTCCAATTACTTTTTGGTTCAGTATAATTGGTACACGCACGACTATATTTTGATGCTCACTAAAAGGGATTAGTTTCGTCTCTTCTTTTCTAATGAACTTAGGTTTTATACGATTCAGTAGTTTATCATTACTAATTTCTGTCACAATTTTTGAGTTTGGATCAATAATTCGAATATAAGAATGATTGGACATAAATGGATATAATCCTTCATTTTTCATATTCAATGTTTTAGGTATTTCAAGTTTTTTTAAGATTTCATGTGCTTTTTGACTGATAACATGTTCTTCCATATTTACAGTCGTTTTCATAAACAAATAAAAAACTAAACCGTTAATTAAAATGAGAATGATTAAGATCCATGATGTGATTAATAAGTTTATTTTAGTCGTTATTTTCATCTTAACCCTTCCTCATTGTGTACCCCACACCTCGTATCGTTCGAATTAAAGGAACATCAAAGTCCTCTTCAATTTTCTTTCTTAAGTGTCTAATATACACATCAACAACATTTGTCTCACCTTCGTACTCATAACCCCAAACTGTTGTGATAATACCTTCTCTTGTCACAATTTTATTTTGATTTGTTAATAGATAAACTAATAAATCATATTCTTTCGGTGTTAAAGCAATAACTGTATCATTTCGCTTTACTTCTCTAGCTTCTAAATTAACAACTAAATCCTCTATTGCTAAAGTAGGATCAGAGTCTTCATTTTTCTTAAACTCATGAACAAGATTACTTGATCTAAGACATGAACGAATCCTTGCTAATACTTCTTCGATTTCAAAGGGCTTTGTAATATAATCATTTGCACCATAATCAAGACCAATAATCTTATCATGTGTAGCATCTCTAGCAGTTAATAAAATGACAGGAACAAATTGATTTGTTTTTCTTATTCTTCTTAATACTTCAATTCCACTCAATTCAGGTAACATAACATCTAATAAAATTAGATCTACATTGTTGTTCAGAGCAGATTCTAGACCGGATTTTCCATTATGTTCGACCAGTACTTCAAAACCCTCATATTCTATTTCTAATTTTAAAACTCGAGCAATATTCACTTCATCCTCGATAATTAAGATTTTCGTCATTTAACTCACCTATTTCTATTAATAGTTTAGTGTATCCACAAACTCTATTCTGATTTTAAGAGTGATTGAAAATATTAGTCTTTCAAAGCTTAAAGCCGTACAAGTAGCGATGAAATCAATCTTTTTCGCTTCTTGTATACATGCCATTATAGAACTTTTATATCGCATTTTTTTCATTTTAATCTATTTTTAATTGATTATTCATTAAAGTTTCAGTTAGCCATTTTACAATAACATGGAATTGATTTGCGAAATTATCTTCAATTAATAATAAAAAATCTTAGGAGGTATAGGATGAAAAAATTTGTAGAAGGGACCATGCAAAGAGCAATATTAATGATTGTCTGTGTAGTGATGATCGTAGCTTGGGGTGCTATATCAGCTTTCCAAATGCAGCGTGATTATTTACCAGGCATTAATAATACGACTCTTACAGTTAGCATGCGTCTACCAATGTACCAAGCTGATCAAGTAAAACAAAATATTACCAATAATCTTGAAAGTGCTGTTAGAACAACTGAAGGACTACAAGACATTGAAACAAGCTCTTATGATGGCGGAGTTTTTATGAGTCTGTATTTCCCAATGAATACAGATATGAAGCAGGCAGAAATTGATGTAAATAAAGCTTTAGAAAATGCGGATATTCCACCGACAATTACATCAAAACCGCTTGTTACTAGACTTACTACTAGTTCATTTCCAATCTTAACTTATAGTTTAACTAGTGATTCAATAGATGATAATACTTTAAAATCAATTACTCAAATGGATATTGTACAGCATCTTAAAACTGTTCCTGGTGTATCCGATGTTTCGGTATTCGGTGGCGCTAAAGATGGTTATGTACTAACTGTTAGAATGAAAGACCTTGCAAAAAATAATTTAACTTTAGACGACTTAAATAAAGCATTAGCTGTATCAGTTCCATCCTTACCTGAAGGAACAATCTTTCAAAATCAATTGTCCATTCCAGTTAAATTTGATGGTTTAAACATAAATGAGAAACAAATAAGCGACGTAAAAATCAAAAATTCAAATGGTGACCAAGTTCCACTTTCAGCATTTGCAACTGTTACTCACGCTTTAAATGATGTAAAAACTGTTGCAAGAACAAATGGAAAGACAAGTGTTCAATTAAATGTTATTAAAACTCAAAGTGCAAACATTACCGACGTAGCTAAAGCTGTAAAGGAAAGAATTAATGGTTTACAAGAAGTTAAAAATGGTACTGTCAAATTGACTCCGCAATTAGACCGTGAAAAAGAATTAAACGATTCATTAAATGGTTTAATACGTGAAGGTTTACTTGGATGTCTTTTCTCAATGATTTGCGTATTTTTCTTCTTCCGCAATGTAAAATCAACATTAGTCATTGCGATTTCATTACCAATTTCTTTATTAGCAACAACAGCTATACTAAAATCAATGGGCATTACACTTAATATTTTAACGGTTTCAGGTTTAATTGTTGCGATGGGGCGTATTGTTGATGATTCAATCGTTATCCTTGATAATATGTACCGTAAAAGAGAACAAAATCCTGATCAACCATTACTATCTTCATTAAGTTCGGCAGTTTATGAAATGACACCTGCAATTTTAGCATCTACACTTACGACAATTGCTGTTTATATTCCAATTGCCTTTGTAGGTGGAGCAATAAGTGCTTCTTATAGCGGTTTTGCATGGTCTGTTGTTATCTCATTAATTATATCGTTCTTTGTAGCAATCCTTGTTATTCCAGCGCTTGCGTTAATGGGTTGGAAAAACAATACAAAGAAAACAAAAGCAGTTTCTTTAGAACCAATGATGAAACCGATCCTAAAATCATCATTTAAGAAGAAAAAACTTACAATTTTCATTTCAGCTTTACTATTTATTATTGCAGTAGCCTTTGGTTCATTTTTACCAGTTTCATTCTTGCCAAGTGCTAAAACTGGTCAAGTTGCAATTAAACTAGAATTACCTCAAGGAAGTACACTAACACAAGTAGATACAGAAGTTCAAAGGGTAGAAAACCAATTAAAAGAAAATCCAAAAGTAAAATCTTATACATCTAATTTTGGATCGACTAACACGCCTCAAGGTGATGATGTATTTGACCAAGGCGGTGGATTCCTACAAAAACCTAATGTAGCAAATCTTTCTGTTGTATTAAAAGATGATAAAGACTCAGACCAAGTTATTAAAGAACTTGGAAATCAGCTACCACAATTATCGAAGAATGTAGCTTACACTGTTTCAAGTCAAAGTATTGCTGGTGATGATTCATTATTGAAAGTAATGTTTACTGGATCTGATCAAGCTACACTAGATAAAGTTGCAGATCAAATGAGATCAAAACTTATGAAAATTAACGGTCTAAGTGTTGATGGTAAAATCGATTTAACATCCGGTCTACCAAAATATAAAATAACATTTAACCAACAAGCAATTGATAAAAATGGAATTCAATTAGCAGATGTAATGAAAGTGATTAATCGTTATATGTCACAATCTAAAGACGCTACATTTGTAGTAGACCATGTGAGTCTGCCAGTGGACATGTATCTTGATCAAATTAGTAGTGGAAAAACACAAGTTCAATTAAATGCATCACCTGCAGATGTAATCAATTCTCTTAAAAATGAAACTTTCCTAACAAAAGGAAATAAGACAATAAAACTTGAACAACTTGCATCTATTACGAAAGATAATGCTCCTTCAACGATTAATGAACGTAATGGTGAGCCTTATTCAATCGTAACTGGACAAATTACTTCAAATGATATTAGCAAAGTTTCTACACAAGTTGATGACGTAATTAGTAAACAGGATCTTCCTAAAGGAGTAAGTTACTCAATGGGAGGTATAACTCAGCAAGTTAAAGACATGATTTTTGATATGTCAATTGCGGTAGCCTTCTCTATTCTTTTAGTTATGGTCATTACTTCAACCTTATTTAAGGGATGGAGAGCTCCAGTTTCAGTATTATTAAGTATCCCACTAGCATTAAGCGGTGTTGTTATCTCTTTAGTAATCGTAGGTGGAGAGTGGAATTTAGCAGCACTGATTGGGGTATTAATGTTAACAGGAATTGTAGTAACAAATGGGATCGTACTTGTTGATAAGATTGAGCGTAATCGTAAAAACGGTATGAACATTGAAGTCGCTGTTATTTCAGGAAGTCTTTCAAGGATTAGACCAATTTTAATTACAGCAGCAACAACAATTTTAACACTATTACCACTAGCATTTTCACATCAAGGTGATACAGTTATTTCACAGACATTAGGAATAGTTGTAATAGGCGGAATGATCACATCTACTCTAAATAGCTTTTTAGTCATTCCAATTATTTATCAATGGTTGCACAAAAAGCAGTCAAATAAAGTAATTTCAACTGAGGAAGTTAATTCACTTTAACTTCAAATTAATAGGGCTGTCCCTAAAGTCAAATGACTTTAAGGGCAGCTTTTTTATTTGTCATCGAGTAATTGAATGATGGAGATGAATGGCAGGAAATACGAACAAATTATGTACTTTGTTTATAAAACCTTGAACTTTGTGCATAAAGTAAAGAATTTTGTTCATAAATTTGATCAGACCGCTTTTTATGAGGATGAAGTTCTGTGCTTTGAAATCGAAGAGCACGAACACTTTGTGACACCGGCTTGAATATTGGTCGTACTGTCTTAATTATCGCCTAAACCTATTTAATTATTGATAGGTACGTTTAAAAATTGCTTACAAGAAACAACACTCAGCTTGTTTTACTGTAGAAAAAGCCCATTTATTTTTAGAAATATTTTTTAGACTAAAATCTTGTACTTATTTTCATCTAAATAAATAAAGTAAGTATAGTCAAAAACACTGACAAGCTGTCCAAGTTAAACATATTAATAGTTAGAAGACCTAAATAAAACTATTTTAATGGGTGATATTTAAATGAAAGATAGACTTAAGCCAATTAAACCACCGTGTCCACCGACTTCACCTTGTCCGCCAAGTCCGCCGAGTCCGCCAAGTCCACCGAGTCCACCAAGTCCACCAAGTCCACCGAGTCCGCCAAGTCCACCAAGCCCGCCGACTCCACCGACTCCACCTTGCCCGCCTTGTCCACCGTGCCGACCATGTCCTCCTTGCCCACCTTGTCCGCCATGCCATTGTTGTGACCATAGGAAGTGTGACTGCTGTGAACACAAGTGCGATTGCCACAAACATCGTGACTGTGATTGCCACAAACATCGTGACTGTGATTGCTGCGAACACAAGAAATGCGATTGTCATGAGCATAAGAAATGCGATTGTCATGAACACAAAAAATGTGATTGCAGTATTAAGGTGAATATTAATATTGAATGTGGTTGCAAAAAAGATAAATGCGACTGTTGCGAAGAGCATGACTGTGACTGCTGTGAACACCATGAGTGCGACTGCTGTGAAGACCACGAATGCGACTGCTGCGAAGAACATGACTGTGAATGTCATGATCACAAGAAATGTGATTGTTGTACAGATTTAATTGCTAAAATATTAAGTGCTGTACAAAATAGTCAATCATCATCTCATTGTGATAAACATATTACTATTAATATCAACATCAACAATAAATAAGTAATTTCTCTTGATGAATCTAACTCAAACGAAGGCAAAAAAAATAGAGTGTAGAAACCTAGTGTTTCTCACTCTATTTTTATTTATTGAAATCTTCTTTCCTAGTTGAAATACCTTTTATTTCTTCTAATGAATTAAAATAAATCTCAATTTCACTCATTTTAAGTTGAATTTCTTCAATTGCATCTTCTAATATTTTAGTTAATTCCTTTTGCACTTGTTTAATCACCTCATCAGTATTTTCCAGACCTTCTAATCTGATATTACGTTCTATTTTGAGTTCTTCAAGTGCCATCTTCATTTCGATTTTTGAAACAACCTCTTTCATTAAACGATTTATATTTTTTTCAAAATATTTCTCTTTTGCTTGTCCTAAGCCTGTAGAATTTGTATGTTCGATATTCAAACCATGTACACCCCTTCCAAAATTTATCACATACCAATATATGCAAAATTTAGAGAGAGTGGTACAAGTAACATTTAAAAACCCTTATTTAGTTTTGCAATAATTAATTCAGCAAATTAAAAGTGTGCCGTAGTTGCTTTTTACAGTTGTTAAAGTAAAAATATTCTTATATTACTAAATTAATGATTTACTTTATTTATTATTTTAACTACTATCTAATTAGTAGATAAAAGAAAGGTAGATTTGATGATATTCCATCTTGATCCATCGTTATTATTAACTTTAATTGTATTTGGATTTTTAGCTGCATTTATTGATTCCGTAGTTGGTGGCGGAGGATTAATTACTTTGCCAGTATTGTTATTTACTGGGCTATCTCCCGCTGCTGCTGTTGCAACGAACAAATTAGCTGGGTCAATTGGATCTTTAACGAGTACAATCATGTTTTATCGCTCAGGTAAGCTTGATATAAAATCTGTTTATAAGTTATTCCCACTCACTTTTATTGGTTCTATTTTGGGAGCTTGGACTGTCCATTTAATAGACCCTATTGTTCTTAAACCGCTTATGCTTGTTATGCTTGCGGCAGTCGCAATTTATACTATTTTCAAGAAAAATTGGGGAGACACTACTTCCAACAAAAAGCTGTCAGCTACTCGTATTATTCTGTTTATGATGTTGATTTTTGCAATTGGTTTTTATGATGGTTTTATTGGTCCTGGAACAGGTTCATTCTTAATATTTGCTTTTTTAATGATTGGATTTGATTTTTTAAAGGCAGCCGGGAATGCAAAATTTTTAAATTTCGGCAGTAATATAGCTGCATTATTAATGTTTATGTACTTAGGACAAATTCATTATGCCTATGGTTTAGCTATGGGTATTGCACAAATAGCCGGTGCAATTTGTGGTTCAAAATTTGCAATAAAAAAAGGAAGTGGCTATGTTCGCGTCCTCTTTATCACAGTAACGTTTTTACTGTTAGCAAAAAATACTTTTGATTATCTTCATTAAATAGAATGTAAAAAATGGTATGCAAAATTAGATAAAATTTGCTTACCATTTTTCTTTTTAACTAGACTAAGTCTATATAGCTTCCACGATTATTGAAACTCCTTGACCACCACCAACACATAAAGTTGCTAAGCCAATTTGTTTCTTCTGACGTATTAGTTCATGCAATAAAGTAACAACAATTCTTGTACCTGAGCATCCAATTGGATGTCCTAATGCAATTGCTCCTCCATTTACATTAATAATCTCCTCGGGTAATCCTAATTCCTTATTTACTGCTAGTACTTGTGCAGCAAATGCTTCATTAATTTCAGCCAATTCAATGTCTTCTATTTTAAGATTTGCTCTTTCCAAAGCTTTTTGGGTTGCTGGAACTGGTCCGATTCCCATAATCGAAGGAGAAACAGCAGCACTTGCGACCGAACGAATTTTAGCAAGTGGTTTTAAACCATACTCTCTAACTGCTTGCTCAGAAGCAACCATTACAGCAGCTGCACCGTCATTTAATGATGAAGCATTTCCAGCTGTCACTGTGCCATTTTCCTTAAAAGCCGGTTTAAGCGTTAGTAATTTCTCTAGACTAGTATTTTTACTATTCTCGTCTTCTGTAAATAATGTGGAACCTTTTTTACCTTTCAAAGTAACTGGAATAATTTCATTTACGAACCTTCCCAATTCTTTAGCTTTAATTGCTTTTTGCTGGCTTTCTAAAGCAAATACATCTTGTTCCTCACGCGATATACGATAGCTTTCTACTAAATTTTCGGCTGTGATACCCATATGGTAACCTTCCATTGCGCAATGAAGCCCATCATGAAAAATTGCATCAACCGTCCGAATATCTCCCATTTTCTGTCCCCATCTTGCGTTCATGACTAAATGCGGGACATTAGTCATACTCTCTGTTCCACCCGCTATTACTATATTTGAATCTCCAGCAAGTATTTGGTGATAAGCTAATGTAATAGCTCGTAATCCAGATGCACACTGTTTATCAATCGTAATTGCTGGTACTGAAACAGGTAAACCAGCATTAATTGCAGCTTGCCTTGCTGGATTTCCTTTTAGTCCTGATTTTAAAACATTCCCTAGTACTACTTCATCGATGCATTCTGGCGAAATACCTGATCGTTGCCATACTTCATTAACAACTGTTGTTGCTAGTTGTACAGCACCCACATCTTTCAATGAGCCTCCGAAACTACCAATTGGGGTTCTAAGTGCCTCAACTAAGTATACATTTTGCATTGTCCATCTCTCTCTTCCTTAAAAGGTATACATCTAAGCAATTTATACTTTTTCTTCAATCATTTTTCTTGTATAAACAGTTACCCACTTCCTTGGAAGAAGTCCAACTGATTTTGCCATGAGTTTATTTTTAAAGCCTGGAATTATGACCGTTTTATTCTTCATTAAACCCTTGTACCCGCACTTGGCAACTGCTCTTGGATCCATTAAATTCTTAATAAAAATTTTAGTTCCAGTTGAAGCCAATCCTTCAGTGAGTGACGTCTTTGTTGAAGGAGGACATAGTACACTAACTTGTACTCCCGTTCCTTTTAGTTCATCAGCAATTGCTTCCGTAAAGGATAATACATAGGATTTACTTGCTCCGTACATTGACATTCTTGGAGTTGGCTGGAATGCCGCAGTTGAAGCCACATTTAAAATTTTACCTTTATTTCGTTTAACCATCTCATCTGCTATAAGTCTAGTTAAATACGTAAGGGAGATCATATTAAGCTGTAAGCATTCCAATTCCTTCTTAATATCCAGCTCCGTCATTAAACCTAAACCGCCTGCCCCAGCATTATTTATTAAAATATCAATATTGATTTCTTCACTCTTCAAGTAGTTATGTAGACCTTCTACTGTTTCATGATTACTTAAGTCACCTGCAAAAGTATTTACGACGACCCCGTAACCCTTTATTAAATTTTCAGCTTGTTTCTCCAACAACTTTACGTCTCTTGCTACTAACACTAAATTATAATGGTGCTCAGCAAAAACTCTTGCAAACTCTAAACCGATTCCTTTTGTTGCTCCTGTAATCAATACTGTTTCTGTCGGCACGATCTATTAACCTCCTTGTATATTTGAATATTCTAAATTTTATAATTATTAAGCTCATTATACTCATAAGTTTTAATTAAATAAAATTAAAGAATTTAACATGCAAGTTAATATTGCTAATATGAAAACCGTATCTATCAATCTATAAGCGTTAAGATTACATAATAAAAGAGAATCTTCTACGTCATAGGACGCTTAGATTCTCCTTACACTATATCTTAAAATTTTGTTACATCCACTGGCTCAATTCCTTCAGACGCACAGTGTTCATAGTATCTATTTAGGAATGTTTCCCAATTATCTCTAGCAAGGATTTCCCCTTCCTCACCGATATAGTCTAATGTTCCTTCTACAATATTAAAAGTGATTACATCATCATCGCCTACAGCTGTAGGCGTATGCTTCGAACCAGCAGGCTCATAAACAACATCACCTGGTTTAGAGATCCAAGACTCTTCAAGATATCTCCAAGTTCCTTGTACAGTATATACAATTACTGTTCCAGGATGGAAATGCGCAGGAAGTTGCATTTTCGCAGGTACATATAATAAAGTAAGTGTTTGTCCTGTCACAGGGTTTGCTTTAAGTAATTTAAATTTTGCATCTCCAAAGTAAGGAATCCAAGGCAATTCATCTACGTTAATATTTCCAGCGTGGTGTACTACTACTTCTTTTACATCTTTTAGGTTACTCACAAAAATCCCCTCTTCCAACTTATGTTTTTAAATTCGTTAGTTGTAGTCCCTTACATTAGTAAGCTAACTTCTAACCTTTTCGAATTTGTTATTATCAGTATATTTATAATTTTCAGTTAAGTAAAATTAGTATTTTTTACATGCAAATTAATTTGACTAATTTAGAATTCTAGCATTCTTTCATAAAGGTGAAATTTACTTAGCCCCAAGTCCTCCATCTAGAACTAGTATTTGACCAGTACAATAATCAGAAGCTGAAGAAGCAAAGTAAAGGATAGCACCAACTAAATCATTATCGCTACCCAATCTTCTAAGAGGAACTTGAGAAGCTATGAATGGACCTGCTTTTTGTACAAGCGTTCCCGGTATTTCTGGATTATTCATTCCAGTAGTGAAAACCCCAGGTGCAATTGAGTTAACATTTACTCCATGACGGCCCCACTTTACTGCTAGATCCTTCGTTAAAGTCATCACTGCTCCCTTGCTCGTTGTATATCCTACAGAATCAACCGCTTCTGGGTCTGTACCCTTAAAACCTATACTAGAAGAAATATTGATAATTTTTCCGTATTCATTATTAATCATATGTTTACCAACTGCCTGACACATTAAAAATGTTCCAGTCACGTTCGTATCTAACATAGCTTGCCATTGCTCTAAAGGCATTTCTGTAGCAGGGGTTTCAAACACAGTTCCGCTACTATTTACTAAAATTTCAATGTTTCCGAATTCAGAAATCGCTTTTTTCAATCCTTGTTCAATCGAATCTTTACTCGTTACATCAACAGATACAGCTAATGCTTGTCCACCTAGTGCCTCTATTTCTTTTACAACGTCTTCGCAAACTTCCATACGACGAGAACAAACAACAACTTTTGCTCCTGCCTCTGCTAAAGCTAGTGCCATTACACGCCCTAGCCCACTTCCTCCACCTGTAACGATTGCTGTCTTCCCTGTTAAGTCAAACAATTGGTTTAATGTCATTGTTCAAATCCTCCTAAATTAAGAATATTCTAATTTTTATAAATTCTTATTGATACTGATTATACTAATAAATTATAATGAAAAAAAATTAAAGATTTTAATGTGTAAGTTAGTACCACTAATATACAAAAAGGGGACAGCAATGAATATTGAACAACTAATCTATATTGTCGAAGTTGCCAAATACAGTTCTTTATCAGTAGCCGCACAAAATCTACACGTTACACAATCCACAATTAGTCAGTCAATCACCAACTTAGAAAAAGAACTTGAGATGAAAATATTTAAACGGTCACGAGGACATGGTGCAGTTCCAACTGATGAGGGCAGAGTCATTTTAAAGCTTGCCTATGAAGTACAAAAAAAGCTTGAGGAGATTAGAGAAACTGCAAACCTATTTAACTCCACTGAAGTAGGTGAATTAAAAATATCTTCTTTACCTGGACTAATGACATTTCTTGTAAAAGCAATTTCTACTTTTAGCCATGATTATCCACATGTTAATTTAGAGATTACCGAAAAAAGTGGAACTTCTGTCATTGATGATGTTAAGCAACATAAAACTGATTTTGGACTAATTACACACTCAAACGATTTGAGTGTAAAAATGGAAGGAATTGCGTTTGAAGCACTACTGGAAGGGAAGCAAAAAGTTTACGTTTCAAAACATTCACCTTTAGCATTTCTTGGTGCCGTGGCACCAGAAGATCTTTTTGATCAAACAATCGTCATCTATCAAGGGGAATTAATGCAACATTTTGTTCAAGACTTTTTTGACAAATATCAACCATTAAAAATCTTATTTACAACAAATAATATGGCAGGACTTCTTCAAGCGGTCAGTGAAAATTTGGCCATTACATTTGCTCCTGATTTCGTCATGCAAAACTACCCCTCAGTGATTAATGGTGATATTGTCCCAATAGAACTGATAAATCATAGTAAAGTTAATATTTCATTGGGTCTAGTTCGATCAGAAAATAAACATTTATCCTCTTATGCAAACAAATATATTAATTTTCTTAAATCTGAAATTATTAAAATTTAGTCTCTTTTAATTTTTAATGAAAAAAGGTTGTCNNGACAACCTTTTTTCATTAAACTCAATTTGAAGTCTTTCTCTTCTTTTTAATGCACACCTTCAATAATTTTTTTCGTCTTTGGATTCACATTTAACCAGGCAATCCCTTCGTTACTATCACCTAAATCTTTGTAAACCTGAACCGTGAACGTACCATCTTCTTCAACAGTCGCTTCAAATCGTTGATTAGGAGTGATTGGCCCGTGCGTTTTTTCAATGTACTCTTTTGCTAATTGAAGCACAATCGCTTCATACGTTTCTTTTTCTTTCTCGGTGTAATGAACTGGTGTATAAGGCTTTCGTTTAAATGACTTTTCTTCTTTCCCACAACCTGTTAAGAGAAGAAAACATGCACAAAGCAGGAGTCCGATTGCTTTAATACGTTTCATTTTTCACCTCGTTCAATGTATTTTATCATTTAACGCATTTATCTTAATTCAATTATATACTAATAGAGTTTGTAAATTTTCTATATTTTATTGTTAAAATAATGGATTTGAAACAACTAACAATATTTCTACGTAAATACCAAACTAATTTATGGAACTATTCTTTCGTTTAGGGCAATAAAAAGTACGCACTGCTAGTTTAAGAAATTATCTTTATTGAACAAATCTATTCTTTCTTTCATTTTCATATTATTATCTTTGTTATTCCATTCAACAATCATATAAATATCACTTATGTCTGAAAGGATAATTGGTTTTTTATTTTTATTTAAATATGTACCACCTTTAACTGTTCCAGTAGTCAAGTTACTTATATCAAACCCACTCCCATTTAAATCCAATGTTTGAATAACAGTTTTTACGTTATCAATTACCGCATAGACTTCAATATTAAGTTTGTCCATAATTGGATTAACTGGTTTTTTCATAATCAATCTACCATTTCCAGCTGAAAATTCTTTTGGCGTAAACTTAAGTTGATAGGATTTTACTTTCCAAGTTTCACTTTCTCCACTCAATGCTAAATAATAATTGTTAGTTACTATCTTTTCAGAATGTTTACAACCTGACATTGTCATAAAAATTAATACTAAACACAATCCAAGTAATAATTTCACTTTATTTTCATTTCTTTTAATCAAACTCTCTTTCTCCTCTACTGCTATAAACAAATAATTTATTACTAATATATCATATTAATTACTATTCATTATTCAACCATCCTACCATTTTGTTGAATAAAAACTCCTTATAAATCTGTTCTTTTATATAATTGTGTAACATTGAAAACTGCAACAAATATAGAAATAATTAACGAGAATAAAAGCAACCAAAAGTAAAAATCGTAATCATGTTCTGACCATTTTGTAACCACCACTAAAGTAAATAGCAAAATAATTCCTATTCTTTTCCATTCGATTGAAAATATAGTCTTTAAATTATTCATGGTTGATTCCCCTTTTTCCCCTTCAAAAAGTAATTCGATATTGTTATGTAACGTGATATAAACTTACCATATTTTTCGGATTCCGAATAAAAAAACTTCACTACTTCTGTTCAATTAAACTGCCACTTTGTTGAATAAAAAAACGACCGCCGAAGCAGCCGATTGTTATTGAACTAATGCATGCGTTAGTTGCATAAGAGTTTCTAAAGATTGTCTAATTAGACAACCTTTTTTAGGACTGGTTGACCTAATGGATAGCGTCCGGGTAGTTACGAGAAGAGGGCGATAAAATAAAAAAGCATCCTTACTG
>NZ_NUCO01000086.1:0-338 GCF_002555445.1 Bacillus sp. AFS017336
AGAACCCTTTCGTTCCAATCAACTACTTCTTATAAAAAAGCATACAATAAAGAACTTTTTATATCCTTAACTTAAAGAAAAATAGAAACTAATTACTCAGTATTTTTGCAATCTCGATAGATCTTCTTTTTAAAAATTTTATCAAATGAGGAGCATCTCGATATTTTTATATTCTTNNAAAGCAAATACTAAAGTTTGTTGGAATCCCACAGATGAGTTATTATCAAAACCAATAATAAAACAACTGTAAAAGATTACGACTTTATCATCAAGTATTTCGCATAGTGTTCGTTTTAACTAATGACTATTTAATATTCAAATACAGTAAAAGGTGCTCA
>NZ_NUCO01000087.1:0-282 GCF_002555445.1 Bacillus sp. AFS017336
CGCGCATCAGCCACCGCGCGGCCCGCGCCAATGGGGCCCTGGCTGCCGAAGGCCAGAAAGCCCTTGAGGTCGGGATGGGCGCGCATCAGGTCCTGGGCGCTGCGGTAGGAGTCGTCCAGGCTCTCGGCCACGCCGAAGCGCTCGGACACCAGCTGCATCTTCGGCCACTGTTTTTTCTGGTGGGCGATGGCCGCGTCGGCCCAGGCGTTGTGCAGCGGCACGGTCAGCGAGCCCACGAAGACCACGTACTTGCCTTCGCCACCCATGGCCTTGGCCAGGCTG
>NZ_NUCO01000088.1:0-324 GCF_002555445.1 Bacillus sp. AFS017336
CCTACCCGCAGATCGACGGCGGCGCGCAGCCGGCCGAGCTGGAGACCGGGGGAGAGTACCAGTGGCGCCGCGAAGGCCCGCCGCACCTGTTCAACCCGGAAACAGTCTTCCGGCTGCAGCACTCGACCCGCACCCGCCGCTACGACGTGTTCAAGGAGTACACCAAGGCCGTCGACGACCAGGCCAAGGAGCTCAAGACCCTGCGTGGGCTGCTGGAATTCGACACCGCCGGGATCACCCCGATCGACATCGACGAGGTCGAGCCGGTGTCCGAGATCGTCAAGCGGTTCGCCACCGGCGCGATGAGCTACGGCTCGATCTCCG
>NZ_NUCO01000089.1:0-246 GCF_002555445.1 Bacillus sp. AFS017336
CAATGACGATGTCTCCCACGAAGGCGAAGCTGGCGGAGACGCCACCGAAGGTGGGATCGGTCAGCACCGAGATGTAGGGCAGGCCCTTCTTGGCCAGGCGCGTGAGCGCTGCATTGGCCTTGGCCATCTGCATCAGGCTCAACAGGCCTTCCTGCATGCGCGCGCCGCCGCTGGCGGAGAAGCACACGTAAGGGGCGCCGATTTCGACGGCGGTTTCAGCGGCCAGGGCAAAGCGCTCACCCACCA
>NZ_NUCO01000090.1:0-205 GCF_002555445.1 Bacillus sp. AFS017336
GCCTGGCGTCGGGCGCGTCCACGATGGTGCGCGGCTTGGTCAGCGTGAGGATGCCGTCCTGGATGGTGCCCACGTTCTCGAACAGGCCCGTCATCTGCCACATCACCCAGTGCGAATAGCCCATCAGGCGCAGCGCCATGGCGATGATGGCCGCCACCACGCCTGCGCTGGCCTGTCCGGCCGACCACAGGTACAGCGCCGTGCC
>NZ_NUCO01000091.1:0-322 GCF_002555445.1 Bacillus sp. AFS017336
CCCTTGAGCAGCACCTCGCCGTTGTCGGCGATCTTCAGCTCGATGCCCGGTGCGGCCTGGCCCACGCTGCTCAGCTCCACCTGCCCGTCGCGCTGTATGCACACATAGGCGCAGGTCTCGGTCTGGCCGTAGAGCTGCTTGAGGTTGATGCCGATGGAACGGAAGAAGCGGAACAGCTCGGGCCCGATGGCCGCACCCGCCGTGTAGGCCACGCGAATGCGCGACAGGCCCATGGCATTGCGCAGCGGCCCGTAGATGCACAGGTCGCCCAGCGCGTACTTCAGGCGGTCCAGCGTGCCCACCTTCTTGCCGTCCAGGATGT
>NZ_NUCO01000092.1:0-256 GCF_002555445.1 Bacillus sp. AFS017336
CGCAGGAGGCGCAGGACCGGCCCCAGGTGGTGGAGTGCACGGATGGCAGCGGGGTGCCGGACGCCCCCTCAAACCATTCTTGACATTCGACACGGCCCCGCGCGGGCCGCTTTCCATTCTTGAGCAGGGGTGGCGCGCGGTATCATTCCGAGCTTCCCTGTTGTTCCCCCACGTCCTCATTCGTCCGTTCGCCGCGGACCGCCATCTGCCTGCATCGTGCGCCTGAATTCCATCAAGCTGTCCGGCTTCAAGTCCT
>NZ_NUCO01000093.1:0-291 GCF_002555445.1 Bacillus sp. AFS017336
TCCTGGGATTGCTTCCGGGGATGGGTACGTCGATACGCGGGGAGCCACCAGTCAGCGATGCTGCCATGGTGCGCACTTTCAGCGCATTTTCCACCTTCGCCAGGTCGGAGGGCGGGTTGCTCACAGTGCGGATCTTGCTGGTGTTTCCGTAGAGGGCGGCACCAGCGACCTGATAGGTCCCGCCCATGGCCGGCGCCTCGGGGCAAATGCCATTGACGTTGGACAGCTGGCCGATGGTCTTGGCAGAGCAGGAGTTCTTGTCATCGTTGGAAGTCAGGCCCTTGCCCGAGA
>NZ_NUCO01000094.1:0-222 GCF_002555445.1 Bacillus sp. AFS017336
AGTTCATGGTCCTCGGGGGTGGGGATGAAGTCCATGGTCATCCCGAACGTGCGGGCCCGTTCCTCGATGCCGCTCCTGCCTTCCGGCATGTCATTGGCCAGCGATGCCGCGAGCAGGACGGCATATTCTCCGTAAGGGTTGAGGTGCATAAGGCCATTACAGCATAGTGGTTCGCATGATGCACACAACTACAACCAACGGCTTCCAGGCCGCTTGCGAACA
>NZ_NUCO01000007.1:0-49349 GCF_002555445.1 Bacillus sp. AFS017336
TCATCCGAAGCTCGAGCATCCACATTTGCACAAGCCCAAATCTCCTTACCCGTCTCATCATAAAGGACAATTCCTTCCCTCATACTGGTAGCACTTATCGCTTTTATATTTTTTGCGTCAACTCCTGTTTCTTCAATAACAGTCTTTACACACTGAACGACTAACTTCCAGTTTGTTTCCCAATCAAAATCCATAGATCCTGGATACTTTTCATTTGATAAATGCTCCCATTCTATTTGTGAAAATCCAACTTGATTTCCTAATTGATCAAACAAAACAGCGCGAATACTACCAGTACCAGCATCAAATGCCAGAATGTACGCCATTAATTTATTTCACCTCCATATTGAGTAATGAAATAGCTGTAGCTTCATCTGTTATTAACGTCGTAATAAACTTTCCTTTTAAAGCTCCGTAGATGGCATCAATTTTTTTCTCTCCACTAGCCACGGCTATAACATTTAAGTCTCTTAGACTCTTCAAGTCCGTTCCGATTAACCTTTTATGATGTGGCAAATCAAGTATTTTGCCATTTCGATCGTAAAATTGACCTAAAATATCGCCGACTGCATTCTGATGTTTAATAAATGTCAGTTCGTTCATGGTCATTTTTTCTTCCTGAATAATGGTGGCATCGGGATCAATACCGCCAATACCAACAATGATATATTTTGTGAATTTAGCCAACTCGAGAATGTCCTTTATTGAGGGTTCTGATAAGAATCTTTCTGCCATTTCTTCGGTTGAAGCTAAAAATGGAGCAGGAATTACATGTATATCATGGAACTTTTCCAAACCGCTCTCTTTTTGGCGACGATTATGGAGATAGTAATGAACTCCCCCAGTTAAGGTTACAACTGAAATATGACTAATGGGTTCAATTGTCAAGTATTGAATCGTTCTGGAAACGGCTCTTCCCCAACCTAAGCCAACCATATCATTCGACTGCAGTTTGTTCTGTAAATACTGAGCAGCAGCCTTTGATAAAGAATCGCTCAAATCCACTTTATTTAGAGGGGATGGTATAATATAGGCGTTTTTTAGATTAAAGGCTTCCTTGAATTCTTTTTCGATACTTAAACCATTTTTACCAATTCCTTTAATATGGAATTGTACGATTCCTTCAGACCTAGCCCGCTCCAACATCCTAACAACCTTGGCCCTCGATAATTCTAGTAAACCAGCGATCTCATTTTGAGTTAAGTTCTCTTTATAGTAGTACCAGGCTACTTTCATCAGCATATTTTCCGTATAATGATCTTGGCTCATTTACTACTACACCCCTTAACAAAAGTTCACCATGAAAAAAATTGTTCACCTGCTTATTAGAAATATATCCGTCATTTTAAGAATAAGACCTTACAAAATAAGTTTCCGACCATTCAACATTTATTTCCGACTGGTACTATGTTTGTATTTTTTGTTGTAATAAACTACAGTTGTCTTCAAATACTGAAGAATACTATCGTAATTTTTTTGGGACAGTTTATATGCGTATCTGAACTTTTTTGTTGAGTTGGTGACAAAAGTCCAATGAATCGCATCGAAGTGACTCTACTAGAAATAGATCAGGTATGAAAGCAATTCTCTGGAATCCCTATAGCTCATCAAAATTGGGAATATATAGAAATATAAAACGTTCTATTTATTTTGTATGACAAAATTTCAGAAGGAAATGTGTGGAATATCGTAGGCCATATTCTATGAAGAATTAATTTGATTTGTGGAAGAAGGCTTTTGATTTGTTGTTCGTATTGATTGTTTTTTATCTAAATGAGGAGGCTAGATGCAGATTTTGGTTATTTATTTGCGGCACCCTTGTCTTCTCCCCCACAAAAAAATACGATGCAATAAGAAAACTCGTTTCTTAACACATCGCATTCATTATTTTACCACCTTAATTGTCTGACTATTTACATTTCCTGCTTTATCAGTAACAGTTACTTTTACATCAATATTTACTTTTTGAACCGAAATTGCTACAGAAAATTGACCAGTTGAATGCTCTATAAATAGTACTCTGTTAAAGAAACAGAGCAAATGTAAATTATCCTCTCTTCAAATAATAGTTAACCTTTAAATATCAAGTTTACGATTACCGATCCATTTCACCATTTCCGGATCCCTGTGAGAAAAGAACAAGCTTTCCTTAGTATCTAATGCCGCAATTTCACCCATATCTTCTTGGTTTAATTCAAAGTCAAAGATGTTGAAATTTTCGATGATTCTTTCCTTACGCACTGACTTTGGTATCGCAACAACCCCTCTTTGTGTCAACCAACGTAAGATAACTTGGGCAACGGATTTGTTGTGCTTTCCAGCAATCGAAGCTAAAACTTCATTTTGAAACATGTTATTTTTACCTTCAGCAAATGGTCCCCATGACTCGATCTGCACATTATTTTCTACCATGAACTTAGCACTATCTATTTGTTGGTTGAAAACATGTGTTTCAACTTGGTTAACCGCAGGTACAACTTCATTATGAATGATTAAATCAATCAGGCGATCTGGATGGAAGTTACTTACTCCAATCGCCTTGATTTTTCCTTCACTATACAATTCCTCCATAGCACGCCAAGAACCGTATACATCACCAAACGGCTGATGAATTAAATATAAGTCCAAATAATCCAATTGTAGCCTTTCCAATGATTTAACGAATGCCTTCTTTGTACTCTCATAACCAGTATCCTGAACCCAAAGTTTTGTCGTAATAAACAGCTCTTCTCTAGGTACACCGCTTCGTTTGATTGCTCTGCCGACTGCTTCTTCATTTAGATAAGAAGCTGCTGTATCAATCAAGCGGTAACCTGCTATAATAGCGTCATAAACTGCTTGTTCACATTCATTTTCATCTTGCATTTGAAAAACACCAAAGCCTAATATAGGCATCTCAACACCATTGTTTAATATAACTTTTTTCATATAAGTTCCTCCTGTTTTACTCCATTTTACTGTGATGCAATTCATCTATGATGTAATATGTTAAAAATTTGTTTAGAATTTGTGCAACGGTTATATCGTTTTCTTATTCTTATTATGCAATAAATGAATAAGCTACCGTTATCCAATTCTTATCAAATGATTGCCTAATTCTCTCAAATCACTTATATTTCAAAGCAATGTATATTAAAATGAACTAGAAAAGATTAGCAATTTAGGAGGTATTTATGTCTGATCTAATAGAAATATTCCGAGATGATCTCGTTCAATTCATAGAGAGGTACACAGGCCAGAATGGGTCTCATCCGGCTGCTATTCCTTCTTTATTTTTGTCTCGTTATTCTAATGTTACTGGACCAAATTATGGAGTTTATAAACATTCCTTGTGTATGATCGTTCAAGGTAAGAAGGAAGTAGTATTGGCACAGGAGCATTATGTATATAGTCCAGCCGATTACCTAATTGCTTCTGTTAACTTGCCTATTACCGGAATAGTCACAGAAGCATCTTTTGAAAATCCATATTTAGCACTCAAATCATTTATAAAATTTTACAAGGACAGCACGGAGTAATTCTCGGGCAAATGGCAATAGAAGGAAGTTCAACTAATCAAATCAGCGACGTTGTCGATCATATCATCACTAACTATAACCAGCCTTTTCGTATTGAAGCGCTTGCGGAAATTGCAAATATGAGCGTTTCTTCACTTCATAGACACTTTAAGGAAGTAACAGCAATGAGCCCTATTCAATTCCAAAAACAACTAAGGCTACAGGAAGATCGCCGCATTCTATTAGCTGAGTCAACAGATGCCATTGAAGCTGCGTTTCGTGTTGGCTACGAGAGCGCATCTCAATTTAGTCGTGAATATTCTCGTTTCTTTGGCTTACCACCGAAAGAAGATATTAACCGCTTGAAGACATCATATTTATAAAAAAATGCATTACTCCGATGATGGAATAATGCACTTCTTTTTTCATTCTATTTTATCCAAAAGCGGTTCAGGGAAATCAACTAACGCAATTGCAAGAAGCCAAATGAATGGCTTCTCTTACTCATATTTTATTTTAAACCTAATTGAGTTAAAACATCATCTAACGTTACACCTTTATAAGCAGTCTTAGCTTTAGGCGGATTTGGAACAGTACTATTTTGTAATCCGTAGTTTTTAATTACATAGTCCATATCTTTTTTATTTACAACTCCATCGAAGTTCAAATCAGCACTTGTTTTATTCGTGCCCCAAAACGTTTGGATATTTAGTGCATCTAAAATATCAATGACATTATCTTTATTCGTATCTCCAGCTGCCGCTTGAGCTAAGTTAAAACCTAGTCTCTTTCCAAGTTGCTCTCCTCGAACTTCATCTGACAACAATAATGATTTAGTCATTGTAAAATGGCCTGGTACATCAACTTTTATTGTATAAGGTTTAGCATCAGGTTTTAGTCCATCTACAGCGTAACTACCATTTTTGTTTGTAAAGAATCCATTGGTAACATTTCCATCATAAGAAGTAACAGTAATTTTTGCGCCAATATTTTGTTGGTTTAAAGCCCAATTCGTTTGGTTAGAAGCAGGATCAATCGTGCCTTCTACTTTCATATTACCCTCTAATCTTGAGTAAGTTTGTTTTAAATCCATAGCTTCCATATAAGTATAAACGCTATTTGTAACAACATCTGATTGGTCAATTGTCGCTCCAGTGAATTCCATATTATACCAGTTTACAGGAAAGTTTTTCCAATAACGGTTAGCTGAAACTAGATCGAAATTAACTAGTTGCAGATCTTCAGGTAAAGTTTTATTTCCTAAATAATTAAATGTAATTGTATATGCTGAAGTATATCCATCGTTAGTGTTAGTAACACTTACTTGTGCATCACCATATTGCTTAACTGCATCACTTACAACAACATTTTTAATTGTAGCTAACTCTTTGTTATCTACCATTAATACTGGAATTGTAATCTTTGCTGTTTTTAAGTTTTTAATATTATTCGAACGAAGTGAGTAATTGATTGTATCACCAGTTGCAGCAGTTTGTTTATTTGCTTTTAAGTAATAATATGGATAACTATCAGAAACAAAAACGATTCTTTGCATTGCCGTAGCATCTGAAGTAAAGTTTCTAGCAGCATCCATTCCATAAAACTGAACTTTTAATGGAGTTGTTCTCTTTTTAACTAAAATTTGATCATGATAATTTCCATTTTTATCCGTATTTACAGGTTCTGCAAAGTATGGACTATCGTACTGGGAAACAATTTGATTACTTGATTGATCTACCGGAATTTCAAATTTATTAGCTTCGTTTGTCTCAGGATCATTTAAATTAATATTAAAGTCATATAAATATTCACCGTTTGAATCAAATTGACTATCTTTATATTCAATAACCTTTTGATCTAACTTATCAAAGCTTGAAGTCATAATTGGTGCACCCTTTTCATACATAAAATCTGCTGATTTAGAGAATGTTTTCCCTTGATCATTTGTTCCTATTAGTCTTAATTTATAGTGACCTGTTTTTGCTATAACAATTGAATTAGAAATAGGATTTTTCTGATCACCCGTGAATGGGAAATAAGCACCTTGGAATGCATATGCAATATTGTAAACTGTGTTTTCATCTACTCCAAAACCATCGAACGTTCCAAGGTATCCTACATCTTCACCAGTTGTTGCATCTTGAACGACAACGTCAATATATCTCAAATGTGATTTTTCTGAAAAACTAAATGACATGCCTGGATATGTTTGTTCTGGCCAAGTTGTATCTCCAGAATACATTGGATTAGCGATCGTAAGTGTATCAAAACCTTCATTTACTACTCGACCACCAAACGGAATTTGGTAAGTTTCTGTTGGATCAGCCGCATTTGTTAAAACGATATATCCTTCGTATGTTCCTTTTTCAGCTGTCTTTGGAATAGTTAAATTAAACTTAATGTTTTTAGAGCTAATTCCATTTACTTTAACTGTAGTTGGTCCAGATAGTGTCACATTATTTTTCGCAGCATCTAATGAACCTCTTAATCCTGTTTGGAATTTAACATTTACATTAAATGTTTTTGCTTTTTCACTTCGATTTTTCAAAGTAACCGTACGGTCATCAGCAATATCTTGGTCATCGAATCCGTATGAACCGAAGCTCATGCCACCAGTTAATTCTTTAATCGTTTTTAGTTTACCTTTTTCATTAACTGTCGGAGTTTGATCATTTACCTGTAATTCAACATTAGAATGAATTGCTTCATAAGCATCAACTCGTCCGCTTCCTATTTCAAATACACTGTAAGCTTTAGATAAAGGATCTGCTGTATTCATTAAAATTGATTTGATATCTGCTGGTTGCAAATCTTTGTTCGACTGTAGTAATAATGCTGATACACCAGCTACAAAAGGTGTAGCCATTGACGTACCAGATAAGCGCTCATATGCATATTTGTAATCTTCAGGGTGAGTTCCATCTACCGTTTTATTGTTCACATAAAACGGAACAGTTGACATAATTGCAACACCTGGTGCAGTTACTTCTGGTTTAATATCATAGTTCACTCGAGAAGGACCTCTTGAACTGAATCCTGCTAAATCATCACTTGCTGTTTGTACTTTTGTATAATCTCCGAATGAGAAGCTTGAATTTCCTGCTTGAATCGCTGCTAAGATTGCTTTACCTTCATTATTTGAAACTGAAAATGTAGGTACTGCATCAACTGATTCACCTAAGAAAGACTGAATTGCACCCTCCGCTTGGTTTGCTTCATCGTTATACATAAGTACTCCGACAGCACCTCTTGTTTTTGCATTTTTGATTTTGTCAATTAATGCATATGTTCCACGTTTGATGAAAGCAATTTTGCCATTTAAATCTTTCCCGTTAAAGTCTGATGCTGTTCCAGCTAGACCAACATCAACAAGTTGATATGTCTTACCTTTTAACTGTGTAAGATCATCAGAATAATTTCTTGCTAATTGTCTTGCTGTGTAATTAACACCATTTTGTACGCCTGCGTATTGGTATACATCAAGTGAAATTGTTGATGCTCCAACTGTTAATGCTAATGCAGACGCTGCAGGTGAACCTAAAGTATAATTTTTATCTCCACTATTACCAGCTGCAACAACAGTCGTAACACCACTTAAAACAGCATTATTAACAGCAACTGAAGTCGCATATAATGGATCATTTAACGAGTTACCTAAAGACATATTAATAACGTCCATACCGTCACTCACTGCTCGATCCAATCCAGCAATAATGGCATCAGTTGTTCCGCTACCATATGGTCCAAGTACACGATAAGAATAAATATCGGCCTCAGGTGCCGCGCCTACCATTTTATACTCATTATCCGCTTTACCACGACCACCAATAATACCAGCAACATGTGTACCATGCTCTGTGTAGTAAGGTGAGGAGTTGCTTATTTCTGGTTTTCCTGACTTCTTCCAATCAGCATACGTTGTTTCCATTGGATCATTATCATTGTCAACGAAATCATATCCACCTTTAAATGCGTCCTTTAAATCTGGATGGTGATAATCAATCCCTGTATCTAAAATCCCTACTTTAATTCCTTTACCAGTGAAACCTTCAGCATGTAAACGATCTAAGCCATCATAAGGAGTATAGTTTCCAACCTTTGCCTCATCAGCTTTTATTGTATTATTTTCTTCTGCAGTAGGTGGCTCAATTGAAAATGTTTCATTACTCCACACTGTTTTAACTGCTTTTGATTTTAATAGATTTTTTATTTGATTAGCTGGAAGGCTCATCGAAACACCGTTAAACGCATTTTTATATGAACGATTAACCTTGTATTCTACCTTCTTATTATTCTCGTCAACTAATACTTGTCCAACAACTTGATTAAACGTTTCATGATCTTGATTAATCAATTTCGTTGCTTCGGTTTCAGTTAAAGATTGCCCTTGAAGGCTCGCTTGGATTTGAGCAACTTTTGTAGGTTGATTTGCAAACTGTACGATTACTGATGTTTGTTTAGTTGAAGTTTGGTCAATATTAGATGAAATTTGAAGACCTGTTTCTTCATTAGTTGAAAGATCTTTAAGTGCGGCTCTTTGTTGTGGAGTTAACTTCGCAAGTATATCCTCAACCTTTGAATAACCTGCGGCTTTTGTAAGATTTAAGTGGCTAAGTGATCCTAAAATAAAACTAGAAGAAAGAGCAACTACTGTTAGACTTTTGACAATCTTGTTATTGTACGATTTTTTCCCCATTTTTTAACTCCCTTGTCTCTTTATTACATTTGTAAATGTGAATGAATAACATTACTTTGATTTAATTGTGATGAACAGCTTTTAGTTCTCATTAAATTTTGTACGGCTCCATTACATACTACCCATGTTAATACCATTATTGAAAATAATGGAGGTTGAGTAAATTGGGGAAATTTAAGACTTAGTCGTTAATACAAAAGGCCTAATTGTTTATATTTTTTTGAAATAAATTGTCATTTAATAAAATTTATTGTAGAAAAAATAGTCTTTTCGTTGTTTTTTTAATCTTCTTTTGATGAAATTTGTTGTATTTTGTAATGAAAAATAAGCTCGAATTTGGGGGAAAAATAGAAGTTCTTATAAAATAGTGAAGAAATTTGCAAAAATATAATAGATGTAATTTTCAGAATACTACATTTGCCCTATCAACCAGTCATACAAAATGGCGAAGAAAAAATGATTAACTCAACTTTCGCAGTTGAGTTGTAGCTTTAAACCTATGTGCCAGCTTTTCTGATTTTCATTACCATTCTATCAAACTAGCTTCTATTAATAGATTATTAAAATCAAGAAAATTCAGACATGTACAAAGTAGTATTTTTTTGTGTGACAAAAATATGTGGAATAGCACTTTTACTTTTTTAGTAAGTACATGCAATATTAGTTGTAAAAACAATAAATTGCTAAACTAAGCAAGGTCTATTCACTAAATTAAAAAATAGCTTGGAATCTCTCCAAGCTAAAATTGCCATCATTATCTTTTTAACAGAGCCTACCTTAATCCTTTTCAATCGTTCATTCTCCTGTTCACAAAACTTTTCAAATGATAAAGTTAAAGACGATAAGAACATTGATATAAACAATAAAAACAACAACGATATTATATAAAACAGAACATATGTTAATATTAACAATAATGTTGTTGTTAATATATATGTTGAATATGATGATATCTTCAACATCTTGCTTCTGTGTACTTAAGATTGAACGCTTCTCGTTTCCTCATGTTTTATTCAGTTTTTTGATTAAGATCAATAACACCAAAGTCTTCTTTTTAAGCTAGAATTTAGTCTAGAACCGGCAAATGGCAACTGAGGGGCAATGGAACGTAAGTTTTTTAAGTCTATATCTGAACTAAAAAACTACTAATATTAGTCATTGAATAGTTAAGGTGTGATTGTAAAAATTAGTGCATCCTCTTTGTTTAATAATCGTAGGGATTTCATTTCTACTAAATTTGATTTTTATAACAGGAGGTATGGCTGGTATGGCCACTGCTGCTTTTTCGTTACGCTTAATTTTTATACTTTAATGGAAGTTCTTTGGTTTAACATATCGCTTACCAAACCTAATTACCGAAAGAATAAAGGATTGGTAAACTTATATAATCTTAATTACCGAAAATGTAACACTGGTGAATATTATCGAATCTAGCTGCCGAAGTAGCAGGTGCTATATCAACAATCTTTTCTTTATAGTCATTTCTAAATCTTTTATTATGTGCCGTTTTATATACATGAACTTCTCCTGTTTCAAGATTCATAGAAGGCACAACTATTCGTTTTGAGCATTCACCAACGCTTATTCCCAAAACTATTCTCAAGTGATACTCTTAAGGGCTTCATATCAAATATATTGGAGTCATCCAAATTAAATAAATTGAGTCGGGGCTATTTTGTAATCCAGTATCAATTGCACTCCTGAATCAAAGCTTTACGAGCTGAAGCAATTGCAGCTTTAGTATCTTTTTTTCCTGCTTTAGCTACTTTGGATAACTTCCCCGGTTGCTGGTTTTTTCACACTAAACGTTTCACAACTTTTTGCAATTAATTAAAATGACCTGGCTCTTTACAAACTACCCACCAGAGAAAACGCTTACAAAATATGTGCAATTTGTAGAATATAAGATAAAATGAAAGTAGTTTTGTTTATAAGGGTTTTTTTAATTTTAAAATTTTGAATTATCCGAATTTATTGGATAACTTCAGCAATACTTATTAAAATTAAGGTTTGTAATACCTTGTTCAAATTACTAATATCTAAAAAAAGAGGACATATTTTTTTATTATTTAAACTAACTTCTAATCTAATAATCTATATAAAAAGGTGGTCATCCTATGCACATTCAAAAACTAAAGATTCTTTCTGAAGTTGCTAATACAGGGTCTTTATCAAAAGCTAGCAAGAATCTTCATATAAGCCAGTCTGGTATTAGTCAGGATATTAAAAAAATAGAGAATAAATTAGGTGTAAAAATTTTCGATCGCTCTCGTAATGGGCTCGTTCAAACATACAAAGGTACGAAAATTGTAAAAAAGGCAAATGAAGTTTTATTAAAATATGAAGAAATGATTGAAGAAACTAGAAAAATTTTAGATATACATTCTGGAAATCTGAGAGTGTCTATGATTCCTGCTTTTTTTACTTATTTATTGAAACCATTAATGGAATATAAAAGCTTATATTCAAATTTATCAATAGAAATTTCAGAAAATATAAGTGAACTGACAGTTGAATCGATTCAACAGAATAAAGCTGAAATTGGCCTTATCTGCATATACAAGGATATATTAAAAAATATGGAGACATTAAATTTCGAACCAATCCTTGAAGGAAGAATGAAGGTTTATATAAGTAGTGATTCACCGTTCGCAATAAAAAAAACAATAACTCCAGAAGAAATCCTGCAGCAAGATATTGTCTTATATAATGGTGATTATATAAAATTGTTTATTCAAAACTTTCAGCGTTCTTATGGACAAATGAACATATTATTTTCATCAAATCAAACTGAAGAACTATCACGATTAATCTCAAATGGACTAGCTATTAGCTTTGCACCTGATTTCGCTTCTAAAAGTAACCCATATGTTTTAGAAGGCAAAATTGTTGAGCTTGAAATTATTAACTATGAACCAGTTAATGTGACTCTTGGTATCATTCAGACTAAGAATAGAGCTCCATCAAAAATAGAAAAACATTTGATCCAGTTTATTAAAACAAAAATAAAATATAATAAAATTTAAAATTAGTATAATAAAATTAAAACCCCTGATTCCTATTTGTCTTACCCTTGTTAAATAGACACTTAAATAAAAGGTATACTATCTAAACAGCCTTATCCCTATATTCTATAGGGCTTGTTCCTATTTCTTTTTTTGTATCTTAGCTTGATCTTATTTGATTTCAAGTGAAAGGTATAAAGAGTAAAATAAAGCCCAATGTTAAAGGTAATAAAATATCGTTTGATGTATACATTGAATCAGAAGGAAGAATAGCAGAATATTGGAATCCAAAATTAAGATCTGCTTTCAAAGAAAAAAATGTAAAAAGAGTGGAAACAGCTCCATCAAACAAAAGAATTAATGTCTTTTGAAACATTTAAACCTACGAGATTCTTTACTATCCCTCTTTATCAGTTCCTAAAAAAAACAGAAAAACCACAATTTGGTTTCTCTGTTTTAAATTTCTTATGAAATTACCACTCTACTAACAAATTCTATGCTAGTCTTTTTTCCATTTCTTCAAATTGTTCTTCTATTTTTTGACTTTGATTCGAAGTTAGCAAACTAACTATGATAACAGCTAATAAGCTAAAAAAGAATCCTGGTACCATTTCGTATAAATTAATCGTTTGTTTAATAGCATCTACACTAATCCAAATAATAACCGTTAAAGCTCCTACAATCATACCCGCAAGTGCTCCCCAGCGAGTCATTCGTTTCCAGAATAAACTTAATAAAATTGCTGGTCCAAATGCAGCTCCGAAGCCTGCCCAAGCATTACCTACAAGGTTTAGAATCGTATCATTTGGTTTTAATGACAATAAGAGCGATACAAGTGCAACGATTAAAACAGCTAAACGCCCAACACGTACAAGCTCTTTCTCCGTAGCATTTTGTTTACCAAAAATACGATATAAATCCTCAGTTAATGCACTTGATGTTACTAAAAGCTGTGAAGAAATTGTACTCATAATAGCTGCTAAAATAGCAGATAACAAGAAACCCGTAATTAAAGGATGAAATAAAGTATTTGAGAAAAAGATAAAGATTGTTTCAGGATCCTTTAACGTTAAATTGTTAATAGATATATAAGCAATACCTACAAGTCCTGTAAGTGTCGCACCTACGATTGTAAAAAGCATCCAACTCATTCCGATTCGTCGAGCTGGTTTTAATTCTTTTACAGTCGATATTGCCATAAAGCGTACAATAATATGTGGTTGTCCAAAATAACCTAATCCCCAGGCAAGTAATGAAACAATACCAACGAAGGAAGTTCCCGTGAAGATATTTAATAATTTTGGATCAATATGTTGTATCTCATCAAATACAGGTTTTACACCACCTAAATTCGTAAAAGCTACCAAAGGAACCATTATAAGAGCAATAAACATAATTAAACCTTGAACAAAATCTGTTAAACTAACAGCCAAGAAGCCTCCGAATAATGTATAAGCAATTACAACTCCTGCCGTTACAAACAGCCCAATTTTATAATCGATTCCGAATGCGGATTCAAATAATGTACCTCCAGATACAAGTCCAGCTGAGCAATACAATGTAAAGAAAATAATAATAACAATTGCTGAAGCGATTCTTAATATTCTACTTGTATCTTGGAATCTTTTTTCAAAGTAATTTGGGATTGTAATCGAATTGTCTGCAACCTCTGTAAAAACTCTTAGTCTAGGCGCTAAAAGTAAATAGTTAAAATATGCCCCAACCGTAAGTCCAATGGCAATCCATACAGAAGAAATTCCAGTCGCATACATTGCTCCAGGTAATCCCATCAACATCCAGCCACTCATATCAGCTGCACCAGCTGATAGCGCAGTAACTGCTGGTCCAAGACCACGGTCTCCTAGCATATACTCAGATAGGCTATTAGTAGATTTTTTATAAGCGTATACACCAATAGCTAACATAAAAATAAAGTAAATAGAAATCGATATAAGTACTTGCGTATCCATGACATTCCTCCGTTTTACAATGAAGTAGAAAAAACTATTAATTGATAACATTCTCTTCAAGAGAATATATCCATATTGTGTAGAAAAGACTCTTTACTTCTACTTAAAATTATCTTATTGTAATAACCTGAAAATTACAATTATTATATAAAAGTAAAATTATTTAGAAAATTCAAATCATTTAATTGTGTTTTAAAAGTACCGATATACATTTGCATCCTAAGTGAAAAATAAAGAAAACAACTTCATAAGGATCTAAATGAAAACCAAAATAAAAAAAGACAAACTTTTATAAGTTTGTCTTTTTTAGCTAAAACAGTGTTCTTAATACACAGTTCCAGTTTTATCTATTTTCACTTTAATATATATTTAATATTGAATATTTCTATATTCTTTTATCCAATCAATTTTTCTTCAAATTTTTGGACGTGTCCTTGCTATCTTTCCTCAAATTCCTAAAGCATCACAATTAGCTTTTAGTAGAGATTTGTGATTTCATTGGCTTGTTTTATAAGCTTTTTTGAGAGTTCTTTACTTAGGACATATTTACCCCTTTAAGGTTCCAAGTACTTCTGTTCCAGTGCACGCATAGAAGAAACTATTTTTATAACACTCTTGTGTCAATTCTTTACATGTAATAGTTATTTCTGTTTCACTGCAATCAGGTAATTCTTCAATGATGATTTTCAATTTATTCACCACCTTTTTACGTTTAATATTTACGTTTAGTATATGATAGTCCTTAAGCACAGCAAACATCGGATTGACTAAGCTGCTATGTAATGTTACTAAGTTACAAAAATAAGGATCTATATATTTAATCTATACCTAAAAATTAAAAGTGCCTGTTTACAATTGAACAGATTTGCTCACTTGTGACAGGCATCTCATATTATTTACTTATTAATACAATTTCTCTTTTAACCAGTTAAAATATCTTCATTGGGATATTTAATTCTTGAATTCACAGGTTTGGCTAATGACAACGCAAGTGTTAGAGGACCAATTTTGCCTAAAAACATAATAAAAACAATTATTAATTTACCGATGACTGATAAACTAGCTGTAAATCCCATCGATAAACCAACCGTACCAAAAGCAGAAATTACCTCAAACAAAATTTTAATAAAATCTGCCTTTTCCGTTATGCTAAGAATAAATACAGCTATACTAATAAAGATAAGTGCAATTGTAGAAATGGCCAATGAACGAAAGATAAAATTCTCACTGATTGAGCGATTGGCAATTTCAATCTCTCGTCTTCCTTTTAAAAATGAAATGACACCTAGAATGATGACCATAAAGGTTGTTAACTTGATGCCCCCTCCAGTTGAACCACTTCCTGCTCCAACAAACATTAGAATAATCATTAAGAAAATCGTAGAATGGTCAAGTTGACTAATATCTACTGAATTAAAACCCGCTGTTCTTGGGCTTGTTGCTTGAAAATAGGAAGCCCATAGCTTATCCGACAGAGAATGTAACCCTCCAAGTGTATTTGGATTATTGTACTCTAACGTAAAAATAAAGAACATGGCAATAAAATTTAGAAGTAATGTCCCAACTAGCATAATTTTAGAATGCAAACTTAACTTTTTAAAGCTCTTCTTTTGCCATATATCAGCTAACACTGTAAATCCAATTCCACCAATAATAAATAATAAAGAAACGACGATATTTATAAGTGGATCTCCTACATACCTTATTAAGTTATCCGAAAACAATGAAAATCCCGCGTTATTATACGCAGAAATGGCATGGAAAAAGCTTAAATAGACGCCTCTTCCAAAACCATATTCTGGTACCCATCTAATTGAAAGAAATATCATCGCAATAAACTCAACTAGAAATGATATGATAAATAAGTTCTTAACTAATTTTATCACTCCACCGATCGAGTTTTGATTTAGTGCCTGTTGTACAAGAATCCGTTCTTTAATTCCAATTTTTTTCCCCAACATTATAAAGACCAAAATTGCAAAAGACATGATACCTAATCCGCCAAATTGAATGAGAAAGGTTATGACCAATTCTCCAAAAAGAGTAAACGTTTTTTCGGTATCCACTACTCCTAATCCAGTAACTGTGCTAGCCGAGGTAGCTGTAAATAGAGCATCAATCCAACTGATAGACTTAGTAGTTGCAAAAGGTAACTTGAGTAAAATTGTTCCTAAAGTAACAAAGCAACCAAATACCAATATTAGTAATTGGTAAGGCGAAATATCTGCCTTCCTTTTCATTCTTATACGCCTTCTTCCTCAAACCTTCTGATATCATCATTGTGTCCAATGACTATTAAAATATCGTCTTTATGAATTTTATAATCCCTTAATGAAGAAACAATCATTTCGTCGTTTCGTTGGAATCCAACTATATTACAACCGTACTTAGCCCGAACATCTAATTCCACTAGTGTTTTGTTATGTATTTTTTCCGTTGCACGAATCTCTACAATGCTATGGTTTTTGGATAGCTCAAAATAGTCAACCATCTTGTCAGTGACAATGTGACGAGCAATTCGTTTCGCCATATCTCTCTCGGGATGTATTACACGATCTACACCAATTTTTTCCAAAACCCTTTGGTGATAATCATTTTGTGCTTTTGCCCATACTTGCGGTATACCTAACTCTTTTAATAAGAGCGATGTTAGTATACTTCCTTCTATGTTGTTTCCAAACGAAACAAAAACATGATCAAAATTTCGTATACCTAATGTTTTTAAAGTTAATTCGTCAATTCCATTAGCTTGTACAACATGAGTCGCATATTCTGTATAGTCATTAACTTTCTCTAAATCTAAATCAACGGCTAATACATCCACACCTAATTCTGAAAATGCTTTAACTAAACTTCCTCCAAATCGACCTAAACCAAATACTGCAAATTGTTTTTTCACCGTTACCTTGCTCCTTTCATTTAAAGATGACCATTCTTATTAATAAGAATGCTCATCTTATAAACCCTTCTCTTAAAAATCTTAATTAAAATACTTCCTAATTATATTTTCTTTTAATATAGTAGACTTTAAATTTAAATTACAGTTTATTCGTAGCATTTGAGCAATTACATAAAATATTCGTAAATTAATTGATTTACATTAGAAATTTAACATATAGATATAAGTTGGATAAAAGAAGTGAAAATAATGTGATTGGAAGACCTATCTTCAAGAAATCCCAATATCCAAACTTGTGTCCTTCTCTTGATGCAATTCCTGCTGCTACAACATTTGCAGAAGCACCTATTAATGTTCCATTTCCGCCAAGACAAGCCCCTAATGCAAGTGACCACCATAACACTTCAATTTGCGGAGCATCTGGTGAAAGACCCATCCCTACGGATAAATCTTGAATTAAAGGTATCATGGTTGCAACAAAAGGTATATTATCGATTGTAGCCGATGCAATTCCTGACACCCATAATATTAGAGGTGCAGCTATGTGAATATTTCCATTTGTTAATTCCAAGACTTTTTTAGCTAATGATCCAATTAGTCCAATATCTACTAATCCACCGACAAGTACAAATAGACCGGCGAAGAAAAAAATAGTCACCCATTCAATATTCGCAAATACCTCCTCTAGGTCATGTTCTTTCACACCAATGATCATTAATATTGTTGCGCCCACCATTGCTACAAGCGCTGCATCTAAATGTAAAATAGAGTGAAGGATAAATCCTAATAAAGTTATACCAAGTACGATGAGCGATTTTATTAATAGAGATTTATCTTTTATATACTCTGTTTCATTGATTGACATCAATGTTTTAATTTGGTCTGAGGTTGTTACTAACTTTTTTCGATAAATAAAATAAATAATGATTGTTGTTGCCAGAACAATGATTCCAATAATAGGTGCTAAATTAATAAAAAAAGAATTAAATGATAAATGTTTATTAGCTGAACCAATCATAATATTAGGAGGATCACCAATCAATGTCGCTGTTCCACCCATATTTGAATAAATCACTTCAAGGATTAAAAATGGTCTTGGATCAACTTTTAAAATTTTAGTTATAGATAATGTAATTGGAACGATTAATAAGATCGTTGTTACGTTGTCAAGAAATGCTGAACAAATTGCTGTTAATAATGACAATGAAATTAGTATAAGTATTGGTTGTCCTTTTGAGATTTTAGCTGTCTTTATCGCTATATATTCAAATAGCCCAGATTTACTTGTAATATATACTATGATCATCATTCCAATTAAAAGCGTAATAGTTTCCCATTCAATATGAGTTGTTAATGCTGAATGCAAATCAACTGCTCCAATACCCACTATTATGCCTGCCCCTAATAATGCAATTAACGCTCTATTCAATTTTTCAGTTATAATAAAAGCATATGCAAGTAAAAAGACTACAATAGTTGCATAATATCTCCAATTATATCCATGTTCTAAATGTTCCATATCTTTCTCCCCCGAAACTTATATTATGTTTATCTTAATTTAACCTTTTTGCAACTGAATAAACAATTTCAGATTCAAATATAATAATTTGAAGAAATCTTTTTACCTCCGAATCGAATTAACAAATCGCAATGTGCTTAAACCAAAACAAAAAAAGCCTGTCCCCAAGGCATAATACTCCCTTGTTTGACAGACTCCTCCTTTAAAAACATATGTATTTCTTCTAGTATATCATCTAATATTAAAATAGATGTAATCATAATTAAAATTATAATTCTTTGTGAATATTTCCAAATTAATACTTTACGTCATATCAAAAGTAAATCTAATAATTAGATAGAGGTGCTACATGGAAACAATTTATTTAGTTTTTGGAAAAGGATTTAAAAAAGAAGATATTATCTATGTCGGTACGGAAAAAGATGAAGCAATTAATTACTATTTTGCCTGCCATAACGTAGATCTTGATAATCAAATTGATATATCATATGGCATAAATTATAACGATAGTTGGATACAAACTTGGAAAAATGGCAAATTAGTAGAAAAAGAATGGCGACCAAATATAAATGGATTAGAATAAACTAACAAATTTTTAAAGAAACAAGCAAATTTGCTTGTTTTTTTGAATATATCCAATTGATTACTCCTCTCCAAATATCCCAATCTTTTAACTAAATATGCATAACATGCAATTCATATTACTCCCGGTTTTTTGAAAATAAATCTTTCTCTATTACTGTCCAGCTTGTTCTTTATCTTTTAAATACATAATGACTTTAGGGATACTCAAACCTTGTACTAACAATGAAAACACTACATTCGCATATACAATTAACAAGATATTTTCTCTATACGGAAAATCGGCAGGTAAAGTTAGTGCCAGTGCAATTGACAAAGCTCCTTTTAATCCTCCCCAATTAATAAGGAACTTTTCATGTTTTGTAAAAGTTTTAATTTTTAACAGACTAATATATACAGCAATTGTTCTAGCAATTAATACAATCATGATCGTTACTAACGAAACCTTCCAATTTTCTAGTACGTCTAAACGATAAACTACTAGACCAATGAGTAGGAATAAAATTGTATTTCCTACAAACGAAACGATGTCCCAAAAACTTGCTATGTAATCCTCTGTCACCGAGCTCATTCCGATTTTCTTTCCATAGTTCCCAAATACAATGCCTCCAACAACAACTGCGATTACTCCACTCCCATGAAAATGCTCAGAAATAAGATAACTTCCATAAAAAAGTAAAAAAGATACCATTGTTTCAAGAGGATAATTGTCTACGAAACTAATCATGTATGAAGCTAAAAAACCTAAACCTAATCCTATAACAGTTCCAATCAGAACAACTTTAAAGAATAAAAAAATACCCGCCCAAATTCCTGATATACCCATGTTTATATAACTTAATAGGAATACGGTAGATATTTTAAAAAATACAACTGCTATTCCATCATTAAACAGACTTTCGCCTTCTAAACTAGCTGCCATACTTTTCTTTACACTGTATGTTTTAAACATACCCATTACCGAAATAGGATCAGTTGCACACATAAGAGAAGCAATTGTAAAGGATACTACTACTGGTAACCTACAAATAAAAATCAATGCCACTGCAACAAGTACAAACGTTAAGAGTGTACCTAAAAGAGCTAAACTTAAGATTTCATTCTTGTATTTTTTAATTTCTCTATATTCAAACTTCATCGACGCCTCACCTAGAAGAGAGGGTAAAAAAAGACCAAGTACAATCAACGAAAAGGTCTCACTATTTGTAAATAAATCAGCAATTTTATCTAAAAAATCAATATTCAATAAACCAATGACTAAACCAATAATGACAAGAAATATTGTGTATGGTTTATTAAATTTATTTGCAATCAACCATGATATCACTCCAAATAGAAGCAATATTAAGAATTCTCCTATTATTATATTTGAAATTTCTAACAAACCGTGTTCCATTTAATCTCTCCTTTGTAGAAATTAGACACACATCAATAACAGTTGAGTAACAAGTGTAGTCTAAATGATGGAAATAGATAACTTAATCCTCCAGAAATTTGCTGTACACCAAAGACTATTGATGGGACAATGCCAAAAACGGTTGCTAGTACAGCCAAAATATCTATGGTTCGCCCTATCCATGATGAGGAATTTGTATTAAAAAGAGGAGAAACTGTTGAGCTTATTGTTCCTTTTCAAAAAAAGAAACACCCCTATTTATATTTAGTTATGGTGTGTCTTTTTTGGTTTTACCGATTTATTCGCCTTTACTTTGTTCTTTAACAGGATTAGAAATCCCTCCAGGAGGCAGAACTAAAATATTATCCCGTTGACTTTTAAATCGAAATGGAGCAAAAGGGGCAAAATATGGCTCGCTAAATGAACGAAGACTGCATAAATGGAACAAAATTATCATGCTAAATTATCATGCTCACTATTAATATTCCAATCAAACCAATATATGCTCCAGCCATTAATATTAAATATCGAAAAAGCCTCGCTACAATCGACATATTGTAGTATGGTATAGCGAAACTGGCTATTGCAGTAACCGCAACAATAATAATCATGGAATTTGATATAAACCCAGCTTGAACGGCTGCTTGTCCTAATATTAAAGCACCGACTATTGAAAGTGTTTGTCCAATTAATCTTGGCATTCGAACACCAGCTTCTTGTAATAACTCAAATACTATTTCCATTACTATTGCTTCTACAATTACAGGTAATGGCACTCCTTCACGCTGTGCAGCAAAGTTTACCAATAAAACCGTTGGAATAATTCCTTGATGAAATGAAGTAACCGCTACATAAATCCCTGGGACAAACATAGCTGCTAAAAAGCAAATATATCGAAGCACCCTTATAAAAGTCGATACATAAGTACTTTGATAGTAATCTTCAGGAGATTGAAAAAATTGGATAAAAGTTGTTGGTAATATCATTACAAATGGACTGCCAGCAATAAAAAGAATTATTCGACCTTCTAATAAATTTCCAACAGCAGCGTCAGGTCGTTCAGTAAATATCGAGGTTGGGAAAAATGTTTGTTGATCATTATGGATATATTTCTCTAGATAACTTGAATCAATAACGGCATCAATTTTAATTGAACTGATTCTTTTTTTTACTTCTTTTAAGAGTTCCTGATCAACAACACCTTGTATATACATAATTTCTACATCAGTCCTCGTAACTTCTCCTACTTTATATGTTTCTAATCGAAGTGCCGTATGCTGAATTCGATTACGAATCAGGGACGTGTTTGTCCTTAAACTCTCAGTAAAACTATCTTTTGGACCTCGTATAATAGTTTGTGTCGAAGGCTCAGTTATCTCTCTCGATTGAACCATTTTTGTACAAGCAACTAAAAAATTACAGTCGTGATTCAATAATATAATAGTATCACCTATAAGAAGGGCTGTTAGAAGATTGGTATAACTAGATAATGCCTTGATACTGAAATTACACCTTTTAATCCATTTTCCAAATCCAATAATGAAAATTTAGCATTCGAATGCAACTTATTTAAATTTAAGCAAATAATTTTCTCAATAATACCGTCATTTACAACTTCTTCATTAGAAATTCCGTCAATACGAATGATTGCGTAAGAATGACCCATATTTCTTCCAATCGTTTCCTGTCTGATTATGAGATCAGAACTATCACCTAAATCTGATTTGATTCGTTTAATATTTTCATTTATATCTATACTTAAGGTCCGAGTCAGATCACTTTGAAATGGAATCTGGTTATTACTTACTGAACTATTTACTTGTTTATAGTTAAGCATTATTCACCATCCTCCATTTTTGAATGTAGAAATAATTTTTCCTAAAGTAGGAAAATTTATGTAAAAGGTAATAAAAGGGCTTTTAAGTTTTTTACTTAAAAGCCCTTTTTTTGGCTAACGAATAAGATGATTAAAAACAATTCTTACTTTCCTTGCAAATTCTAAAGGGTTCTCAACTAACATAAAGTGAACATACAAAATATTATAGATACATTGATATTCCTATGAAATGTGACAGAACAAGTGCCATTTTCTAGATGATGTTTTCCGCCAGCGATTTCCCCAGGCTTATAATAAATACAGCTAATAAATACACATCTTAATATAGGATAGAGTCCTAAATGAAATAGAATAGCAGACAATGATAACTCATTATATGAAAACTCTTAATTTTGATCATTCATTAAAATTTTCCTAAAATAAATTATAAAAAGACTGATTCAAGAATAATAATTTTTGTTTTTGAACCAGTCTTTTTTAATTGTAAACTTTATCATTAAAACACTGAACCTGTTTTTTCAATGTTAACTTTAACCTTTATGTCAAATTGAACATTTTTATATTCTTTTTCCCAATCAATTTTCTTCCAAATTTCCGGATAGGAACTTGATAGTATCCTTCCAATTCCTAAAGCATCGCAATTAGCTTTCAAGAGGGAATTAGTTACAAATTCTAATTGTTTAGTGAGTTCGGATGCAAGTTCATTATTAAGCTTTTCTATGTTTATTTTCACGCCAGGTTTATTTGAGTAGTTTAAAACATCAATATTTAATTTAAGATCTAATTTACCTGTTATTTTTCGTGTAGATTTATTTACTTTTAATTTTAGATCTCTATTTACATTTGCTGTCTTAAATAAGACTGTGCGATTTTTGTCAAGATCAATAGCCATCTGACTAAACTTATCTAATCGATTCATTAAAAGTAATAATAAACTACTCTTTTCCTCTGATAAACTAATTCCAGTATACTTATCACCATTAAATAATTTAACTCCAGCAATAATTAGTTTATTTTTGTTATCAGTAGTGACGTAAGGTAATACAATATCCTTACCAGGATCAACGATTTGAGGCCATGCAGTAAACACACTTTCATTTGAAATTTCTGTAGATTTTTCTGCTGCTTGTAATCCTTTTAATATAACAAAAGCTATAGGACTCGTTTCAGGATTTAATGACAGAATATCGCTACCTTTTCCTTCTACTATTACTACTTTAGATGAGACATATGCATTTTTATTGCGATAAAAGGCTTCCAATATTGGATGTATACCTTTTTTGGCTAATTCTTCGCCTATTAAGATAACATACGCTTTACTAGCATCTATTTGACCCGGTACACTTTTGTTTATATCTACACTTAGACCAGATATATTCTGTCGTGAAGCTTGAATTACTTCGTCCTTAACCTCAAATTGACCTCCACCTTTATTTTGAATTGATAAAGTTCTAACTGATGAAAGTATTTTTCCATCTTCTGTTAAGTCAAAACTTATTCCATTTATAAATGTTTTATTTACTAGTAGCGACTGATCCCAACAACCTGTTAATAGAAATATAAGGGAAATAATTATTGTTATACTAACACTTTTCAAGTATTTTCACTCGCTTTATATTTGTTTATAAGTACGGAAAAACAAAGCAGTATAAAAGGTAGTGCAAATACTACTATATAACTTAAATAAGTAACCAATTTACTAAAGATATCTATTTTTTTTTCATCCATTGGAAGGATTGATATGCAATAAATTAATACTCCATTAATCCAAAGTACTGTTTTATATGTCTTCACTTTACTAATACTTTTCACTGAAAAATATAAATACGCGATAACCGAAGTAGACATTGGCACTATCCATACAGATAAGAAAAGTAAATCTACCCGATCAATCATTTCATAAGATAGTCCTTCAAATAAAAATAATAAAGGGTCCCTTATCATAGGTAGCTGAGCTGGGGCAAAACTTATAAGACAAAGGAATATAAAATATGTGTAAATCGTTGTTATTGATAAATTACTTAATGTAACTGTTTTAAATACACCTTTTTCTCTATTTTGAATAAATGGATATATAAAGAGTATGCCTTCGAATCCTAACATGGAGACTAACGATTTATGACTACCAAGAAAAATATGTTTTATCCCTGAGCTCCCTATTGGAAGAATGTATTGAACATCTTTAGGTAAGTTGAAAGTTAATAAAGATAAAAATAATAATAATCCAATAAGGAATGATGCTAAAACAAAAAACCTGGCTATCACTCTTAACTCACTAATTGTTAAATAGATACATGCCATCAAGATAACCATAGAAATAATCCATATAGGTGTTAATGGTAATAACCATAAATTTATACATATTATAAATAGTTTTAGAGCTAGACTTCCTGTAAGAATAAAATAAAGGAAAATAAAAATATTACAAAACTTTCCTAAAAAGCGTCCAAAAACTTTTTGGATAATTTCAGGATATGTATTGTTCGGATATCGTCTAAGTAAGAGTATATAAACTATCAAAGTCAATTGAACAGCTATACCAGCTATGATGCTCGAAATCCAACCGTCTCCTTTAGCTATTCTTTGTACAGCATTTGGTAAGGATAGTATCCCAATACCAAGTTGGGTTTGGACTATAAAGAAATATGCCTGAAATCTTGAAATCGACGTGTTTTTCGGTATCATTTTCTCTTCCACACTCGAGAGGATCCTTGCTGTAATAACTTTTTAGGTTTTGCATTCGTAGGTCTTGTATTAAGTTTCCATATAGGTAATCTAATAAATATATCCTTTAAATCTTCCTTCCTAAATGGTGCTAAAGGAGAAAAGTACGGTATACCGAAGGCTTGTAATTTACATAAATGCATAAATATAAACATTAAAGTCAAGGTTATCCCAAAGAATCCAAAAATAGAGGCAGCAATCATAGTAGGAAAACCTAATAATCTAGCACTTGTCCCCATCTCGCTAACAGGAGCTACAAAAGATGCAATAGCAGTTAATCCAATTACAACTATCATTGTGTTAGAAACTAAATGAGCCTCTACTACTGCAGTACCAATTACAAGACCACCAACAATCCCGATGGTCTGAGCTATTGGAGAAGGTAATCGTATAGCAGCTTCTTTCAATAGTTCCAAGATAATTTGCATCGTAAAAGCTTCTATTAGTGGGGGAAAAGGTACAAACTCTAAAGAGACTCTAATAGAATATAAAATACCCATAGGGAGTACTTCAGAATGATAAGAAACAATAGCAATATATATAGCTGGCAAACTAATCGCAATAATGAAACTTAAAACTCGAACAATCCGAAAAAAAGAACCAATTAACCAACGATGATTATAGTCATCAGGAGATTGATAAAATGAAAAAAAAGTTATTGGAAGGATTGCGACTGTGGGATTTCCGTCTACGATGATACATACTTTTCCTTCTAATAAATATGAAACAGCTCTATCAGGTCTTTCTGTATTTAATATTTGCGGAAAAGGAGTAAAAGGATTTTCTTCAATTAATTCCTCTAAAGATCCAGTTGATTGAAGATGGTCAACATTAATCAATGAAATTCTTTTCTCAATCTCTTCGACGAGCGATCTATTAGCAAGGGAGTCTATAAATACCATAGCTACTTTCGTATTTGTGATGTTACCCAGTACAAAATATTTCACTTTAAATTGATGGCTTCGTATCCTTTTTCTCAATAAGTAAACATTTGTATTTAAACTTTCAACAAATCCATCGTGGGGACCATTTATAACTTGCTCATTTTCTGGTTCCTGAATGGATCGTCCAAGACTTTCGGGAGCAGCTGCCAATAAACCAAAGGAACAATTCTCTCTTAAAATAAGACAAAATCCATCCAGTAAACTTTCACCTATAGTCGAAATCTTAGAAGACTTTTTCATTTCATATACTTTAATTATATTTTCTTCTTCTCCTGTATTTTCCTTTAATAAGGGTTCAATAATAAATGACTGAAGAGATTCTTTATTAACCATCGTTTCCAGATACATAATGGCATAGTTAAAGCTATTACTCTTAATTTCAGTTAATATCAAATCTTCGGTTTGTGCTAAATATATTTTGATTTGTTCTATATTTTCTGAAAGCTCATTAGTAATATTCCCATGAAGTCTTTCTGTTCTAGTTTGCATAATGTTACTCCTTATCGAACTATATAACTTAATTCTTTCCACAAAAAATACTGTGTATACAAAAACAAAATCAGAGTATACTAAATTACTCATTTACCAAATAATTATTAGAAAACTCAAAAAAAAAAACAATATGTACCTTTTAGTGATAAAGTATAAGGGTTTATTTTATAGTTAAATTTTTTAAAAAAGGTTTTGTGAATCGAATAATAATTTAGAAGCTTAATGTTTTTCAAACTGTTCCTATATTCGCGAAATAATCCTAAGAACATCATAAAAAATATCACTATCTAATACAGGTAAATTTTCAACATTTTATAAAAACAAAAAAGCCCAAACCTAGATATTTCCTCCAAACTTAAAATTGTATTAGACCTTTTTTTATATTTCTTAATTTCAAAGCGCTTTAAATATATTAATAATCAGTCGTTCATTCTCCAGTTCACAAAACTTACCAAATGATAACGACAACAAAAATATTGATATAAACAATAAAAACAACAACAATGCCAAAGATAATAAAGTATATGTTAATGATGACAATGATGTTGTTGTTGTTAATGTTGGTGTTAATTAGATGACAATTTAATGCATATGAAGCTATTCACTCAAACGTAGAGCAAGCTAGAAGTAGCTGATAAAATATTCATGAATATAAAAAAGAATTATCCGAAAAATCAATTACTCATTACTGAGAAAAATATGTCAAATATAACAAATCAATGCAATCATTAGTGGAGAATGTTTATACAAAGTTAGGATACGTTAATCAATTCATTGATAGTGATAGAGAAATTCTTGCTATCCTAAATGCTAATGAAGAATAGATGTCATTTAGCAATGAAATAAAACAAGTACAAACCGAATTGGCAATGAGGGAAATAACAGATTTTAGTATCTTTCACCCCATCTTCCAATCTATAAACATGATGTACTTTTAAGTAAAGAGTTCCATTAAAAGACCTTCTAAATGAGGCTCCATTTCCGCACTTATCACAAATACCGTATACTCGGAAGGTAATTGATTTCCAAAGCGAACTTAAAGTTGCGTTTGTTGAATTTAATTGTAAGGAAGTTATTAAGGTAAAAAATTAGTTTTCGTTATCCTCTAAACAAAAAAATAGCAGAAGGATTGTCCTATCTGCTTTTCTTTAATTTATGAATATTCTCTTTCATTTTTTCATTTAGCTTCATTAATTGACTGTTACTTCTATCTCTCTTTGGTGCTGTTGAAGGCTTATCCAATAAGTATGGACTTTTCTTTCTTTTGTCTGCCATATTTATCTCTCCCATACAATGGTTATTAAACTATATTTTCTGTATGGTCTAAATATGATTTTTTTAAACAAAAAGAGCAGAATCATTTCTGCTCTGCTCTCATAAACCTAATTTTCATATCGACTATGCTTCAAACGTTCAACCGCTTTATCGCTTCTCTTAAATAAATCCTTTGTATATAGTGATGGAGAAGTTCGTGGAACCGTTCGAGTAGACTTTTCTAATAAAAAAGGAGACCTTGCTTTAGCACTACGTCTTTGTCTTGTACTTTCATTCTTCTTTTCTACTATTCTCTCTTCCATAAAACCACTCCTTGCTTATGTATTTACCATTATGTTATCAGACTTACACTTTTTCTTCTACTACTTTATAAATTAGGAAAAAACTATTGTTTAAGCCAACTATGTATTGTAGATAGACTGATTAGATTATCAGGATCAATGTCAAGAACATCTTTTTCAGAATCAACAGTAATCACAACAGGATATATTCTTGCCATAAAAGGAATTAATGTTGTTTTAGCGTCAAAGTGCAATACATCATTATTTTTTAATGACTTTATTTCATCATCCGTCAGTTTTATTCCAAGTGTCCCTGTAAGTTCCTGTTTAAAAAGCACTGTATCATCCATATTGAAAACAGTAATTTCTTGCCTACAAGTGTCTCCGTATACGGCAAGGAAATCTTCTAAACTACTTCGATATGATTCTATATCAGACCAATTTTCAGTCTTAAATCTGGAGCTATCAATTGCATCTAATATATTAATAAACTGCTCAATCCTACCTTGCGTTCTTGAAATAACCTTCTTCATTTCCTCATTCACGCTTTCCATATCGTTGATAGGTTCCATTTCTGCCCCTGCAAATTTCTTTAGTCCTGGAGTTAAGAAAAGAGCTAAATCAACAAAAATAAACATTCCTGCTATTAACGTATAACGTTGCCACTCTTTTATCTCAAAACCATTCTGATTAAGTAATAACACAATTCCTACAATGAAAAAGAAGTACCATGTTTTACGCAAGTTTTGCCGATATTTCTTGAAGAATTCAAAGAATGCCCAACTGATATATAAAATAATACCTGATATTATAACGAGAATAATCCATTTATATTCCTGAATAAACGAAAATATTGAATTTCCCCATTTAAGTTTTAACCAAAAAGAAACTGCTATGACGACTACCAAAATAGCGATTTTTAAGAATATCTTAAATCCATAACGCTTAAATAATTTTTGTTTCCTACGATTTGCCATAATTCACCTCCAAATCTTTATAATTTCAGAGTTCATTGTCTTTCACATTATTGCAATTACTATGTTGCTTTATATCTCTACAAAAGTACAAAAAAAAAACGCGTGTGGCTTTGAAGAAAAGGTTAACCTTCGGATATTCATAAGATTATGTAAATCTCTTTTATAACATTATATATTTTAATAGAAATTCAGAGAATAATTTTATTATATAAGTAACCCCTCCAAATTTTCCATTAATTTATTTAATTTTAAACTTTTAAGAAATCTATTTATAAAATTACTAAAATAAAAACTATGACTATATTTAACGATTATATTTCATTTGTAGCTCGTATTGATTAATATACTTCAGGTGCATTCCTGTTTTTAACATGTGTTTTATTTTATCTTGCCAATGTAAGTACCAGTATGCTGAAGCAAAATGAAATACAACACTACGAAAGAAAGTAATAAGATTTGAATAAACCACTAAATATTTTAGCCGTTTTTATGGAGGAGAAAATGTAACAAAATCCAAGTTGAAAGATATCTATAGTACATCGCCCCACCTGATTCACTGATATTTCTATTTTGGAGAACTTTCTTGTTCTCTTTAATGATGTGAGCTATTGTATGCTAAAAATGTTTTCTTGCATCTATTTATTAAATATCAAATAAAATAGAGCAATTTTTTATGAAATTAAAAGAAATCATAACCACCAGTTAAACTGGTGGTTATGACTTAATAGAGTCATGTCATTCGTTTGTTTTGTTAGAAATTAAATATTTTAGCTTATTTTACTTTCATCTAAGGCATGTTGCCAACTTGGGTAGTAATACAAAGCACTCCGCATTAAATCAGGGTAATATTGTTTTACCTCTTTTTTACGTAGAGAATTACCTTCATTATGTAACTTCTGGATCTGAGTAATGACTTCCTTTGATGTTAATTTGACATCCATTCTTCATTCCTCCCTTTCAAAGTTATCAAGATTATCTGTCCCTTTGGCTCACGATTGAAACTATTAACATATTTGAAAATTCATCACATCTATATTTCTGAAAATTCTAACATATCGAATGGTTATTGTGAAGTAACTTGCTCCTGTCAGATATTAAATAAATCTAACTACCTATCCTAAACTCTTATTGATATTACTTCTGTCCTGTCAACTGCCCGACAAACTCAACATCATCAATCTTCCAGCCTTGGTCTTTCACATAAATCAAGGACGTTTTGACAATGACGGTTTCTGTATTACTGACATCATTAAATTCTGTATTTAACTTAAATTCATTAAAGAACTCAGCTTCAGTCTTTGAAGATTGGTATTCAAAGGGCTTTAATCCTACGATTGAGGATTTCACCGATTGATCCCCATTCGGAATTTTCAGACCTGATGGGTGTGTTGCTTTATATCCCTGATCAGTCATAAATGGTTTAATGTTTTGATATCGTTCAGCAGTCGTTTTGTAGGTGAAGAAGTTTTTTAGAAATGCTCGGTTTACCTCTAATGCGTCCGTATTTTGGATAGAGGTTAAAGAAGCAATTTTCTCTTCATAGTTTTTTTGGTTGGCCATGACTTCTTGCAACTGTGTTCGTAAACTGAACGCATATACGATCACGATAGCCGCAGCGATAAACCCAAACATTAGCAAGATGACGTTTTTCTTTTGATTTGGTTCCATAAACCTCTCACCTCCATTATGGAATCCGTCTGAAGCCTAAGAAAGGATAGTACTTCTTCCATTCTTCAACGGAAGAATAGGAAGTGCCGTTGCTGCTATTTGCATTAATGAACTTTCCATCTCCTACATACATTCCGACATGAGAAGGTCCTATCTTATAAGTAGAGAAGAAAACTAGATCACCTGGCTTTATTTGATTTTCAGGAACGGGGATAGTTTTGTTGTATTGTGACTCGGCTGTCCCGTATAGATCAATTCCAACTTGTGCGAAAGCATATTCAAGTAATCCTGAACAGTCAAACCCTCCTGATGCTGGTGTTCTACCACCCCATACATATGGAAGACCAAGAAATTCTTTCATTTTATTATGGACTTCCTCCACATCAAAACGTTGGGTACTGTTACCCACAACCACAACGCTGCCATTTTCGGTGTGGTAATAGCGAAGGACATGTTCCACATAATTTACATCACCGTAACTAGACCAGCCAAGCTTTTCAGCCATCATTAGACTGAATTGGGTAGCTACTTCTTTGGAATAGCCTCCACGCTCCAATGCATATGGAGTAAAGCCATTTCCGAAGTTATAAGCTTGCAATGCGAGGCGAATATCGCCTTTGGCTTGCTTCATCATTTCCGAAAAATATTTCACTCCGACTTGAATCGAATAGTCAGGGTCCATAATAGCTCCAGGAGGTAGTCCGATTGACTCCGATGATTGCATCACATCTAACTGTTTTCCTCCTGACTCTTGCTGGATAAGAGCCTTAATAAGCTCCACATACTCACCAATTCCATATTCCTCAGCATATTTACGTATGAGTGGTTCATATCGCAATACTTCAGCTGATACTACTGCTGTTCCTTTAGCTCCTTCACCTGACATGCCCGATTCAAATTGATTCTCTCCGCCTAAGCTAATAGAAAGAAATAAAGCAACTCCGAAAATGGATGTGACAAGAAGGAGGATACCTGCAAGTATCCAGGTGAGAGGGTTTTTAAGAACGGCAATGGTTCCAGTAACTTTTGCACCTTTCTTCAAAACACCTTGCATAGGCACTCCTTTCTAAAACGAAATTCTAACGCAAAAATAAACAATTTGCTCTGCACGAAGCGAAATGTAACTGCGTCAAAACATTTTTCCCAAACATCATTTTCGTTGTTTTGGTTTTCTACTTTCTGATCGCTTAACCTTTTCAGTTGATGGATTTTGCCTTCTTTTATTTATCTGTTGTTGAGCTTCCCACTTAGTAAGATATTTGTCCGATTCTCTAGATGCTGCTACCTCATTTTGACCTTCCATTCTTCCTGACGACTTACGATGAGAGGAAGGTTGATGATGATTTGTTCCTGTTGAGCGTTTGGCTGCTGTTCTTTCTGACAATCCTGCGGATGCATTTTTCATACTTTTACCAGTAGTTTGTTGCTCTTGATTTTTACGTGAACCTAGTTTTTGCGGAGCATTTACCCCCACTGCTTTTCGGTGATTTGATCGTCCACCACTCGACACAGAACCATTTGAATAAGTTTTCCGCCTTTCACCTTCCCCCAGGAGCTCTTCATGACGTTTTTTCCTTTGATGGTTTCTATATGCCTTACCTACCATTCTTTTAACTCCAGTGAATCCTTTTTCGCCTGCATCACCCATTTTGTCAAATGTGTTGGTTGTCACTCTTTCGACGACTTGCTGACCCTGTATCATTCCAGCAGAAGCAACCTCAAATAGTTCAGTCCGATATTTAAATAAGCCCCACATCGTAATGCAGATTAGAAAGACGACAAAGGCATAACCCTCTACCCCATTAGTGACTTTGACCGATTCATAAAGTAAAGTAACAATTCCAGTTATAACGGCGATTAAAAGTACTAACCCTGCCTTCATCATCAGCACACCGACTAACTTCTTGCCATGATTGAATGCACTTTCACTGTAAGAAGGAATTAATGAAAGAACAAGTGGAATTGCCGTGAAAATCACTAATGCTAAAAACCATATCTGAAGCAAAAACTTAAAAATTCCTAATAACAACACAGGAATCGAAAGAGCAATGGTAGAAATGATCGTGATGATTAAATATCCAAATCGTTCCCCACTAAAATCAGGTGACATTTGCTTGTTACCATTCTTAGACTCATCTGTTACGACGTCACTTCTTTTTTCTTTTCCTTCCTCTGTGTAAGGCAAGATTTCTAATAGTTTATCTACTCGGTTTGGATCCTGACTTATTACTTCATTCTCTTTGGTAGAACCATAATTTAGAAGCAAATATGGACGCTTTACCATAAGGTTAAACAATTGATTCTCTAAGACCGCAATTCCCTCTTTTGGGTCATATGCAGCATTGGTATCAAATTCGTCTGAACTGACAAGTACGTTTGCTGAGCTGGCAATACCTTCAAGTTCCGCTCCTCTATCATTCAACCATTTGATATTTCCAGTTGCATCAGAGTAAAACCAAAAGGTGAGAACCATAATAGCTAAAGCGCCAAGAATTGCCTTTACTGCATAACCGACTTGTTGATTAACATAATAACGCCATGCTGCGACTCCTCCTATAAAAACAACAAACAACGATAAGAAAGTCCCTGACATAATTTGATAGATTCGTTCACTCATAATGCCTGCTTCGCTGACAATGGTACTAATTAAATCGAATGACATGAGCTGATTAATAGAATAAAGGGTAAAGCTAGCAATTGTCTTATTAATTCCCCACATCCCCTGATTTATGGCATGCAATGCGTTATCACCAGTGTCCTTTAGTCCATCCCCAATGTCTGCTTCCATTTTATAGTGATCTAGAGGATACTCTTTACTCTCTAATATCACTCGTCCAACCATTTCTTCCTTTTTTTGAACAATTGGTGAAGGACCTTCTGCAAGTGAAGCTGCTGGAACTAGAAGAAACAATAGTGCTAGACATAAACCTATGCCATATTTCAGGAAGTTCATCTAATCCCTCCTTATTTGCAGTGAATACAAGCTTCCCGCTCAAAATTATTTCTTACTTTCACTTGGTCTATATCTTTACTTCCTTCTATATCTATTTTCAACACTCTATTTTTTTCACGAACAACATAACTGTCATCTACTTTGTTTCCTGCCTCAGGATTTGTATAGCTAAATAGACTGTAGTACCTTTTATTTTTCTTATCATAAAAAACCTCAATTTTCATATCTTTGTATTTTAGATTATTGTTTCTAGCAGGACTCTCTTTATGGATTTCGTAGGTTCCTTCTTTAAATAAAAGTTTTTGTTCTCTCTCGTAATCAGCTTTAAGGGTTGCTCTTTCCCACTCATAAGTTACTTTTGCCACATCCTCAGGAGAAACACTCTGATTGCACCCTGCTAAAAGTGCAATCAAAGTAATAAAAAAGATTAATAGTTTTTTCATTAGATAAACGCCTCCTCAATTTCTGCTCTACCTCGATCATTTTCTTTTGTATTGAAGGCATGAATCCATTCGTCAAACAATACATCTGTTTGAATTTTGGCGGTACGACCGTACATATCTTCTACAATACACTGACCTTCTGTCAGGTTTTTCAGCATATCTCGATTCGCTTTATTGTCCTCCATGCCAAGAAATTCAATAATATTCGCTGCTTCCTCTGTCGTCTTTGCTTTAAAAGCAAATTTGGTTCCGATATTTTCTTTGATTTGTGGTTTGTTATATTCATAGGTAGACTGTGTAATGATGTAAACAGCGGAACGTAATGAACGGCCAGTCCGTAACAATTCGTTAATCAGTCGATCACCAGCACCTGTATTCATGAGCATCCACGCTTCTTCAAAAATTGTTAATTTCACGACTGAATCATCTCGAGCAAATTTCGTTGCGAATTTCGCTAATGGCTGCATCAGTGCAACGGCAATGTGTTCATCCCGCGTGACAGCCTTTTCTCCTTCGTCTGGAAGATTTAAATTTTGAATCTGTAAGATGTTGACTTGTTCACTTAGACTGATCCCTTCCACATTCCCTTCTGAAAACATGAGTTTCGCAATCCCATTTGTGCCAATCTCGTAAAGTAAGTCGCCTACATTTTTAACATCCTGATCGTCAGATGTCTGCAGGTAGCGAACGACTTTTAAAAGGCCTGGCTTACTCTCCTGTTGCATAATATAACGGACACCTTTATAGATAGCTGTTTTAACATTGCGTTCATTCGATTGAAGTTCAGATAAATATTCAAGAACGCCTACAGCTGCATCCTGTGCTTCTTCTCCTTCAAGAAAAGTAAGTGGGTCAAGTTTCCCTGCATCCTTCTTTTCACTCGATAGCGTGATATAGTTAAAGCTTTCAATCAACTCTTTGAAAAATGGAGCTATATAGTCCATTTCAGGGGTAAGTGCCTGTTTAAATTTCTTTTCGACTTCATCTTTGGGATCCGTCATAAGGACTTTTGCCCCGAAAAAGACGGAATTTAATAAGATGTCTTTCAAAAGATACGATTTCCCCATCCCAGTTGGTCCTGAAATGGTGACATGAGGGGAAGAGTATTTAGACCCTTTTAACCCTAAATGAGCAAGAAATGGGTGGTAAAATATGAGAGACTGAGAGCTTTCAAGACTTTCTCCCGCGTGTGATATGTTTTTCCCTAAGTAAAACCCTACCGTATTCCCAATTTTTCGTGTAAGAGAAAACAGTGACTCTGCAAATGATTCAGGCGTCAAAATTTGTTCCCAATCTTCTGCTATAACCTTGGCTCCTGGTATGGACTGATGGAATAAAAGGAATTGATCGGCCAATGGCTGTACAAGTTCAATTTGTCGATCTTTAAAATCGATTTTTAGCCTTCTTGCTCTTTTTCGGACTTCTTCTCTTGTCCTGCCATAGACGACAAAATGGATGTGCGTTCTTAGAAGTGGTTTTCCTTGATTTTTTATTTGATTCTCTAAATCATGTAACAGCTCTCGCCCCGTGTTAATCAAACTGTCATCGTCTTCGTTTGCCTCGATTAATTGGGCATCTTGATCGCGGAAACGCTTTTTGATGGTATTGGTCTGGTTTACATCATCCTTCATTTTCTTGTAGATGGTTCTCATATTTAGTTCGACTGGAAAGTCGTACGACTGAAATATATATGCCCATTCTTTATAGGTTACATCAATTGGAAATTCAGAAACGGAAAGAAATGCACACCAGGACTCATCATCTAACTGTTTAATATGAACATATCCAGGCTTACCTGGGTCAAGTATCCCTTCTGTAAGGCTATACATACTCCCTTCTCCATTTGGTGGTTTCTGACCTCTGACAAACTGATGACGGATTAGATATCGTAGTTCATTTTCTTTTATTCGATAAGCCCCTAAATAGTTTTGAAGCGTTGCAAAAGCTTCTTCTTCGGATTCTTTAAATAGACTGATAGTACCATCATCTACCTCTTGTCCGCCAAAACCTGCAAGCTTTTGTAAATAACGGTTCATACTTTTAAAAGAAGAGGAAAAAGTATGAATCAAACTCTCATCAAGATCACGACGTTTGAGTTTAACACCGACAAAGAATTTATACTCCACAACATGCTTTGCTTCTTCACGCAAAATATCTTTTGCACGATTTGCATAGTATTTTCCAATTTCGGCATAATTGCCTTCATACTGCTGCTCTAGACGATTCAACCGTTTATCAATATCAATTGGAATCGGAATGATTTTATAATCAATTTCCTCAAAGGCTGCAAACTGCCAAGCGAGCCTCTGAAGTCTGTTAACAAGATGATTTTCAGCTTCCTCTTCATTCACGCCTACAGTATTTTCATGTAAACGATAGTAAGACCAGGCCTCCATTTCATGGGTATAAATGACATTTTCTTTATAAGATTGAATCGGAAACTGTATCATGGATCCACCACCTTATTGGAATCGATCATAAGACTGTGCTTTTTTCATTTGGAGCTGGTAAACGCACTTTCCGTTGCTATAGCTGAATCGTTTCGTAAATACATAGCGAAAATAGCCAATAAAGAAGCGATCTAGCCGTTTACCATCTAATTTACTCCGACAAATTGCTCCAGCGATCATCCACGGCAACACCGCGTAAAAAGCCAGCTGTAGAGGGGTCGGTAAAACTTGATTAATACTTCCTCTAAAAAGAAAGAAAAATCCAAAAATCAGAACGGAGACAATTATTTGTCTGATTTCAATTCCTTTGGAGAAGACAAGAGATTTCTCACCTTTTCCGATTTTCCAAATTTTCAAAGGATATTTGAAGAATTTTCGGTAACTGTAGGCTTGTGATCTCAATGAAGACCACCACTTTTAACTTGTTTCCAAATAGCCGTTGCTAAACTTTCAAATTCACCAGGATTTGCGACAATTACATAACAGATAACCGCAAAAATAAAACTTGAGAAGAACTGTCCCCATCGTTGCGAGATGAACGCTCGAACAATCATGACGATCATGATGATAAATACGATCGCAGCAACCTGACTTGAAACATAATCGGTTAGACCTGTAATATCTGGTAGCATGGAAATCATCCTCCTAAAGTGTGTTTTAATTTATGAACATAAAATTTATTTTTTTCTTTACTTACAACAAGGGTAAATGGGTGTTTCGTTTGTAGTCCCGTATTTACTTCCTGTAAGAGCACAAGCGTCTTTACAATGTATTGCCCTTCTTTTTCTCCATCATATACTACAAAATCTTCTAATCCCTTATACTCGTAAAGATCTTTAAGAGATTCAGGATTATCCATCAAATATGACATTTCCTGGATGGAATTTGTCGTATAAGAAGTGAAGAATTGTGAGGAAAATTGTTTTAGTTCATCTTCTATCTGTACATTCTTTTTCGCTTGATCTGTTTGATCTTGAATGGCCGTAAGTCTTGTTCCACTCGGAAGTGTTTGATAATAAGGTTGCTCAATCACGTTGAAGGAACTTCCATCAGTTCCTAGTCGGACGACAATCATTTCTTCTTTATACCCCAATGCTTTAACTACCGTTGCCACTTTTTCTTCTTTTATAACTTCTTCTTTCCCTACTTCATTTTTCTTTTTCACTTCTACTTGTTCTTTTTTTGGAGTGACGTTGAAAAGCTCGTATTTGATATGGTACACGTAACTAGCTGCATCCTCTTTTACATCCTTCACCTCATAAAGACTCGCACTCTTTAAAACTCGCTTTCCTTGAAACGCTGAAAGATTCTCTAACTGTCCAACCGTTAACCCTTCAGCAAGGAAACTTTGAAGTGTTTTTGCTCGTTTTTCTCGCTTATTTTTATCATTCGATAGATTGATATAGGTATCAATAAACTGACTGGCATACGCTTCGCCAGCTGGGGAATTCGCAAAGCCTACTTCATGTAAACTGGCAATCTGCGCTGCTGCTTCATCCTGATAACCATTTACTTTCTTGTTTAAAAACCCAGTCCGAGCCCATGATTGAAAGGAGAAGAAAATAACACCTACTAGCCCCAACCAAAATAGGATGGAAAAGGCCATCCTCCCATTCAATCGAGAGGATTTTAAACGTCTTTCATCTCTTAAGACCCTTTTTCTGCCATGATCTATATTCTTTTTAAGAGCGTCGAAAACATTCATTGAATCCCTCCTAAGTCTAATGCGTTTCGTACATACACTCGACGGAAATAGGTATCTTGCTCTTCTTCCTCAACCATTTTTCGATTAATGAAGATTTCACCGATTTGCAAGTTTTTAATTTCACTTGGATTGGCTTTGAATCGTTCGACATTGCGTACCGTACCCATTTCTGCTTCATAGCTCAAATGTGGGTATTTCTTTTGGATCTGCTGTGTGACTTCTTGATCAGAATACGTTCCAAACACTTTTGCAATCCGTTCTGCATCCTTTGATGAATTGACACGTCCAGTGGCGAGTATGTTACAGTTGGATATGATTTGTTCGGTCATAATCGGGTCAACTGCATCAATATCAGACAATGTTTGAGTCGAAATAATGCATTCAAACCCTGCCGAACGTGATTTATTCACAATATCTACAATTCTGCGGTCCGCATAAGCTGAAAACTCGTCATATACACCGAAAATTGATTTTCGTCCTCTTACTTGTCGGTAAGCAACCAAACTATTTACGTCCAAGATAATCATTTTCCCAATTTTTCGAATATAATCAGCATACCTGCTTCCAGAAATACTGAAGATGACAACATCGTTGTTATCTGTAATCTTCTGAAGGTCAATTCCTTTTTCACTTTCGATAAACAAATGACCCAAATCAGATTCTAACAACTCACCTAATTGCATTTTCAAACGAGTCAGACAACCTTCCACAATCTCTTCAGGAAATTCTTGATCTAAAATGGTTTTGATGTGTTTCATTTCCTCTTGAAGTTTTGTGATTGAACGCCTATGCTTCTCCACAACCGTTTTCTTGACCGTCTCAATCTTTGGTTCAGAAAGAGTGATAAAACCGCTTAAATCGTCATCTAAAGAAGCATGGTCAATCTTTCCGACTACAACTTCTTCATCTACTTCAACTTCGACCTCTTCTTCAATTTCTTCTTGGGTACTGTGTTCTTTAAAGAATTCGTTCAATTCCTTAAAATTGGTTAACTTTGCAATCGTTTTAATCTCTCTTGGTTCGCCTGCCTCATCGATGAGTTTAACGACCAACTGTAGATAACGTGAAGCAATATCGGTGTAATAGGCGCCATCTCCTTCGGAAGAAAAGGAAAAAAGCGACATTAATTTATCTCTTGTTTCTGTGGGAGTTCCATTCTTGATGGGGTTATAAGTGAGGTGGTCCATTTCAGAAAATAGGTAAACGTTTTTCCCATATGCTTCACATAACGATTTAAATTCAAGCATCGATTTTCGTTCGCCTTTTCCATCAACAAAGATAATTGGTTTATCTTGCTGCAATGCCGCTTCCATTAAAGAAGCAATTAACGTCGTTTTGCCTGTACCGGTTCCTCCGGTCGCAAGCATGTGGTAGTTTAATTCGTTGGAGTTCAGTGATACACGTTCTTTAAAATCGGTGTACCCTATAAAAACTTCTTTTGACGGTTTTTCTCGATAGTTTTGTTGCTTCTTGTCCAAAAATTTAACCCTGTTTTTACGTAATCCTTTATACTTTTGTGCTGCCTTTTGCTTTCGTACTTCACCAGATTTGGTTTTCACTTTCTTTTTCCAAAAAAACGTTGCAAAGATGAAGAAACCAAATGAAAATAACAACGCGATTGATACTAACATTACATATGAAGAAGTATTGGCATGAATGAAATGACCTTTATTGAAAAAACGTTCAAGGCCAGTTGATAGATAAGGGATATTCATTTCAGAAATGATGCCAAAATAGGTAAGAATTTTTCCTGATTGAAATTGCCATAAAAGAAGCAAAACCCCTACCAAAAGAGCAACATATGATAGCCAGGCCCTTTTGAATTGATGAATCATCGCAAAAATTAGCATTCCTAGTAGGGCGGGAATAAAGAATAATAACCCAATCATCCCGATTAAGACATATAGCACCATTTCACCAATCAATCGGTCCGTTTCAGTTTGTTGAGATTGTTCCTGGCTTTTCAGCATTGGATTCATTTGGCATCACCTCTTCCCAACGCTCTTCTAAGATAACCGAAGGAATTTTACGCACGGAAATTTTATTCGCATTAATGAATCGTTGTTTTGCTTGATTGATTACATTGTGTATTTTGACATCATCTGCAAAGTAAATCACTTGATCATACGCGTAAGATTGGTCTTCTGATCGTTCACTTGAAAGCATGGCATCTAAAAGCTTAAACTTTTCATCATATCGTTTTCGTTCTTTCTTATTTAGTTCCAATTCAACCCAAGTCGTTGTAACTTTTCCGTCAGTTGCCTTGAAAAAGAAAACAGCATCAGGTATTCGGTCCCTATTTGCATTGTAAGCCTTTAATTTACTCTGATTATCTCCTTGTCCAATCATCGAATACCGAATTTCTCTTTCAGTACGATATTTAAATTGAACTCCCTGCTTCATAGCTTGAAACTCATAATAGAGAACCAAATCAGTTAAAAGAAGATCATGCTGCATTGTATAAATGGAGGCCTTTGTTGGAACCGTTGCACTAACATTCGTTAAATTTCGGGCATCTAATGTCCCCAAATATACTCCAACTTTATGAGCAATCATTTCATGCTTTACATAATTCTTGCCTTCTAATTTTCTTAACCGTCGATAAACACGGTGAATATTTGGTTCTTGAAATTTCAACATCATCTGCTTTGCCGTAACCATACCATTTCTCAAAATAAACGTAAGATATTCTAAATCCTTTTCTTTTAACGAAGTGTACTTCAACATCGGAAACATTCCCCTTTTCATAGAATATAGGAACCACTTTCCTGTTTAACAGTTAACCAAACCCGTTACCAATTCCATTAGCAAAAAAGACAAATCATACCGCAATTTGAATCACAACTACATATAAGAAATTAATAGATACCTAGAACAATGTCCCATATCAAACTACTAAAATAGCTAATTGAAAAGTTCATTATTCTTTTAATCTTTACACTCTATAAACTAATGATTACATATACTTCCCTTAATAGTTTTTATACACAAATCCTTTCTCAAAACAAGCAGCAAACCTACATCATTCATTTGACATTCTAACTTCATCTCAACCATTTTTAAACTTTTTTTAACCTACTTGGATCGTAAACTTGCATATGATCTTGACTTCTCTTTTTCACTGGAACTTATTTCTTGACCTTGAACTTAGTCACTTATCTTTTTACTTAAACTCCCCTCCTCCATTCACACTACCCTTTAAATTTTTAACTAAACCATCCCACTCATACTTGGATTGGCTCCGGCTTTATAGAGTAGCAGAAGACCTCGGCTATGTTTACGTTGTATAGGCGAGGTCTTCTGCTGGTTACGAATATAAACAGGAGCCAATCCTGCCTTTGTATGAGTGGAAAAGTTCTCAAAACCTAACCACAAAGAATACAAACATTCGTTTTCTTTAGGATTACGTATTGAAAGCTATATAAATTGCGAAAATTCTAAGTTCCCAACATTTTACAATACGTACATCTGTTTGACAATTCCAATCAAGTAAATTCGTTCCCTATGCCCATGTAAAGAAAGTTAAAGTAAGAAGAACCTCCTATAAATTTCCTTTTTAACTACGTAAATGCCTCAAAAGCTTAGCTTAAAACCCCACATAGTTCTAAATTAATTCTGATTTGGTAATACAGATCACTTTTTACACAATTAAATTAATTAGTATAAAAACTATCTATTTACCTCAAACCATCCATATTAACAATGAATAAAATCATGCATAGCCATGACCAAAAATTATAGGATATCTTAAATTTCTTCCTCTGAAATACTAACAATTTCATTTACCGGACTTCACCTATTCTAGTTATAATCTTAAAACTATCCCTTCGAAGTATCTTTTCGAAAGTAACTGTACTTCACTCTACGCTTTAAAATAAAACCAAACAGAATTTCCAAAACTAAGAACCTCCAAAAGTAAAATCAAGCAACCAACACCGGACAAAAGGAGAGTATAGATATGTAATGGCAGACTGGCTTAATAATTCTAACCGGTATTTTGTTCAGGTGGAGATGCTCCAGAACGATAAATCAGATTCAGCTCTTCCCAAAGTAGATCAACTTCTACAGACGGTATGGCAAGTGCATGTTTAAACAGATTGACTTCAGGAAATAACTCAGCAAATGTTAATTGGGCATTTCTAACTTGTTCCTTACGTAGTAGTAACAGTCTTTTAAAGAGCATAGATCGGCTAGCCACTTTCGTGATCGCACCCCGCCCTTGGCCAATTGTATATTTTTTTAGTTTACTAGAACGCTTCAGAACTTCTTTTAGAGATGATACTGCCATTCCGAAGGTTTCAGCAAGCATCTTAAATGAGCCCTCTAAAAATGGCTTTTCGGGGCTTGTCCTAGCATCTAAAAAGGCAACGATATCTTCTTCCCATTCGTTATAATGAGAACGTACTCGCTCCTCGCGGGGTTTTTTAAACTTATACCAACCTTCTCTTCCAGAAAATTGAGCTTGTCCATCTGTCCATAATTCAAGTAACCCCTCAACATAAGAACGTTTTGCACCTTTATACTTCCCAGAATACGCACTTTTTAATGTACGCTCAAATTCACTTTTTGATAAAGGTTGCTCTAAATTACTATTAAATTGGTCCAGTTCATCATATGCCTCTTCAAACTCTCTTTCACTAGCATAATTGGCAATTGCCATCGTCAGAAGAGCATTATTACGGCTGGCTCCATGATGCCCTTTTTCAATATCCGTTGCACGGATAAGTGCATGATACCAGTCTGAAGACGTTTGATCGAATGCAGATGTATACTTATTGTAAACAACACGCAAGAAGGACCTATTTTCTTGTTCATCAAACTTTTTTGACCATGAAAGCAATTGATTCGTGCTTGTCGGTACCTCGTAAAAATCAAGTGTATTATCCTCTCTTGGTATACGATAAAAACCAAACGGTACACACGCTGTATCAATTGGGACATACTTACTTAATGCTTTCCGTATATTTTCTGATAAACGCTCTGCTATTCGGATTGCCTTGTAATCTTTGTTTATATGGATATAAAATGGAGTGTCCAGGACAAAAAAAGCTTGAAATCCCCTTGGAGTTTCCAATAAGAGATTTGGGCGTGGTAGTCCTAATTCTTCACAGCCTAAATAAAGGGCATACAAATCGACGTTTTTAGTGTCGATGTCAAACCCAATGACATTAATCTGTTTAAGATTTTCACGTGTGTGCCCCTTAATCACTCGATTTTTGAAATCGTAATATGAACCACCTCGGTAGGTGTTCGGTGTCCAGTGTGACAATTGCTGATAACGGTCCTGCAACGCTTCATAAGAAGTAACAACATAGCCTTTACCATTAATAAGGTCTTCTTTAGAAGGCGACACGAATACCGCCCCTTTACGGTACGGATTATTCTTTTCAACTTTCTCGTAAGCTACAACTCTATCAAATGGCGCACGAGATCCTTTTTTCTTATATAAATGCAGGCTGTTATGGGTCATGAATTGCATGATTTCAACTGGTGAAATAACACTTCTTAATTTATGATCTAATTCATGCACTTCCATTGCGTATACCTCCTTTAAATATATATAAGAATGCTAGAATAATTTGTTGAAATAAGTATATCGAAATCGTTTTTTGAAAAAGTGTGCTCTCTAAGCAAAATGCACCAAAATAAATAAACCTCTTGAAGCTTAGAGCCACAAGAGGTTTAGAAAAAGTTGAAAAGATTTTTTCCATGCGGGTTCCGCTGAGATTTTGCACCAAAAAAGCAGAAAATGAACCAATTTTGATAAAAGATAATTTTTATAAAAATAGAAGAAACCCTGTCCTATCAATCGTTTCAAGGATTCTCTCTAAAAGATTACTAAACAGGTTCCGCTGATACAACTGTGTCAGTGGTGCATTTCTCGTACACAGGTTCCGCTGTTTATTCAACAATATCACTGAGAGAACGATGTATTATTTTATTAAATTAGCTCATGAAAAGTAAAAAACTGTCGATGTACCAATGTTTCCCTAGGTATACAGGTTCCGCTGACTCTACAAATAATGCACCACTAATAGACCCATTCTACAGAAATTAGTATACAGGTTCCGCTGACTCTACAAATAATGCACCACTAATAGACCCATTCTACAGAAATTAGTACACAGGTTCCGCTGACTTTCTAAATAATGCACCACTAATGGACCTATTCTACAGAAATTAGTACACAGGTTCCGCTGATAGACTTTAAAATGGTGCATTTTAAATGGTTAAATGAAATAATACTTAAGCTAACCTTCTACATTAGCCATCCATGAATCCTCAAGCCTCAGATTCACCACAGTGAATGGAAGTTTATATCGTACTACCATAGTAGTTGTAGAAGAAAACACTTTCCTTTATTTCTTCGCCAATTTTCTGTGTAAAATGCATTATTCTGATTAACGGACTTGCCATCTTGGTATAAAATTTTCCTAATTGTTCAATTAAACTTTCTTCAAATTTTCAGTGGCATTGAAACGATAGACCATGCTACCTGATCATCCACTATGTATTTCCGATACTTTTTCAAAGCACAGGACACCGTGAAAACTACTACTTACTCTGGACCATTTAAAGCTTCCTTTGTAGCCTCTAAGTTCCCGATCTTTCCTTAAGGACGAATTTAAAGCGTAAAAAGTAAAATGAATAGATCAATAGAAGAAATTATTCTAGGTGACTTGTTGTAGCAAGGCACTCTCAAAAATGGTAATCAGTGGTCAGGACACCCACTTCTTTCCCATTACTAATCTATTTTTAAACAAAAATCAGCCCTTGTAAGAACCTAATCACACTATCCTCCTTTTAATTTCTCTATTTGTATCAACGTAGAAACCCTTGCGTACCATATTTCATCTTAAATTACTCCGTTAATATGACACTAAGATTTGACACCGTTCATTTTTAAGGAACAAATAAGTCGATTCCCACGTATGGAAATCGACCTTTAAAGTGCTATTGAATTCTTCTTGATTTGACCTAATTGTGCCTTTGTACTGATACCTGATTCCTTTTGAAAGTAAAATCCAATCAAAATGCGTTTGATAACTTTTTTAGCATGTCAAAAAAGATCACTCATAAATCAATGAGCAATCTTTTGAGGAATATGTATTAAAGATTTTATCAATGTGTTACATTCCATGGTCTCTGACACCGGAGAGGCTTTACCCTTCTTTCCTTAACGAAAGGTAAATGTTGCTTTCTGCTATGCGTAAGGCATCAGCCCTCTCGATTTACTAACATTTCGAAGCTCAATCCCTTCAACCATTTGGCTTTTGGCCCGCAACCTACAGATGTCACAAATATTCCAAATTGATTATTAATGAAAAGACTTTTTTATTACTTTTTCTTATTGAATTTTACTGTTAAATAGTGTAATAGAAGCTGATCCTTGAACATACCCCTGTCCTGCTGTTCTAGTGACCGCAGCCCCAGTTGCCGTCTACTTAGTCCTAGTTCAACAGCGAATCCCCCTACACTACGCTCATGATAATGAGTTTACACAAAAAAATCGGTAACGATATTTGATCGTCACCGATTTTTACTATACATCTTTTGTGCAATTACTCTAAACCAAGATCCGTTAAAACATCATCTAAAGTTTCACCTTTATATTTATTAACTGGCTTCCCAGCATTGTCATTCCATGGATTTTGCATAAAGTAATTATTAATTACATACTGCATATCTTGCTCATCAACTACACCATCATAGTTGATATCTGCGTCACGCTTATTTGTGCCCCAATACGTTTGGATGTATAGAGCATCTTTTACATCAATTACATTATCTTTATTTACATCTCCACCAGGGATATAGCTATAATCAACTGGTTTAGATCCAGCGGTAACTTTACCGTCTTCTTTCAAGCCAATTGTAAAATCTTTCTTGAATGTGAAATGACCTGGTACGTCAATTGATAATGTAAACGGCTTATCTGTAATCGGTAATTTAGTTGTAAATCCATTTGGAGCAGTTACACTATATCCTAAAGGATCAGATACTCCATATTCTTTCCCATTTGAATATTTCACACTAATTTTTGAGCCAGCTTTATTAAAGTCAATCTTTTTCGCAACAATTACTCCTGCAGTACCAATTCCTGTAACTAATCCTTCCGGCTGAACTGAACCCCTCATAAGAGAATAAGTAGGAGTAATATAGAAATAAGGTTGAATTCCTTGAGTTGTTACAGTACTATCATCCACATTTGTATAAACAGCATTAAAGAATCTAGTTGTACCTGTTGGATCTTCAAACGTCATTGGACCCTTGTAGTATTGGTCTTTTGCTTTAAATGTCAAGTCTACTAAAGAAGTATCTCCAGTAATTCCAGTAGTCGCAAGGTCACCAAGCGCTGTTGCTGTGATTGTCATTTTATTGAAAGAACCATTAAAAGGTGTTGTTGTATATTTAACATCTAGGTTTCCGTTATACGATCCGTGTGGTTTGACACTCGTAACATCTAGGAAATTAGCTGGATATATGAAAGAGTATTCAGCTTTTTTCACTTTTGTCGTTACATTTTTTGTTGAGAACGTTACTGTATTTGAATCTCCCATGTTGATTCTTTGTTTATCAGCAATTGCTGAAGTATAAGCAGTACCTTTTTTCACAAAGTATACGTCCCTAAAACTTCCGTAATTTTCTACAGTTGATTTATCTCTGTCATAGAAGTCATACTCTGTAATTGGCAATGTTGTTGGACCAGCTGTAGCCAGAGGTATTGTCGAATTGAAGTTCCCATTTTGATCTACAGGAATGTTTATTTCATTCGAATTATTCGGATTATAATAATACATTTTATTGTCGCCTTGTGAAGCAGTAATGCCCGCTGCTTGCATTTCAGCAATGTTTTTATCAAATGCATTACCTGTTACTGAAACAGTTTTGTCAGTTGAATTAGCTGTTTCAACAATTTGACCTGCTTCATAGTTCATCGTAACCTTTGGCTCTTTCTCACCATAATAAACAGGTGCATCACTAGAGAAGGTTTCACCATTATCATTTGTACCTACTAATCTAATTTTCCATAATCCTGGGTCAACTTCCTTATAATCAAATGTAATTGGGTTATCAGGATTTCCAGTTAACGGATAATACTGACCATTATTCAATACACCTTGGAAATAGTATTCAATATTTTCATCCGCACCCATTCCATCAGATGAACCAAGGTAACCGATCTCTTCGTTTGTTTTTGGATCTACAAGGAAGAAATCAAAGTTACGCATATGAGAGTTTAGCTTAAAGTTTACGCCAATCGACCATCTTGTTGCATTACTTCCCGCTTCATATGGTAGTGTAAATGCTTCTGGAGCTCCCTTAACATAATCAATTCCTTCTTTTACTGTATGAATAGCAAACGGAACTTTATACGTTTCATCAGGATTTATTTGATTTGTATAGACAACATACCCTTCATACGTTCCAAGTTTTGCAGTTTTAGGAACTTTGATCATAGCATCCATATTCGCACTGCTGTAACGTTTCACTTTAACTGTTGATTTAACATCTAATGTAACGCCATTAGCTGCAGCATCTTGGTCTGCTCTAGAGTCATTTGTAAATCGACCATCCAATGTCTGGAATTGAACTTTTACATCAAAAGTTTTATCTTCTGAACTTTTATTAAATAAAGTCATTGAACGTGAATCTGTCAGATTTTTGCCATCAATAGCTTGTTCACCAAAGCTTAAAGCACCAGTAATGTTTTTAATTGTTTTGATTCCTTTACTTGCAAGCGTAATCGTACCTTCTGAATTACTATTACCGCTATACGTCTTCGTCTTGTCTTTCACTTGAATTTCCGTTTGTGCATGAACGGCTTTGTATGGATTTACAAGACCCGCCCCTACTTCATATACACTATATTTATCATTTAAAGGATCAGCTGTATTCATAAGAGATGACTTAATATCTGCTGGTGTCATGTCTGGATGAGCTTGCTTTAACAATGCTGCTACTCCAGATACATTTGGCGTAGCCATTGAAGTGCCAGATAAGCGCTCATATGCATCTTTATAATCAGTTAAAACATTACCATTATCATCTTTATGCATATAAGAAGGTACGGTTGAGAATACAGAGACACCTGGTGCTGTTACTTCTGGTTTAATATCATATAGGACACGTGATGGACCTCGCGAACTAAAGTCTGCTAGTTTATTACCTGTTGTTACAGTTTGACTCATATTACCGAATGTAAAGTCGATTGAATTTCCTTTCATAGCTTCTGTTAGAAGTAGTTTACTTGTAATAGCAGTACCTTGAGTGTTGTTTAGTAAAAACGTTGGAATATATCCATACGTGTTACCTAAAAATACATCTTGTAATGTATCTCCAGGTGTATTTGTTAAAAATACAGCCTTTGCTCCGTGCTTTTTAGCTGTACTCACGATATCAGCTATGCCTAGGTTACCACGTTGTGCGATAACAATTTTTCCATTTACATCTATTGGTATAGTATAACCACCATTCGAGTCACGTTTATAATAAGCAGTATCTGAACCAGATCCTACGTTTACTACTTTCAATGTTTGACCTTGAAAATCCGCTATATTATCAGAATATCCTTGGGCAGCTAGCTTCAGATCAGTTGGTGAATCCCCAGTTGATAGATGCGCTGTTGAAGTAAATTGTGGAATCGTAACAGAAGTATCACTTGCTCCAACAGTGATTGCTAATGGAGCATTTCCTGGTGAACCTAGTGTATACATTTTATTTCCAGAATTCCCTGCTGCAACGACTGCTGTTACCCCTGAAAGTACGGCATTATTAACTGCAATTGCCGTAGGATATAATGGGTCGTTATAGTTTGCTCCAAGTGACATGCTAATAATGTCCATTCCGTCTGAAACTGCTTTATCAATACCTGCTAATATTGCTGAAGTTGAACCAGATCCATATTGACCTAGAACACGATAAGAATAAATATCAGCATCCGGTGCAACACCTGTTACCGAATAGTCTGCATTGTTTTTTCCTTGTCCGGCAATAATTCCAGCCACATGCGTTCCATGCTCAGTATAAAAAGCTTCTCCATTAGCCGTTTCAGGTAAACCAGACTTCTTCCAATCTGCATATGTTGTTTCCATTGGGTCATTGTCATTATCAACGAAGTCGTAACCACCTTTAAACGCGCCTTTTAAGTCTGGGTGATTGTAATCAATTCCAGTATCAAGAATACCAATCTTTACGCCTTTTCCTGTATAGCCTTCTTGATGAAGTTTTTCAATACCAGGGAACGTTACCATATTGTGAGTTGCAGCTTGTTGCCCGGACACTACTTCTTTAGTAGTTGGATCATCTAGTTGAACTTTCAAATCACTCCATACTGTTTGAACGGCACTAGATTTAAGCAATGCTTTTACTTTATTAGCAGGGAGTGTCAAAGCAACTCCATTAAATGTTTTTTTGTAAGAACGCTTAATCTTGTAAGGATTTTTCTTTTCTTTTAACTCTTTACTAAAAATCGTTTTTAAGTCTTGATTAAACGATTCGTGTGAAGTGTCCACTTTTGCTTGTGCGTCTGCTTCAGAAATTGTAGTTCCTTCTGTTTCTGCTACCATAACCGCTGTTTGTGCTGGCTTGTCCTTAAATTCAACTATAACAGAAGTTGGAGCGTCACTTGTTAGATCTAAGTCAGGAGATACTTGAAGCCCTTCCTTGTCACTAACTTTTAATTGTTTAATAGACTCGCGTTGAGCTGGTGTAAGTGCTGATAATACTTGCTCCACTCTTGAAACTGGTTGTGCATGAACATTGTGTGTAATCGACATCGGATTAAATACGCTAGCTACAAGACCTGTTGTAAGTGCCACATTTGTAATATTTTTTTTGATCTTTTTCATCTTTCCCCATCTTCCTCTCTCTCTTGATAATTTCATTATATGGAAACTTGACACAATTTTATTTTTTAAAAATTGCATCAAGTTTAAATTTTGTAAAATTTTATTGAATTTTATTTTTAAAAAAACAAAAGAGTCACAGCTTTTAAGTCTCTTTATCTTTCATCTATAAATGTCAACCTAAGTA
>NZ_NUCO01000095.1:0-223 GCF_002555445.1 Bacillus sp. AFS017336
TCCTTGTACATGTCGGAGATGTCGAGGAACGCGCCCACGTTGGTGAACGTCGGCGACTGGGTGTTGCCCATCTCCGTCACGTCCGGCGTGTTGTTCGCGTCGGGCAGCGCGGTGGTGAGCTTGGTGACGATGTCGCCCCTGTCCTGCTGCTCGATCTTGAGGGTGGCTCCGGTCTCCTTGTTGAACTCCGTCTTGAGGTAGTTCCGCAGCTTGTCCGGGGTGT
>NZ_NUCO01000096.1:0-309 GCF_002555445.1 Bacillus sp. AFS017336
TCGCTTCACCGGTAAACGCAGCCGACAGCGACAGCAGCGAAACAAAACCGCGGCGACCGAGCACGTCGGCGCTGCGGTCGAAGCGCGTCACTTCCAGGAAGGTATGCGTGGGCGTCCGCAGCAGCTCACTGCTGGCGGCGTCCACGCCAGCGGCGCGCAGGGCTTCCAGCGCCAGGTGTTCGCAGACCAGCAGGTCGGACCAGCGCTGCGCGGCCTCGCCACCATCGGGCTGGGCAAACTTCACGATCACCGCGCGGCGTCCGCCGTCGCTTTCCACGGTGGCGGTGAACTTGGGCTGCTCGCCGCCGG
>NZ_NUCO01000097.1:0-270 GCF_002555445.1 Bacillus sp. AFS017336
GTGTCGAAGAACACCACGCGCTTGGAATGGCCGAAGCCCGTGAAATAGGCATTGGCATGGGCCGAGCGCCGGCTGCCATCCATCACGAACAGGCCTTTGGCCGTGAAGCCGCAGCGCTGCATCAGCGCGCTCACGCGCTCCTTGAGCGTGCCTTCGGCCAGCGGTTCGAACTTGTTGAACAGCGGTGCGATGAAGGTCGGAAAGATCCACATCAGCAGCAGGTTGAACGCCGTCCACACGGCCCAGGCCCACAGCCACCACAGGTCGCCG
>NZ_NUCO01000098.1:0-234 GCF_002555445.1 Bacillus sp. AFS017336
AACCAGGCCTCCTCCTATATCTGCCGCCTGCGCAACAGCGCCGAAACCGGCAAGATTTCCGAACACGCACGCGGCAACGCGGTGGATATCGCAAGTTTCAGCTTCTAGAAGGGCGAGGATATCGCGGTCAAGCCGAGGCGCGAGGACTCGACCCTGACCGGCGCCTTCCAGCGCACCGTCAGCGCCGCCGGCTGCCTGTATTTCACGACGGTGCTAGATCCCGAAAGCGACGCC
>NZ_NUCO01000099.1:0-226 GCF_002555445.1 Bacillus sp. AFS017336
CTTCGCATCATTGGGCGACGAGGTGTTCTCTGCATTGACTGAAGAACTTACTGAAGTGGATCTGTCCCGTGGTGCTTCGGTATTCCGCGAGGGAGATCAGGGCGACCAGCTCTACTTCATTGTTTCGGGCAAGATCAAGCTGGGCCGCACCTCTTCCGATGGTCGTGAAAACCTGATTGCGGTACTCGGCCCGGGCGAGTTGTTCGGCGAGATGGCATTGTTCGAT
>NZ_NUCO01000100.1:0-267 GCF_002555445.1 Bacillus sp. AFS017336
GGGTGGCGATGCGCAGCAGCACGTCCACCCGCGTGCGCTCGGGCAGCAGCTTCAGCGCATCGGCGGCCTGGTCGGTCTCCAGGTGGGCCATCACGATGGCGATGATCTGCGGGTGCTCGTTGCGCACCAGGTCGGCCACCGCACGCGGGTCCATCCACTTCAGCGCGTCCAGGCCGGTGGTGTTGCGGCCCAGCAGGATGCGGTCGATCAGGCCGCTGGCCTTCTCGCTGCCCAGCGCCTGGATCAGCATGTTGCGGATGTAGTCGT
>NZ_NUCO01000101.1:0-231 GCF_002555445.1 Bacillus sp. AFS017336
CTTCAGGACGACATGCCGCGTTTCACTGGGCTCTCCCATGAAATGAAAGATGCGTGTCTGCTCCTGCATGCCGAAGTAGAGATAAACCTCCATGCGCCGATCATGAACATGCGCCGGCATGGTGTTCCACACCGAACCCGGCTCGAACCTCGTCAGCCCCACCAGCAATTGGCAGCTGTCGCAGACATCGGGGTGGACGTATTGGTTGATCGTGCGGGCGTTGGATTCTTC
>NZ_NUCO01000102.1:0-237 GCF_002555445.1 Bacillus sp. AFS017336
TGGTGCCATCCATCCAGACCTTTTCGCCCGGGTAGTTCTGGATGGTCAGCTTGTCCTTGCCGTAGGGAACCTTGGCGCTCTGGTGGTAGGTGCCTGCACGCAGCACGATGGTCTGGCCATCGGCCGCGGCGTCAATGGCCTTCTGCAGCGAGGTGTAGGGGTTCGACTTGGTGCCCGACTGCGCGCCCGAGGACGACGGGGCAACGTAGATGGCGTTGGCCGGGACGGCGTAGGAAG
>NZ_NUCO01000103.1:0-250 GCF_002555445.1 Bacillus sp. AFS017336
CCTGTGATCGGTGTCGACCTGCCGATCTACCACGGTACCGACGAGAGGACGCTGCTCCGGGGCGCCGGCCACCTCCAGGGGACGTCGCTCCCCATCGGCGGCGTGAACAGCCATGCCGTCATCACGGCACACCGGGGGTTGGCGGAGAGCACGATGTTCACCGACCTGGACAGAGTCTCGGTGGGCGACCGGTTCATCCTGACGACCTTCGGTCGCGTCCTCGCCTATGAGGTGACCGCCAGGCGGGTGG
>NZ_NUCO01000104.1:0-258 GCF_002555445.1 Bacillus sp. AFS017336
GGTCATAGGCGCCAGCCACGGGCTCGTAGTCCACACGGACCAGTTGCGCGGCAGCGCGCGCCTGCTCGAAGGTCTCCGCGACCACCAGGGCCACGGCCTGGTGGAAGTGGGCCACCTGGGGCCCTGCCAGCAGCGGCGCGGTATTCATCTTGCCCTGGCCCAGCTTGCCAGCGGTCTGCGCGGTGACGATGGCCAGCACGCCGGGCGCGCGGCTTGCCTGCGCCAGCCCGATGCTGCGTATGCGGCCCTTGGCAATGG
>NZ_NUCO01000008.1:0-133985 GCF_002555445.1 Bacillus sp. AFS017336
TATGTTGAAAAGGTAATGCCGTATATTCATCAGTTGTGGGGTAGAGGGGTTCATTTGGAGACGAATATAGAAGGTAAGTCTGTGTTGTTTAGTTATGATGGGAAGAATATTCATCGGAAGTATATTTAAGACCACCTTTTGAGGTGGTTTTTTTGTATCCCCGATTTACACGGTATATTACGCACTTACACTGCAACAAGAAGTATCTTTGTTGAACGAATAGCACAAGGACAAAGTTGCTTCCACAGGAGAATTAGTCAAGATGATCATGGAAATACACGCAATTGTAAAATGTCCGTCTTAAAAGAATGTTGGCAAAAGGTCTTTACCAAATAGAAGGTGAATATTTCAGTTGAGTGACAGGTGATAATGTCGTTGATTGGAATAGAGAATGGAAAATCCTCAAGACGATATGAGGATTTTTCTTATGGTAACTTTAGTCTCTATAGTGGTTGCAGAATCCTCATATCATCTATTGTTTGGGAGTAATTTTAAATCTAATTTCATTTATTTTTTTTGAGAAAGGCGGTTTATATACTAGTTCATACTTACCAAATTTAGAAGTGTCAAAATAGAGATTTCCTTCTACTCCAACTACATTTTTATTAGGAGTATTAACTTCAGAAATAGTGCTATTTATTTCTTGTTTACTATAACCATTATAATGAAGCTTTAGATTTTCTTGTGGATCATATAAACTAAAATCAGAAGGATTAATATAAACTCCTTTAGTTAATGGCTTGCTCCACACTTGCAAATCTACAGTAAGAACATTGTTATTTTTTGCATTTTCTTTCATAGAAGGTTTTGTAAAATAAGCTTTGTCTATAGTAATCTGTACACCATCTAATTCAACTGTTTCTCCCATTTTATAAACTTTATTCTGTAATGCTTTAGTGGTTTTTTGTGTGTACACATCATAAGTTTTATCTTTATTTACCTGTTGCAAATTGCAACCACTTAATACATTTCCTACTATTGTTAATAATATAATAACAAACCATGATTTTTTTTTCATAACTTGTACCTCTCAATTATTCATTATAATTTTAGTTCGTTATTCAGAAGTGAGATAGAGTTGTTTTTAGTATAATAGTTAGTAATTTTTCATCATTTAAGTGCAACATTAATATTTTTATGGGAAAAAATAGAACAAAAAATGACTTCATTGGTCACTTTTTGTCCTAATAAAAAACCAATTAAAAGGATTAATTTAAAATTTTCCCTATTAGCTATTAATAATCATAATTTACATCTAACTTATGGCTGACTTCATCTGATAAAAGAACCCTGCCATCAATTACTTTCTTAAACTTTGCCCAATGTCTAATGTCCATAGATGCATACGTACCTGCTGACTTCCAAGCAGTTCTTGGTCGAAAAGTGTCTCCCGACATATCACCGTCTGTTACGACCCATCTTGCATAATCTAGATCTTCATTTGAAATGTCGTCTACATGTGCGTTAGAATCCATATTAAAACTAAAACTTATTGAAAATGGAATACTAAAGCTAAATTGGAATGAACCAGTTCCATCCTTAGGTCCCCATTGATCAAGGTAATCTTCACTATACGGAATATCATGGTCAACTTTTAGGTAAGTAGCTATACCTCCATTATAAGTTAATAATTGTGTCTGATCATCTACATAGAAATAATCAAAGTGTGAATCACTATCACTCTTTTTATTAAGTGTCCAATGGGATACTACTTTTCCAACCAATTCACCTGCTATATAAGAACTTAACGTGAATTTTGTAGGAGAACTGGCTACAATAGTTCTTGTAGTTGTATCTTCTAAAATTTTATTTTGAGTAACATCTTCCAGTGTCTCTTGTAAAATCTGTTCTGTCTGAACATCATTTGGGATATCACCGTAATAATCGTCATTGTATCCAGTTACAATTGTATTTGTAATCAATCTCGTAGGAGCATTTGTATTTAATGTGTAACCTATGACTTGATAACGATCTTCGTTTACAGGTCCAATTATTCTAGTTGAAGGGTCTTCATAGTATGTATTTTCTCTTTCAGGGTTACTTCTAACAACTCCTTTTTCTGTAGAAGAATTTGTACCAAATACAGGCGTAATTTCCTCTCCGTCACTAGTAATATCGTTTACAGATATTGAATCTAAACCTAATAAAGATTTATAGTCACTGATTGTTATTGCATTACCATAAAGGTAAACAAATTTATTATTCATCAATGCTTGTTTTAATACAGATTGCATGTATGAATTGTTGTAAAGAGCTTGGGCAGGGTATGCGATTTCATCTGCTTCAAGCATTTCATTTATGTTAATAATGTCTCCAGGTCCATTTACTTTATTGGAAAACTGGACACTTCCGTTATTAAGATTACTCTGGATTGAATATAGTGAATTATCTGAAAAATTACTCAAAAAGGAATCATCTACTTGTGTAGTACTATAAAAGAATAATGACTTAGAACTAGTCGTTGTTGTAGATGTTGTGCCTACTTGAATTTTGGTTTCAGCACTTTGAGACGCCGCTTGTACAGAATTGAATCCTCCAAAAGTTAGCATTCCGATTGTTAATGCAGTAACTCCTACCTTACTCTTTAAATGAAATTTCTTCATAATTTTCTCCTTGTTGTTTTTACTAATGATTTCCTGGACGTCCTAAGAAAAAGATAACACTTTTTCAGAGTTTTCGTAAATACATTAAAAACTTTCCCAAGTTTGATTATAAAAATATAAAGAATAAACATAAAATCAAATCATTTTTTAATATTTTTAGAGTTTAATACTTTTTATTTAATATAAATTTAATTAATTGGGTAAAAATGGTAAAAAAATACAGATGTAACATTATGTAATTTACACTATAATGAAAATTGGTAATATTAAAACAATTTTAACGAAAGGAAGAGCCTCTATGAACTTGGGAAAGATTATCAATTATCATCGAAAAAAACAACATATGACACAAGAACAACTTTGTCATGGGATATGTTCTGCCTCACACTTAAGCAAAATCGAAAATGATACTAAAGAGGCTAATATCGAAACTTTAAAATTGTTATGTAATAGATTGGGTATATCAATTGATGATGAAGAAGAGAAAATTAAACGAATAAAGGAACAATTACAACGATTTTATAATGGAATGGAACGTCTTCATAATAAGCAGGTAGAATCATTATTTAATGAGCTTTCTAAATATAAAGAATATGTAAAGTTTACAGATTTGCTTTATTTATACGATTTATATCTTTTAAGATATTACTTATATGTTCATCAATATCAAAAAGTGGAAGAGCAAGTTGAGAAAATAAAAATAAATAAGAAAAAGTTTACTCAATATGAAGCGTTTGTATGGAATGTAGTTAATGCTATCTATTATCATCGAAAGAATGATTTTTCGAAAGCCTTAGAATTATTAAATGAAGTAAAAGATTTAAGAAAACGATATCGAGACCAAATAACAGAATATTATTATCTTAAAGCGATAATGCATAGTAAATTAAGTCAATCTGCATTAGCTATTTATTATGGAAATAAAGCTTTTGAAATATATAAACAATCTAACAATACTATCCGATTGTTGGATACAAAAACGATTCTTTCAATTCACTTAATAAGAACTGGGGAATATGCAAGTGCAGAAAAATTATTAATGGAAATATTAAATGAAGCAGAATCGATTCAAAATAATACTATTATTGAGACTGCTTTGCATAACTTGGGCTTTTTATACGGCTCACAAAATTGTTCAGAAAAAGCATTGGATTATTATTATCAATCTTTAGCAATGATAGAAAAAAATACGGATGGATATTATCTAACGCTCGGAAATATTGTCGAGCACTTGTTAAAATTACATAAGAATCAACAAGTTATTGAGACCTTAGCACAAGAATTAGAATCATTTGAAGATAAAACAAAGCTAGAATATATTAAACTCCAAATATTCTACTTAGAAGCCCAAAATAATGAGGAAGAAGTTATTCAATTCTTAATATCTCATGGGTTGCCGATAATGGAAAAAACTAATAATCGAATGAAAGTATATGAGTTCAGTGAAAGGATTGCAAAATATTTTCAAAGGCAAGGTAATGCAATCTTAGCTAACGAGTACCTTCAAATAAGTTTTCATAACTACAAGATAATACATAGTAATAAAGGAGTAATAAAATGAAAAAAATAATGAAGTATATGTCCCATATTTTTATACTGATTATGGTATTAGATTTAGGAATTAAATCTTTAGAACACATTTCAATCAATAAAAGTAGTTTATTGATTGAAACTTTAGATGAGGATCCAAAAGATCCTGGAACTAGATAAGACAATTTTCTTTTCTAGTATAAAAGAAATTTAAAAGAAAAAGCTCGCTTGCATCAGGCGAGCTTTTGGGCATTTATATACTTTGTTAAAATTCCCTAACTCTTCAATAAGTACTGTTATTTAGAGTGGTGCCTGTCTTTTCTCAGTCTTCAAGTAAAGAAATAGTATATTTAGTTTTAGGGAATAATTATCAAATACTTTTCGAAATTGAATGAAAAAGAAAGGTCGTTGGGAGACGGAAGGCTGGGCAAGTTACTGGCACATCCGTATCATGCGTGAACTAAATCTCGATTCAAATGAAGCGATCGAATACGCAAAACTAAACGCAGGAGTAGTTCAACCTTCTAAAACAAGTATAAATCCATACTACTTAGGACTAAGGATGTTCGAAGATATTGAAGAGCGATATAATAATCCAAGCAAAGAAATGATAGAGTTAGGTGTCAAACCTGGCAGCGGTAGAGAAAAATTGTTTGAAGTAAGAGAATTAGAATCTGATAGTTCATTTATACGAAACTACTTAACGAAAAATCTTGTCATGCGTGAAGATATGTATCTATTCCAGCGACAAGGTAAGGAATATAAAGTTACTGATAAGGCATGGGAGAATGTACGAGATCAACTTGTAGTTAGTCGGGTAAATGGGGGATTCCCTTATATTGTAGTTCAAGAGTTACTTTCTCATCCTAACATTAAATGAAGAGGCAGATGCCAAAGTGAATTATTTGTTCCGTTATTATCCTAGATGGAGTAGAATTCCCCTAATAATATTCTTTATTTTAGTTTCTAGTAATACAAAATTAATTTTCGGATGAACTGCTGGTTAAAAATAAAAGACGATGCTACACTCCTAAAATTCTATTATTCAAAATAAATACTATATTTTTATCTAAAATTTTGGTAATATAATAAAAAAGTAGTTTGAAAGAAAAGTAATTAAAATCATTACTTCTTAACTTTTCATCATTGTATGAAACGAAGAAAGAAAAATGTCCATTAGGTTATTTGTTTAAGTTAGAATTACAAAATGGATTTAGACGTATTACTTATTAAGGATCTAGCTAACTTGGTACGAATTAAAATGTTCATCTTTATACTAATGAAGGTGTTTTTAATTGTGAAGAAGAAAAATTATACTAAAACAATGGTAGTAAATCTAAGGAAAATAATGTTTAAGATTGGGGAGTAAATGATGAAATTTAAGTCAAAAAAGATAGCTGGATTGGGTGAACATGTATTTTTTAAGAATGGAATTAAAGGGATTGTTGAAAAGGTCAATGAAAATACAGTTATTGTAAATATAATTGATAATAAAACGGAATTGGTGTTTGAAGGAAACAGAACTGTTATATCACATAAAAATTACAAAGTGATTGATGGTGTCTGAAGGAAAAGAAAAGTCAGTTATTCACGAGTTATTAAAATATTTTTAACGAATATTCTAAAAATTGAAAATGTAAGCGTTTTCTGTTATGCTAAATAGTAGGTTGGATGGCATGTGTGGCTATCATCGTATTTGGCGTAGGTGGGGCCAATACCAGGGAATAATGAAATTGTATATGTGATGTAAATTGTTAATGTTTTTGAAAATGTGATGAATAAATAAAAAGAAATAAGAGTAATAATGTAATTGGATAAAAAGAAATTACTGGATAGTTTTAAAAGCTATCCAGTTTTTGTTTGCTAAAAAAGTCTCACTAGCAATGACTAGTTGCATAACAGGAATGACATTTCATCGATTTTTTTATATTAGTTAACTATTTCTTTAGTAGAAAAATAGAATGCGCTTTTTAATTATGGATTTTATGGAGTAAAAAATTTAGTAATAAATGTGGTCATAAAACACAATTACATATGTATTTTAATTTAATTATGAAAGTTATATTATGTTAAACAAATAAAAAAAGACATTGATATTTGTAAATTTAATGCCTTTAATTCTGAAGTCTAAGCTTAATAAAAAAAATTACGTCGTTTCCTAATTTCATACGGAGATTTTGAAGAAATAATACTACCTCAAATCCTTCACGATAAACTGAAGTAAGACCCAGTAAAAATAAGGACCAAAATGTATTTTTTGCAACACTTTCAAATGAATTTGTTGTTATTTTTTGTTTTTTTCGATTATGTAGGTTAATCCAACCTGTCCAGTAAAGCTTATGAAAGCACCAATTCATAATAATACATAGAACAACAACAGCTAATATTCCAGTTGCAGCTTGAATATGAAGTTCTGAAGCATTTACAGAAGAAATAATTGCTACTACGATAAACCATGTTGCAATAGTTGCTAAGAAAGATACACCTGCTCCTACAGAAATAGGTTTCCAATAATTATCCTGTTTCTTTTTTACTAATCCCGAAATAATAGCTGATAATACTAAAATTGCTTCTAACCCTTCACGAAAAATAAGAATAGATGTATTAATCACAGCAGCACCTGGTGTTAAATTTTTAGAGGTAGGATCAGGATTACCGTGAAAATTTACTCCTTGCCAAACAATAACTGTTATTAATACTAGTAAAGAGATTGATATAAGAATAGTTTTTAGATAAAAATTTTATTTAACAAATTAATTTCCCCAAATTTTAAACAGTAATATTGATAATCATTATCGTTGTACGAAGTGTATTTCACCGTCTTATATTTGTCAATAAACTTAATGAAATTATAATTTTTCGCATTAAATTTTAACTAAAGTTTAATGTGAAAAATTGTGCAATGATTTAAAGAATGTACTCCAACTACTCGTTTTGTCTCAATTCTTATTACGTTTACAGTTGGTTCAGTGAAATACCAAAATCCAATGATTAAAGCTAGTAAACTAGTATAAGAGAGCCTTTTCAGATATCCCAATCCTAATGAACGGTCCATATAATTACAATAAGCAGTTTCCTAAGGACTGGTTAAAAAAATTTACAATAATGCTGGAAAAAGTAAATGCATATTGATCACCGAATTGTGTGTATTTTTCACATAGTGGACATATTAAAAAAGTTAATAGCAAGTGAAGATGAACTTTCAACATTCTATTTTCCAAAAACGGAAACTGTCTTAATTGGAAATTATGATCTTAGTTTACTTTGCATATTGCTAAATATTTATTTTCGTTGATCCACACATTTCTTTCAAAAGGAAAACCTCTTTTATTTTGGATAAAAGAGGTTTTCCTAATGGAATCAAATTCCTTGTAAAGGGCTTTTTTTATTTTTATTGAAGTTACTGGCAGTTTAATTGAAGTTCTTTTTTGTATACTCCAAAAATTAAATAGAAATGGAACATATTTTCATCAAGTTTTCATTTTAATTTTGTATCGTATCTAATTGTAATGCTAAATATCTATTTAAAGTTAAAGAGGCTTTGATAACCGCTATTATTATCGGTATTAAAGAATCTCTATAATAGGTGGTGATGTATATGTAATTAGATTATATCAATGTTACCTAAGTTACTTTCTTATTTGTTTATGAAATTGTTTTCTTGTTTAAAATGATTTAAGTGTCCAACTCAACCTTTTAGATTAGAAATACATAAATGCTACTTCTTTTTTGGTTGAACTAGGACGAGAAAAGAATTTATTTAAAATACTTTAATTAAAATAAGTAATTGGAGGAAATAATTATGAAGAAAAAAAATCTTATGATTCTTTCAAGTCTTACAATAGGTGGAGCTTTACTAGGAGGTACGGTTTTTGCTAATGCCTCTCAAGTATCTGGTTATGAAGCATATAAAGAAGCTGTCATTCAAACTAAGCAACTAACAAATGAAACAGTTACTTTACATGTTGCTGTTAAGGATAATGGCACTCAATTATTTAATGCTAGTACGAACATAAAACAAAACCAAAAAGAAAATGCTTCTAGCAGCACAAAGACGGTTACAGTAGGAACTAAGTCTGTAACAATTGATTCCTACAATCAAGGTGGAAAAGAAATTACGAAATCAAGTAGCAGTAATCAATATTTAGTTCATGAAAATGAATTTGAAAAATTTAAAGACCATCATGATCAATTGAACCCTCAAATACAAAAAAGTGTGGGAGTTATCATTGACTCTTTAGTTGGAAATATGAAAGATAATGTAACAGCTAATCAAGATGGTTCAAAATTAACAATTGCAATGGATAAAAATCAAGTTACTCCATTAGTAAATGCATTTGCATCAATTGCTTTGACAAAAGCTGGTGAATCTCATCACGAAATGGATAATAACAAAGAATATAACAAAGATGAGCAATTTACGGATGTAGAAAATTTTAAAAATTTAATTCCACAACTTCAGAGCGATATTACAATAAACAGTGTGAAATCTAATGTAGATCTTAATCAAAATAAAATTATTAATCACCAAGATGCTGTAATCGTAATAAATGGTACAGATGCTAAAGGTAAAGCTCACAGCATCGAAATTAATGTAAATCTAGATTTATCAAACATAAACAAAACAACTCCAGATAATATTAACTTATCTGGTAAAAAAGTAAAAGTTATCACCAGCCATTTTAAAGAAGATCATAGAGAATAATATTAATGAGATTGGGAGCAATCCAAAAGCTTAGCTTTCGGATCTCCCCCTCTTTGTTTTTCAAATTTATGGTTGAACATGAAAAAACAAACTCATTTTTATTTCAAATTTCTATATTTTAGCACCTTAATAGTAGCTAAATATTCGAGAAAAACATCTTAATTGGTCTGACATTGACATAGGCACTTGGCTTTTCTAAATGGAGGCATATATGGAAAAAATTCTTGAGGTCAATAATGTAACAAAGATATATAAAAATGGTAGAGGAGTTAAAAATATAAACTTTGAAGTTTATAAAGGTGAAGTGTTTGGATTTCTTGGGCCTAATGGAGCAGGCAAAACAACAATAATGAAGGCGATAGTCGGATTAAATACAATTCAATCTGGGACCGTGAACATATTTGGAACGAACTTGCATGAAAATTTTGAAGAAGCTATAAAACATGTTGGATCGATAATTGAAACAGCTGATTTATATTTATTTATGACCGCTTATAATAATTTGAAAATAGCAACAAGATTTTATAAGTCAGTAAGCGAATCGGATATTGATGAGATTCTCGACGTCGTTAAAATAAAAGAATATAAAAACGAGAAAGTCAGAAATTTTTCATTAGGTATGAAACAAAGACTAGCTTTAGCTATAGCACTGTTATCAAATCCTAAGTTCGTTATATTAGATGAACCCACAAATGGTCTCGATATAGAAGGTACCATTGAAATGAGAAATCTAATAATAAAATTAGCTAAAGAACAACAAATTACATTTTTTATTTCTAGTCATCTTGTCCATGAAATTGAACTTATGTGTAGTAGAGTTGCCATTATCCATTATGGAGAACTAGTGAATAATGGAAGAGAAATTTCTGAAATAAAAAAAGAGTTTAATTCATTAGAGGAATTTTATATGTCCTCAATAAAAAAAGAGGTATTAAAATAATGTATATATTGGTTGGTAATGTTTTAAACGAAACACAGAAGCTTTTTTTGAAAAAAAAGACAATTGTCTCTTTACTTTTAATAGCTTTGATCAGCTTCTTACCTGCATTCTTTATCTCTTCAATTAAACAAAAATTAATTTTTATAGCGATGGATTCTATAGATTATCCTTCCATTATCTTAAGTATACTAACGAATTTACTATTACCATTATTTATATTTATGGTATCTGCAGAACTTTTTTCTGGAGAAGTAGCGGACGGAACAATGAAATTAGTATTGATTCGACCGATAAGTCGTTTAAAAGTTTTTATTTCAAAAAATATAGCAATTGCTTTTTATATTATTAGTTGCTTAGTAATGGCGTTATTGGTTTCAATTATTTCAAGTATGATATTAAAATTACACATTGACCATACTTTATATGTGATAAGTGCTTATTTTGTGGATGTTATTCCAGCTGTTGTTTTTATGGTTTTCGCAACCTTTGTGGTGCAATTTTTTAAAAGTAGCAGTACAGCTCTGATCAGCGGAATTTTAGTGTATATCGGTATACAAATATTGACTCTATTTATTTCAGGTCTTAATAATATACTATTTACCAATTATTTAAACTGGTCACACGAATGGTTATCAAGTGGAACACTTTTATTCAATCTAAATCATTTTTTCATGCTATTAGGATACATGATCGTTTTTTTTATTATCGGATATTATTTTTTTGATAAACAAGAGTATTAATTTAGTAATCTAAGTTGGTTTTACTAGCCTTTATTTCTCTGATTCTTTGTTTATAGGATCAGTTTAAAGTTAGATTTACACTGAAAATTGATTTTAAATGTATTTCTGAAGAGGTATGAAGTTTAAAATAAGAAAGTACAAAATACTTTAAAACTAGCAAGTTATACTTTTATTAAATGCCACTTATTGAAAAAAAAGGCCCCAAATATTTCAACAGCAAAAAGAAGATGATCAGTATTTGAACATCCTCTTTTTTGCTAAATGACAGGATAGATCTAAGAAGGGTAAATTGCTTATGCACAAAGAATTAATGCATTAAGGAAAAATACGGATTAAATAATTAGAGGATGTTAAAGATACTTTAATAAATTGAAACAATAAAATAATTAAGAAAAAAGGTAGTGTTATGTTAAAAAAATGGGGTTGTGGGGTAGAGGGGTACATTTAGAGACAAATATTGAGAATAAGTCTGTTTTGTTTAGTTATGATGGGAAGAATATTCATCGGTAGTATATTTAAGGCCACCTTTTTTAGGTGGTTTTCTTAATGGATTAGAAAGTATAAAATTCTTTTTTGGTAAGTGAACCATTTGCAACTAAATGGCAGGTTAGTGGAATAAGAATCTGTAAAAATCTTTTTATTTTGTTATAGTTGATATTAAAAGTAGAAGTTAATATGAAAAACGTTTTGTTAAGAAATAAAGGATGTGTTCTTATGGTTAATTTCGAAAAATTAGTTTATCCAGCATTCATTAAACAAGATGATGAAGGCGGATTTGGTGTTTATTTTCCTACTCTTTTTCCTGAGTTTGGGTGGGACTTTTCTTTATCGGCAGGTGTTACCAAATTTGAAGCTATTAAAAATGCAAAAAAGGATTTAGCGTATTCTTTAGCAGGAATTTTATATGATAATGAATCTCTTCCAATACCACTCTCTATTCAAAAAGAGTTACTTACAAAGGGAATGGAATTAATTGATGTAGAAACCTCTTTTATACCATACTCCAATGAAATAAAGGAGCATTTAAAAGGTCGCCATTGGCATATTGCCTATTACATTGAAGAATATGAAGAGGAAATTGAAGCTATAGGCTATAAAAATGACCGAGGAGAATGGGATATCTTTTTTGGAGATTATTCCGAAGAAGAGGAAGCACTATTTTTTGATTCAACGTACAAGAAAAATTCTCCGTTCCCAGAAAGTATAATACTTTTTTCCGTCAAACTACGTTCTGAAGCACAAGAGAAGTTTAATCAATTTGTTAAAAATGTAATTTTAAAGCTCCGTACCAAGGATAAATGGATAGAACGGAAAAAGAACTATTAGAATCAGAGGGAAATTTAAAAAATCCGTCATACAAATAATAAATGAAAAAGTAAAAAGTGGTGAAGTTCCTGAAGAAGATGCAAATTTAATGATAACGGAAATTAAAAGATTTTAACTGTTTACTTATTTAAAATCTAAATAATCTTATTCAACTAACTAATGCGTTTGTTGAATAAAAGATTTATTAATCTTAGTATTCATTTTCAATTCATATCTTTTTAATTATTTGTAGAGTTTTTGTTTGGGTTCTTACGTTTTCTACTATTAAAAAGCAATCCTCTCATAATCTATTGACTTAGAGTTTACTCTAAACAATATAATAAAAAAAAGATATGAAAAATTACTGTAATTAGTAAAAAATTGTGTCTTTATCATCATATGGTTCAGATGGAAAATTCGATTTGATTAATGTAATCAGTGATTTTTTCTATTAAATATTTAGATAATAGAAAGGGATAGAACAACAAATTTAGTAAAATAGAAATAAAAATGTTTGGAGTCGATAATATGGAGCAGTCAAATAAAGCGTTTAGTGACACATTAGTAAAATCATTAAGAGGAGAACGTGGTCATCTTCCTATCAAGAATGCTTTGTTGGATATAGACATGGATCTTGCTGGAAAAAGAATAGAGGAGTTACCTTATACTATTTATCAATTAGTCAAACACATGACATACTGGCAAGAATTCCTCTTATTATTCGCACAAGGAGAGAGGCCTAAATTACCTTCTGATGTGAAAGAAAGCTGGCCTGTTGAAGAAGGACCTAGTAATGAGGAAGAGTGGAAACAGATTATTCAGCATTTTCTTCAAGGGATAGAACAGGCATGTACGATTGCCCAAACTGTTCAATTGGACAAATCATTAGAGAAATGGCCAGGCGAATCCCCAGGTGGTGTACTACGCAATATTGCATCACACAACTCCTATCATTTAGGTGAAATCGTACTAATACGCAGATTATTTAGTGCTTGGCCACCACCAACCGGAGGATATCCTGCCTAAACTTTGGATCAACAGTGAATTCATGGAAGCCAATTGAAATTCACTATAAAGGTTAGTTGAGTCAACAATTGGAGGGCATTTCATTAGTTCATTATGACTAACGTATATGTTCGTATTATAAGGGCAACTAGTTAAATTACTAGTTGTCCAATTTTTTTATGCTCTTATGATTAAAGTAGTTGGAGTGGTAGCAGAAGTATCAAAGAAGCATGCAGGTTTCATTGTGAATGTAGATCATGCAACTTCAACGGATTACCTCGACTTCATTCGATCTATGCAAGAAACGGTGAAAAATAAATAAAAATTGATATTGAAACAGAAGGGAAAATTCTTGGTGAGGAATATCAAAAAGAAGATCGTTGAGAGAAACAAGGCTGGGCAAGTTATTGGCATATAAGAATTATGCGCGAACTAAATCTTGATTCCAATGAAGCAATTGAGTACGCAAAGCTTAATGCAGGAGTAATTCAGCCGTCAAAAACAAGCATTAATCCCTATAATTTAGGTTTAAGAATGTTTGAAGATATTGAAGAGAGATATAATAATCCAACAAAAGAAATGCAAGAATTAGGCGTTAAACCTGGCAGCGGAAGAGAAAAAATGTTTGAAGTGCGAGAATTAGAATCTTTTAGTTCATTTATTCGAAACTACTTAACTAAAGATCTTGTCATGCGAGAAGATATGTATTTATTCCAACGACAAGGTAAGGAATATAAGTTATCGATAAGGCATGGGAAAATGTAAGAGATCAAAATTATGGAATTAGATGTAATTATGTGGAGAAAGTAATACCTTATATTCATCAGTTGTGAGGTAGAGTCGTACATTTAGAGATGAATACTGAGAATAAGTCTGTGTTGTTTAGTTATGATGGGAAGTATATTCATCGGAGGTATATAATAGACCACCTTTAAAAGGTGGTTTTTTTGTATGAATTGCTTGCTACTTTAACTATTATTCAATTTGAATTCTGAAATAAAAAGTTCGACTTAATTGAAATATTAAATCTAAAATAATGTAAATTGCTCTGATTCCACTTTCTTTTTCTTTGTGGGTTTTTTCTTTTCAATTATTTGTTTCGGAGTATTATTTACATGAACAGCTATTTTTACTGCACTAACATAACTGTGCTCATTTTCGCAATTTGGACAGATATATATTTGTTTGTTAATGCGTGAGTCAGCCAGTTTCATGCGTTCTTCTTTTGACATTCCTATATTTTTAGCACATGGCCCACAAATTCTCTCCATTACTTCATCCCCTTTTATAAAATATCTGTAATAACTTAAATAAAAATCTATTTTATTGTTTTTATCTATTTTATTGTTTTTAATCGACTTAAGAATTAATTATACCATGCCTTAATTAACTATACTTCAAAATACTAATATTAAAAAAGCAGCCATTGGCTGCTTTATTTAATAACATACGTATGTGTTTGTTGAATAAAAATTTTTTAATCTTTGACTTCATTTTCAATACTTTTCTTTTTAATTATTTGTATAATTTTTGTTTGTGTTCTAACTTTTTCTACTATTAAAAGGCAATCCTAATAATTCCTAAGATGCTAATAAACGCTCTTACATCTATATAAATCTCATATTTCTACATTTTACAAACAAGCTTCTAATGCAAGTTTCATCATTTTATCGAATGAAGTTTGTCTTGCTTCAGCACTAATCTCTTCATGAGTAACTAAAGAATCTGAAATTGTAAGTAAAGAAGCTGCGTTCTTTCCTAATACTTTCGCATTATGGAATAGTGCATAGCTTTCCATTTCGGTACAAATACATTTATGGTCATTATAAAAATCAACAAAATTTGGAACTGAACTTTCATAATAAAATACATCACTTGAATGTATTCTTCCTTTAATTATCGGAGTATTAATCTGTTTTGCAGTTTCTTCAATTTTATTTGTTAAGGTTTCGCAAGGGTACTGGATGTCACCTTCTACGCCTGCTTGAGTTTTTGCAAATGTTGATTGGCTCCAAGCACTATCTACAAGCACGATATCATGAATGTTTAGTTCATCTGTATAAGCACCCGCACTACCAACGCGGATTATATTTTCTACATCATAAAATTTATATAATTCGTATGAATAAATTCCTATACTTGGCATTCCCATACCAGATCCCATTACAGATATTTGTTTACCTTTATAAGTTCCTGTATAGCCAAACATATTACGTACAGTATTAAATTGAGTTGGATTTTCTAGATAAGTTTCCGCAATATATTTCGCGCGTAGTGGATCCCCTGGCATTAAAACTGTTTTTGCGATTTCTTCTGTTTTAGCAGTATTATGTGGTGTTGTCATATTATCATCTCTCCAATTCTACTCTTTTTATTTACTTAACTAACAATACCTATACAACTCATATTCTTCCTTTTTCGCATGTCAATTAATCTAAAGCTGATCATTCTTTCTTAATATGTTTTCGCTTACAAAATAAAACAAGAACAACAAGTTCCTAAAGTTTAAAATTGTACCATGAAATATAGTTGTATATTTAGTTGTCTAATTCGATACAACTAAATTATATTTCAACATAATATAGAAAGCAATAACAACTTAAACTTTCGCATTTTTTTAATTGTATTTTCCCTTTTCACTTAACAGACAAGATTGCGAATAATTCATAACTCGATATAATAATTATAAGGAGTGTTGTTATGTCCGTTGAAAATAAAAAAAAATTACCTTTGTATGTAGAGATTTATGAAAAATTATTTAAACTAATCAATGAGGGAGTCTATCCAATTGGAAGTAAGCTACCTTCAGAACCAGAACTTTCTAAGATGATGAATGTTAGTAGAATGACATTAAGGCAAGCATTGGGTTTACTAAAAGAGGACGGATATATTGAAACAATCCATGGGCAAGGGCACTTTATAAAACAAAATGTGAATATAAGAAGTGTTGGCCTAGAAAAAATTGAAAATACTGTTTTTCAATGCTGTACAGAAACAATTGATGATATAGATGCTTCTATAGAAGTTAGTTTTTCGGACGATTATGATTACATTAAAAGGATCTTTAATAAAGATTCAGCAGTGATGATTAGGTTTAATAGATGGTACAAGTCTAAAAATAAAATTGTCGCACATGCTTTTACAATGTTCCCAAGTGAAACAGCTTCCCAATATCAAATGAATCTTAACGATCAACAGAGTGTATTAAAAATACTTGAAGAAGATATTTATATGCTAATACATTCATCGACAATCGAAATAAAATTTACAGAATCAGTTCTTCCTTCTTCAAACTATGAATTACGTTCAAATAATAATTTATTCGTATTATTAATTGAAAATCTATATAACTCAATGGGGAATATTGTACTTAAAAATAAGATTTATATCCCAATCGAACTTAGTTCAATAAAAATTAATCGAATAAACAAATAGTGGAATAAGCGATTTATAAAAAATTAGTATAAATGAAGAAGTGCAAATGAAAGCTTCAGAACGATTATATTAAAAGTTCTGAAGGGATGAATTTAAAACGAAAATCGAAAATCTAGCCACCTTTTTAGGTGGTTTTTTTGTGCATCAGGAAATTTTTAATTAACTAAATATGGATTTATTCTTTTAGTAAATAATTTACCGGTAATATTTAGTGGTTATAAACAATAGAATTTGATAAAGCTCTGCAGTTAAACTGTTGTTTTGTTGAAATTTTTAGAAAAATTAGAAAAAAGATATTGAAAGCATTTACAGTATCTGTTAACATACAAATATAATCAGTAAATAAATTAGTAAATATAAAATAAAAATCACTAAAATATTACGTAAAGAGGTTCATAATATGGCTACTATTAAAGATATAGCAAAACTTTCTCAAGTGTCACCAGCTACTGTATCAAGAGTATTAAATAATGATCAAAAGATTACAGTTTTAGAAGAAACGAGAGAACGTATAATACAAGCTGCAAAGGAATTAGGGTATAAGACAGTTTTAGAAAGGCGAGTTGAACAGCAGGAATCAGATAAGCCAGGGATTAGTGTTGGGATTTTACTTTCTAAAACTTTGGAAGAAGAAATGGCTGATCCATACTTCCTAACAATTAGACAAGGAGTAGAAGAGGAATTACTGAACCAAGGTATTTCTTCGACTTTCATGTTTAGGTGGAATGATATTGGTTCAAATCATCTATTTAAAGATTTAGGTGGGATTATAATAGTTGGGAAAATTAGTGAAAGGGCATTCAAAGCTATTAGCGATAACATTGAAAACGTAGTCTATATCCATCATTCTCCAGATGAAGATTTATATGATTCAGTTGTCATAGATTTTGTTAAATCTACAGAAACCGCATTGATGCATTTATTTGAGCGAGGATATAAGCGAATAGGTTATATAGGTGGAGTGGATATTGAATATTTGAAAAATGAGACAGTTGTTATTGAAGATAAACGTCTCACAACATATGAAACGCTGATGAAAGAAAGAGGGATATATAACCAAAAATATACATTTATTGGGGAATATTCCATGTCACAAGGGTATGAGTTAATGAAAAAGGCTATCCAACAAAAGGAACTGCCGGAAGCTTTCTTTATTTCGAGTGATCCAATGGCAATAGGTGCATTAAGAGCACTCCAAGAAGCAAATCTTTCAGTTCCAAATGATATAGCAATTGTTAGTTTCGATGATATTGAGTTGGCAAGTTTTGCAAGTACGCCATTAACAACTGTGAAAGTATTTACAAAAGAGATGGGGCAAACGGGAGTGAAGCTGTTACTCGACCGGATTAACGGAAGGGATATTCCTTTAAAAGTAACGGTCCCAACAAAATTAATAGTCAGAGAAAGTAGTGGTGGCGTTTGAAAGAAGATCATTATTGGAGGTGGTTTTATGTAGAGATAGATTAGTAGTTACATAGATTTCTAATGTTTAACATTAGTTATTTCTTAACCAACATTCTAGCATTTTGTCTTAAAGTGGTTACTTTAGTGAATAAAAGAGTTTGCAATTTGTAATTATTTTATAAAAAATCTTAGGGAGAGATTTAATAGTGGTGAAGAAAAAGTCCTTTTTAATAATATTTATGTTACTACTCGTCTTTTCGACTACTTTAGCCGGATGTAATAATTCGAAAGAAGCTTCAACTGATAAAAACGGAAATAAACAAGTGACTTTGCAGTACTGGGCTTCATGGGCACCAGGTTCTGAAGAAGAGAAAAAAACGAAAGAGCAAATTCAAAAATTTGAAGATGAGCATCCAAATATTAAGATTAATACTCAAGTTATTACGTTCGATGCTCTTCATGATAAATTAGTAGCAGCAATTAGTGGTGGTGCGGCTCCAGATTTAAGCTGGGGGTTAAGTGAATGGTACGGAGAATTTAACAAAATGGGTGCTTTGCAGGATTTAACTCCTTATGTAAATGCTTGGGCTGATAAAGATAAAATTTATCCGAATGTAATGAAAGCCCTAACATTCGAAGGGAAGGTTACTGCTCTACCTCAATATTTGGGAATTCGAGCACTTTTATACCATGAAGATATGTTAAAAGCGGCTGGGGTTCAAGAACCTCCAAAAACCTTTGACGATTTAATTAAAGTAGCAGGTGATATTAAAAAAGCTACTGGTAAACCAGCTTTCGGTATAGCTGGTGCAGGAGTGCGTTCGCCTCAAGAGCTACTTGCATACTTAGCTTCAAATGATCTTAAGATTGCTGAGAAAATGGATGATGGCAAATTCAAAAATACTTGGAAAGATAATCCCGATCAGCTTGCAAAAGCGGCAGACGTTTTTAAATTTTATCAAGAAATGCAAGATAAAGGCGTAATTCCAGCGGATGCGAAAGCATGGGGATGGGAAGAAGAAGATACTAACTTCTCTCTTGGGCAGTATGCAATGGTCGTAAATGGACCATGGATTGAAGATCGAGCAAAAGAAAATCCTAAAGAGATGAAAGATGTAAAAGTAGCAGCTCCTCCTTATAAGGAAAAACCAGCAACATTCCTAGAAATCAGCCCTCTATATTTATACAAAAACAGTAAACATCCGAAAGAAACATGGGAATTTGCAAGCTATATTTTAGGAAAAGAATGGCAATCTAACATTCGTCCGACTAATTCTCCACGTACAGATGTTGTCAGTGATAGCCAGTGGGGTAAAGGTTTTACTGACTTAGCGTCAACTGGTGTAACATATCCTGAAATCTCTTTAGGTGGCGTTACAAAAAGTATGGAGGATGCACTTGCAAAGTCATTATTGCAAAAGCAAAGTCCTAAAAAAGTTGCAGAATGGTTGTCAGATCAAATTAATAGTGATTTACAGAAATCAGGCGAACTTAGCGGTAAATAAATTCGTCTAAGGAGTAGCAAGTATTGTATAGTCGTGCAAGCAATACTTGCTCTTTTATTACTTATAATCATTCATTTAACATCCGTATCGAAAGTGGGGGTACATACTCTTGAACATAGAATCTAAGCAAGTTAATAAAGAATTTGGATTAAAACAAGAAAAGGTGAAACGGGGACTTTCAAAAGAAAAGAAGAATATGTTTCAAGCTTATTTATTTATATTTCCTGCGATACTTTTCTTTCTTGCCTTAATTGCATTGCCTCTGATCAATGTCGTTTGGGATAGCTTCCATTTTAAAAACCTCGTTAGTACTTTAAAAACTTCCTTTTCGGGATTGGAAAATTATAAAAATGTTATTCATGATGAAAATTTTACTAAGGCACTTTCCAATACGACCATCTGGACTGTACTTTCTGTAGCTGGTGAGTTTATTTTAGGCTTAATTTCTGCAGTAGCCTTAAATCAAAAGTTAAAAGGAAGAGCAATTTTTAGAGGATTAATTATTATACCTTGGGTTGTTCCAATTGTCATTGCTGGAACGACTTGGATCTGGATGTTAACACCTGACTATGGAATTATTAATTTTCTTCTTACTAAGTTTGGGATATTAGATAAACCGTACTATTGGTTAGGTGAATTAAATTCAGCATTGCTAACAGTAACCTTTGTTAATATTTGGAGAAGTTTCCCATACTATACTATTTGTTTACTAGCTGCAATGCAATCAATACCTAAAGAATTATTAGAAGCAGCAGCGATTGACGGAGCAGGTGCGATGAAGCGATTTTTTAAAATTGTGTTGCCACAATTAAAACCGGTATCAGTTGTATTAATATTTATTCATCTAATTTGGACAGCTATAAATTTTGATTTTATTTGGGTAATGACAGAAGGCGGTCCACTTAATGCGACTGAAACCCTCCCAATTATGATCTATCGGTATGCAATGAAACAGTTTGATGTTGGGTCAGCATCAGCTTTGGCAACGATGATGATCGGATTTATGATTACTATTTTTGTAGTCAATTACTACTATAATGTCAGAAAAAATAGAGTTTAATCTATGTAAGGAGTGATAGTGACATGCTAATGAGTAAAAGAAGGATGCTTGTCAGTAAAATTGTAACCTATGTTGTACTAATCGTCATCTCGATATTCTGCGTGTTCCCATTTCTATGGATGTTGGTAACGTCCTTAAAACCAACTGATCAAATACGTAGTACCCATCCTAGTTTCTTCATTAAACATCCTACTTTTTCACATTTTCAAAATGTGCTAGTAAATACAAAATTTATTACGTTTTTTATGAATAGTTTCATAGTTGCCATTTCTACAACGCTTATATCGATATTGGTATCAATCTTTGCTGGCTATGCATTGAGTAGGTTTCAAAGATTTAGAGGAGTTAAATTCCTAAATATAACGATGCTATTATCGCAAATGATTCCAGGGGTTCTATTGTTAGTGCCACTTTATATCTTGATGCAAAGGTTTGGTTTGTTGGACACATATGCATCTATGATTCTAGCATATACAACGTTTATGGTTCCTTTATGTACTTTTATGTTAAAAGGATTCTTTGATTCTATTCCATATGAGTTAGAAGAAGCGGCAGAAATGGATGGCTGTTCAAGAGTTCGAATAATATTTCAAATTATCCTTCCGATTTCGATTCCAAGTATTGTTGCAACAGCACTATTTGCGTTTGTTAACGCTTGGAATGAGTTTATGTTTGGATATGTTTTCATTAATGACGAAGCTCATCGTACGTTAACACCAGGAATCACACTTTTTAAAGGGCTCTATTCTACAGATTGGGGTAGTATCATGTCTGCATCTGTGTTAGCAGTTATTCCAATCGTCATTATGTTCATTTATTTACAAAGATATTTAATCGAAGGTATGACAGCAGGGTCAGTTAAAGGATAAGGAGGTTACAACATGTCAGAAGTAATAGAAAAAGTTGGAAAATTAATCGAAATCGAAGAAAACGGAATTTTCCTTGCATTTGAGGTCACCGAGGACAAAGATGTTAGATTTCTTCACTTTTCGTCTATTCCTTCAAATGAGTATTTAAATTGGGATGATCGTAAAAGAAGTAAATATCGTCTTGTTGAAATTCATTTTTCTGGTGAAAATCAAAATGATCATCATGGGTCGAAACATACTGGAACAAATCCGGGGAGACGCTTAAAATTACAAAATTTTAAGGATACTGTCAATTTAAACGGTCGTAGAATTGTGTTTGAAATGATCGATGAAGTAACTAATGTTGAAGTAAATTCATTTTTACAATTTTTTAACGGTATTCAGATTGTAAGAACGTGGACAGAGGTTGTTAATAAGGGAAACGAGCCAGTTGGTATGGAGTATGTTTCATCTTTTGCTTATACAGGTATTGATAAAGAGGGATTAACAAGCAGAGAAGAAAAAATGAGATTACATATCCCTCATAATACATGGTATGGAGAAGCACAATGGCAACGGTATTCATTGACCGAATTGGGGTTATACACAGTTAATGAATTTTCAATGAAAAGATTATCTTATTCAAGTACTGGAACGTGGTCAACTTCACAATATGTTCCAATGGCCTTTTTAGAAAATACAGAGACTGGAACAGGTTTTATTTGGCAAATTGAACACCACGGTTCTTGGCATTGGGAAATAAGCGATATAGTGGATTCACTTTATTTACAGTTAAGTGGACCTACAGAAAATGAGAATCAGTGGTGGAAAGAGCTAATTCCCGGCGAAACCTTTGTTTCCGTACCTGTTGCAATTGGCGCGATTTGTGGGGGGACGGAAAATGCAATTTCAGAAATAACTACATATCGTAGAAGAATTCGTCGTCCAAATAATGATAATAAACATTTACCAGTAATTTTTAATGACTATATGAATTGTTTATTCGGCGACCCAACGACAGAAAAATTGCTACCGTTAATTGATGCTGCATCTGAAGCTGGTTGTGAATATTTTTGCATCGATTGTGGGTGGTATTCAGATGGTTATTGGTGGGATGGTGTTGGTGAGTGGCTTCCTTCTAAAGAGCGTTTTCCGAATGGAATTACTGAAGTTTTAAATTATATCCGGAGTATGGGTATGGTACCCGGGCTTTGGTTAGAGTTAGAAGTAATGGGAATCAACTGCCCACTTGCAAGTAAAGTTCCAGATGAATGGTTTTTTCTGCGACATGGAAAGAGAGTGATTGATCATTCTAGGTATCAGTTAGATTATCGAAATCCTGAGGTAAGAGATTTTGCAACTGGAATAATTAATAGATTAGTAGCCGAGTATGGTGTTGGTTACATCAAAATGGACTATAACATTAATGCTGGAGTGGGTACTGATTATCATGCGGATTCAATGGGTGATGGTTTACTTGAGCATAACCGGGCTTATTTAGGTTGGCTTGATCAAATATTTGCAAAATATCCTGATTTAGTAATCGAAAACTGTAGTAGCGGTGGGATGCGGATGGATTATAGTTTACTAAGCCGTCATAGTCTTCAATCTAGCAGTGATCAAACAGACTACTTAAAAAATGGTGCAATTGCTGCTGCAGCTGCCTCTCTAGTAACACCCGAACAGTGTGCAGTTTGGTCATATCCGTTAAAAGAAGGAGATGAAGAAGAAGTAATTTTTAACATGGTAAATAGCTTACTTCTAAGAATTCATCAAAGCGGACATCTTGCTGAAATAAGTCCAGAACGCTTTCTTTTAGTAAAAGAAGCAATTGAATACTATAAAACAATTCGTCAATACATCGCAACAAGCACCCCTTATTGGCCAACGGGTTTACCTAATCTTGGTGATTCTTGGATGAGCTTTGCCTTAAGAAAAGGAAATAAGAATTTTATAGCCGTTTGGAGACAGGATTCAAGTGAGGAAAAAATCTTTATCCCTTTAAACCATTTAAATAATAAAGATGTAGAAGTGACATTAGCTTATCCGTCAAAAGGTGAAGTAGATTACAAATGGAACAAACATAGTGGTTCATTAACAGTTAAAATCCCAAAAAGGAATGCTGCAAGACTATTTGAAGTTACAGTAAACAATCAGTAAAAAAACTTAAAATTCATCAAGTTCTTACACCGTGGAGATCTAGATTGTAAAAATAATAATAAGGGAGACAATTGAATGTTAAAAAAAATCGTTACCTGTCTTTTTTGTACAATCTTAATTTGCAGCGGATTTAGCTTTGCACCGGGAAAGACCTCTGCAGCAGCCGACCCACAGCTAGAAGTTGATTTATCGAAAGAAACTGGAAAGATGTTAAACGGAGGAGCTGGTTTCTTATATGGTATGAGTGAACCAAATGTTCCTGACATTAACACGATTATCCCACTTAAGCCAAATGCAGCAGTTCAAAAAGCCCCAGATGGGTTGCAACATCCAAATGGTGATGCGTTAAAGATTTCAGACTATTTCCTTGAAGCGGGAGGTCAACAAATTCAAATCTATTTGCAGGATTATTATGAAAAGTGGCCATACGAATTTACTGGTATACCAGATTATGTGAATAAAGTCGAAACAATTGTGAAAAAAGTTGTTGAGAATCCAAATAAAAATACATTTGTTTATGTACCGTTCAATGAACCAGATCAAATTTGGTATGGAGGAATGAATGCTGATGCACAAGCACGTTTTTTCTCAGATTGGAAAACTGTCGTTGAGAAAATAAAATCACTTCATCCAGATGCAAAGATTGCAGGACCAAACTTTGCTAGCTATAACTCCACTGTTTATCGTAATTTCTTCAAATTTGCTAAAGAAAATAATGTTTTACCAGATATCGTAACTTGGCATGAATTAGGAGATAATTTCTTCTCAGGATGGAACTCCAGATATAATGATTTTCGTTCAATCGAAAAAGATTTAGGAATCGGACCGCTTGAAATTAATATTAATGAATATGCTCGTCCGAGAGATCCATCTAATCAAGGTGTACTTTTGCAATTTCTTGCAAAATTTGAAAGAAGTAAAGTATATGGAGAACTACCATATTGGCATATGGCTGACAATTTGAATGACTTGGTTGTAGGAAATAATCAAGTTAATGGAGCTTGGTGGCTTTATAAATGGACTGCGGAAATGAAGGGAAAACAATCGGTTGAAGTAACTCCTCCAAATGTTAACGAAATGGGATTAGAAGGAATTGCAACAATTGACCAATCGAAAAAGCAATCTCAAGTCGTTTTTGGAGGTAGTAATGGTAGTGCTGACCTTGTGTTAAAAGGATTTAATAAGCACCAAGAATTTGGTAATGCAGTACATGTAACGATTTGGGAAAGTGCTTGGACTGGATTTGATGGTGCTGCAGGTAATCCAGTAGTCGTACAAGAAAAAGACTATCCAGTTGTTGATGGTAAAGTAATCGTTCCTGTATCAAATATGAACAATATGTCTGCATATAAAGCGATTGTCACTCCAGCAACAGCAAAAACAAACTATCCGAAACAGCCATGGAAAAAAATCTATGAAGCAGAAAATGCGAAGCTTAGTGGAAAAGCAAGTGTATATGATTTAGGTAATAGCAGCGCATATATCGAATGGCCAACTTCTGGTGGGAAACAAGTTGGAGGCATTGACGATGAAAATAGCAGTGTGAAATTTACAGTCAATGTACCTGAAGATGGAAAATATTTGATGGATGTTTATTATGGAAACGGTCCACTAGGTCCTGAAGCAGCGATTGCCGATCGACGAAAAACTGCAAAACACTCGTTTAAGGTTGATAACCAAGATGCAACTGAAATTGTATATCCAGCTAATATTGGGTTTAAATTTATTGGCATCAAAAAGGTTTATCTAGACTTAAAAGCTGGTGAACATACATTAACGTTCTCTGGAATGCCAGTCATGCAGGATGGACTTTTAACGAGAGTAGCTCTCCTAGACCGTATTGACCTTACACGAGCTGGTAAGTTCGCAGGGGAGTTAGCTCCAAAAGCTGATTTGTACGAGGCGGAATATGCTGAAACAGATGGAATAGTAGACTCAAAGCTTGATCATTATAGTGGCACTGGTTATGTTGATTTTTCAAAAGATGATCATTCAAGTGTTATGTTTGTTGTGAATGTAGAAAAAAATGGATATTATGAGACGAATTTTAAGTACTCAACAGACAGTGCAAACAGCAGTGTAGAATACTATGTCGACCGAAACAAAGTGAAAGATATTAAGTTAGAGCGTACAAATTCAGAGGATGATTGGAATACTCATACAGAAATCCGTTATCTAAAAGCTGGAATTAACTTAATAGAATTAAAGAATGCTAAAGGTAATATAAACATTGATAATCTAGAGGTTAAAGCGGCACCAAAGGATACAGAGGGACTAATTCAGGTTATCGAGGCTGAAAAAACGAGTAATACTGTTGCTGGCACAGCTAATGTACAAGAAAGTGCATATGCTTCAGGGGATAAATATGTTGGTTTAATAGGAAAAGGTGCCAATAATTATCTTCAGTTTAATGATATTGTCGTTCCAAAAAGTGGAAAATATAAGTTAATTGTTCACTATGCAAATAATGAACAAAAAGGTAACCATGACTATAATGCAAACGTAGTGGAAAGACATGCAAACATTAGCGTTAACGGTGGATCTGGAGAAAAGACTTACTTTAGAAGTACGTATAGCTGGGAAACATTTAAATCGATTGTTTTGGATGTAGACCTTAAAAAAGGTACTAACACAATTCGATTCTATAACGATACGGAGTCACCGGATTATGAACAATATGCACCGAATATTGATAAGATTGAGATTGCAGCACCAGAAACAACTGAAACGACTTTATCGGTAAAAGGACCGAATTTAGTGAAAGTAAATGATTCATTTAATCTTACTTATTCACTTAACGATTTAGTAGATAATATTCACTCCTTTAAGATGCAACTAAACTATGATTCTGAAACAATGGATTTTGTTTCAGCTGAATCTCTAAGTAGCAAAATTAAGGTTACAACTAAGAAATCAGTAGAGCCAGGAGTAGTGGATATTGTACTAGAAGGCGCACCAGGGCATTTCAAACAAGTGAGTGATTTAGTAAAAATCAATATGAAAGCTAAGGTAAATGAAAAGTTAACGACCTATATCTCATCATCGAATATAACTTTAGGAAAAAGTAACGGAGATTTAGTTACTCTTGAGGACACCGTTAGTTCGATTGATCTTTATGACAATGTATCTAAAATTAGTTTGACCGGAAAAAATGGAGAGAAAACAATTGCGACAAATCGTGCCACATTGCAATTGGAAGCAAAGGTTATTCCAGCAAATGCTGAGCAGAGTGTTAAGTGGTCCGTGTTTAATTTAAATGGTTCAGAAACTGATTTAGCTACGATCTCTTCAGATGGATTGTTATCTGCAAATAAAGTAGGTAAAAATGGTCAAGTGAAAGTTGTAGCTACGGCAGCGGATGGATCTGGAGTTGTAAGTGAAATGGTCGTAAATATTACAAATCAGCTAGCTCAAGTAACAGGAGTGCCATTTGGAAAAAATCCTCCATGGGCACCAGGTGGGGAATATGATAAGGCATTTGATGGAAATATCAATACTTTCTATGACTTTAGTCAAGCAAATGGTGGCTATACAGGAATTGACTTAGGATCAGGTAATCAAAGTGTGGTAAAAGAAATACGTTACTATCCGCGTGCAGGCTATACAGGAAGAATGGTAGGAGGGAAAATTCAAGGTTCAAACATATCACCGACTGAAGGATTTGTTGATCTATACACGATTTCTTCAACACCTGAGCTTGGATGGAACGTAGCAGAATTATCAGGAGAAACAGCTTATCGCTATATTCGATATGTAAGCCCGGATGGCGGGTATGGCAATGTTGCTGAACTTGAGTTCTATATTAGGTAGATATGAAAATTTCAATCTAGTAAATAAATCTGAAACTCCCGTCTTTAAATTCACTTTGATTGTGGCGAAATTTGCCTAATCCAAAGGAGGAGACATCATGTTAGAAAGATTAAAAAAGGATGTTTTGGAAGCGAATCTTCAGCTTCCAAAACATGGTTTAGTCACTTTTACTTGGGGAAATGTAAGCGGAATTGACCATGAAACAGGATTGGTTGTCATTAAACCAAGTGGTGTACCATATGACGAGCTACAAATAGATGATCTTGTTGTCTTAGATTTATACGGAAATATAGTTGAAGGATTATTAAGACCTTCTTCTGACACGCCAACTCATCTTGCCTTATACCGTGCATTTCCTCAAATAGGTGGAATCGTGCATACTCACTCACCGGCAGCTACAAGTTGGGCCCAAGCAGGGAGGAGAATTCCTGCACTTGGGACAACGCATGCGGATTATTTCTATGGAGATATTCCATGTTCTCGTACGTTGACAAGGGAGGAAATTGACCGTGGATATGAGCGTGAAACAGGAAACGTCATTATTGAAACCTTCAAAAAAGAAGGACTTGACCCTGTGGCAGTACCAGGTATTTTACTATCTGGTCACGCTCCATTTAGTTGGGGAAAAAATGCTAACGAAGCGGTACATAATGCCGTGGTTTTAGAAGAAGTAGCAAAAATGGCTTTAAATACTTATATACTGAACCCTCAAATAAAGGCGATTGACCAATTTCTTCTAGATAAACATTATCTTCGCAAACATGGTGCAAATGCCTATTACGGACAAAAGTAATGAAGAGGAGTTTAGTTTAACTTGACCTAATTTTAGATTACGATCTTTTATTTACTTAGGAGGATTTACATTGTTATCTACAAAAAACTATGAATTTTGGTTTGTAACTGGAAGTCAATTATTGTATGGAGAAGATGTACTTCGACAAGTGGAGGAGAATTCAAAAACAATTGTAAATGGATTAGATGATGATTCTCATATCCAATATAGGGTACTCTTTAAAACAGTATTAAAAGATTCAGAGTCAATTCGTAAATTAATGTTAGAAGCAAATGCTAATCAAAATTGTGCTGGTATTATTACGTGGATGCATACTTTCTCACCATCTAAAATGTGGATTGCTGGTCTTTCATCACTTCAAAAGCCATATCTACACTTAGCTACACAGTTTAATCGAGATATTCCTTGGGATTCAATCGATATGGATTTCATGAACTTGAATCAGGCCGCGCATGGAGACCGCGAACATGGTTTTATTGCAGCTCGCATGAATATTAAGCGTAAAGTTATTATGGGTCATTGGGAGAATCCATCAGTAAGAGAACGCATTGGCAGCTGGATGAGAACTGCAGCAGGATTTGAGGAAAGTAAAAATCTTAAAATTGCGAGATTTGGTGATAATATGCGTCAAGTTGCAGTAACCGAGGGTGATAAGATTGAAGCACAAATTAAGCTTGGCTGGACTGTGAATGGATACGGAGTGGGGGACCTTGTTCAGCGAATGAATGATGTAACCGAACAAGAAATTGACCAGTTAATGGCTGAATATGAGCAGAAATACGATATTACGCCTGAGGGGCTGACTGATGGCCCAACCCGCGAGTCAATCCGTTATCAAGCTACAATTGAACTAGGTATGAAGCATTTTCTTACAGAGGGCGGATATACTGCATTTACGACAACTTTTGAAGACTTGCATGGCATGAAACAACTTCCTGGTCTTGCTGTTCAACGTTTGATGGAACAAGGATACGGTTTTGCAGGTGAAGGTGACTGGAAGACGGCAGCACTTGTAAGATTGATGAAAATTATAGCAGGAAATGAAGGGACATCATTTATGGAAGACTACACCTATCATTTTGAACCAGGAAACGAAATGGTTCTTGGTGCGCATATGCTTGAAGTTTGCCCTTCAATCTCAGCAACTCGTCCAAAAATCGAGGTCCATCCACTTGGAATTGGTGGCAAAGAAGATCCAGCTCGAATTGTATTTGATGGGAGAGGCGGTAGCGCATTAAATGCAACGATCATTGACCTTGGACATCGCTTTCGATTACTAGTTAATGAGGTTGAAGCAGTTCAACCAGAAATAGAGATGCCAAATCTTCCAGTTGCAAGAGTGTTATGGAAAACCGAACCCAGTTTAAATCAAGCGGTTGAAAATTGGATTCAAGCCGGCGGAGCACACCATACTAGCTTTTCATACAAAGTAACGACTGAACAGCTGAGAGATTTTGCTGAACTCACTGGAATAGAGATGGTCGTAATTAACAAAGATACTAAAACAGAGGCATTCAATAATGAATTACGTTGGAACGATGTGATTTACAGATAGATTAATAGATTTGCATAAAATCTAGGGCTTGAGGTGAGTAAGATGAGTCTCGATAAAAGAGACGCCATTCAAAGTGGTAAAACAGTTCTTGGAATAGAACTTGGTTCAACTCGAATTAAGGCAGTGCTCATTGGAGAAGATCATGTACCGATTGCTTCGGGTAGTCATGATTGGGAAAATAGTTATATCAACAATAGATGGACCTATAGTGAAGAGGATATTTGGAAGGGTATACAAAACAGCTATAAAAAGTTGGCTGATGGAGTAAAACGCCAATTCGGAGTCACCTTACAAAAAATAGAAGCTATTGGCTTTAGTGGAATGATGCATGGCTATATGGCGTTTGACCATGATGGAGAACTTTTAGTACCATTTCGTACTTGGCGTAACAATATTACCGAACAGGCGTCAAAAGTACTGACAGAATTATTTAACTATCAAATTCCTCAGCGCTGGAATATCGCTCATCTATATCAAGCCATTTTGAATCAGGAAGAGCATCTAGCGGGTATTACCTTTCAGACTACTCTTGCTGGTTATATCCATTGGAAATTGACAGGACAGAAAGTGCTAGGGATTGGTGAAGCTTCAGGTGTATTTCCAATTGATTTGAATAGTAGAAACTATAATCAAAGAATGATTGATCAATTCAATGATTTAATTGCAGCACGTAATTTACCTTGGAAATTAGAAGAGATTCTGCCTAAGGTCTTGGTAGCAGGAGAAAATGCAGGTTATCTTACTGAAGAAGGTGCAAAGCTTCTAGATGTTACTGGAGAACTTCAGCCTGGTATTCCATTTTGTCCGCCAGAAGGTGATGCAGGTACTGGTATGGTCGCAACAAACAGTGTTGCTAAGCGAACCGGGAATGTATCAGCGGGAACTTCAGTATTTGCAATGGTTGTATTAGAAAAAGAGTTGTCCAAAGTATATCCTGAAATTGACCTAGTCACGACACCTAGTGGCAATTTGGTAGCCATGGCTCATTCTAATAACTGCACTTCAGATCTAAATGCATGGACCAGCCTGTTTGATGAATTCGCAAAAGTAATAGGGATGGAAGTTGATGGAAATAAGTTATATGAAACTCTTTATAACTTAGCTCTTCAAGGAGATCCGGACTGCGGCGGTTTACTTGCTTATGGCTATCTTTCCGGCGAACATATGACTCACTTCGAGGAGGGTCGTCCATTATTTGTCCGTTCTTCAAGTAGCAATTTCAATCTGGCTAATTTCATGCGTGTTCATCTCTATACAGCTCTAGGTGCACTGAAGATTGGTATGGATATTCTTCTCAAACAAGAAGAAGTGAAACTAGATGAAATACTGGGTCACGGTGGTTTGTTTAAAACGGAAGATGTAGGACAAAGCATCATGGCCGCCGCTCTTAATGTTCCGGTTTCGGTAATGGAAACAGCAGGAGAGGGCGGAGCATGGGGAATTGCCCTGCTTGCATCTTATATGATTAACAAGGCGGAAAATGAATCACTTGAAAAATATTTAAACCAAAGAGTATTTATAGAAGAAGAAGGAAAAGCAATATCTCCTGATCCTAAAGATGTTGAAGGATTTGAGTTATTTATGGAACGTTACATTAATGGTTTGGCAATTGAAAGAGCAGCAATAGATTATCTTAAATAAAAAATGAGACATTTTAAATAACCCTTGACGCAATTGCCGTTGAGGGTTTTTATTTGTTGGGTAAAAAGAGGTAAAGGAAGTATGATTAAAATTTTATCAAAAAATGACCAACTTTTATTTGAAATCTTTTTTAGACAAAATGCAATGAAATTAAGAGTTCAAAAAAAGTAAATATCACTCTGTGGTAGATGGATTATTGTTTGTTGACTCATTTGTCGTATTAGGATTCTCGTTCATATTTATAATACGTATGACAACTAGTAATAAAACGTATAAATTTCTTATTATTCGATCATTAGTAATAGTTCTTAGAAGGATTGCAATAGCGAAAGTCTCAGCTAGATTACCACTAAGTAATAGAGTTGAAATTTCTTTGAGAAGAACAAGTATATAATTATCATTTGAATCCATAAAATTGCCCCCTAACTTTAATAAGTAAAATATTCAAAAGAAATTAAAAAGTGAGTGGATGAAGAAAAATCAATTCGCAATTTCAAATATCCTTGTTGGATTATCGAATAAAGTACATTAATTTTTTCGAAAAAACTGATGGCGTAAGGGTGTAGGATGGGAAAAAGAATAGTTATTTATCAAATTTATTAAAATGAACAACAAAATAAAATTAAAAACTTAATTAAATGCAACTAACTCATTCATAAATCGAGCAAGATTCAACTACTTCAGTCATTTTAATTGATCGTATACAAATATGCTAATTTATTAAAAAGTCGATAATACCATTAATGAACTCACTAGTGGTATTATTTCAAGGCTAAATAACCCACTTTAAATTTTAAAGGGATTAAGGACTTAAAGTAGAAAATATAGAAATGGGTACTCTATGTTGAGATTAATTCAAAATTTTAAAAAGAGGTGTTTCTAATGATTTTAGGTATCAGCCCTTATTTAATATTGAATGGAAATGGACAGGAAGCTGTTTCATTTTATGAACATGCATTCAATACAAAGACCCTTGTGCTTCAAAGATTTGGCGATATGCCTGGGGAAGAAAATACAAATTTAACTGACGAAGAAAAAAATCGAATCTTACATGCACATCTCAAAGTTGGTTCAACAGATTTAATGATCTCTGACACATTTACAGGTCTACCTTATCAAATTGGCGATCAAACCTCCTTAGCACTTTCAATTACTGACGTTGAAACAACAAAAGAAGTATTCGGCAAATTACAAGATGGTGGGAAAGTCATCATATCACTACACGAAACTTTTTGGAGTCCCTTATACGGTCAAGTAGTAGATAAATTTGGTGTTACATGGCAGATTTCAACTATGCCAGCTTAATAAAATAGTCTAAAAAGAGAATCTTCAAATTCGAAGATCTTTTTTTATGTTTTGAATCCAAAATAAATACACAAACTTTTTAGACTCGAATTTCTAATTCCCCGATGTAAATCAAGAATGTGCAGATAATTCAAAAAACGATTTTCATAAAGAATTTTGTCTGTCATACTATTAATTATAGAAGGGAGAAATACCTATGTCAGAACAAGATCAAACAAGTAACATAACAGACACAAATGATGTCGAACGATTTTGGCAGTTTGCGGGCAACAATGCGAATGTGTACGCAAATCGTTTAAGAATTTTTTCGCAATCTGACTATGATTACGCACGGGAACACAAGCAATTGAGCTGGAATTGGGCAAGTTTCTTTTTAGGTGTGTACTGGATGGCGTACCGCAAGATGTGGGGATGGGTCAGTATTTATTTTGCTTATTATATCCTGTCCGATTTATTGTTTAGCCAAGTGAGCGCATTAGACCGTTTGGTGAATTTAATTATCAGTGTTCTCCTCGGAATGTACGGCAACGCGCTATACTTCGCTCATTCCGCGAAAAAAATTGATGCAATTAAAAGAACATCAATTTCAGCACAAGAAAAAAATGCCGAATATGAACGGATTGGTGGTACAAGTGGTAAATCAGTAGCACTTGCAATTGTGCTCACAATCGCTATCATCACGGTACTCACCCTTATTGAATACCAATGGAATAAATGAAAATCCTATAACGCTTTCTACAGCAGCAAAAAAAGATAGTTTACCAATGAATGTGCACATTTTAAATTTTTAATCCATTTTACTCACAATAGATGTAATAATTAGTAGATGAAGAAATTTATAAAATCTAGCAAAAGTTAACAGAATGGTAGACTACTTAGGTAGTCTATTTTTTGTGCGAACTGGAGGAATATGGAATAAATAGAAGGACTATCCAAGTGTGAACTGTAATATATATATTTAATTCTAAAAGTTTGAGGTGGAATAAATGAAAATTAGAAAAGCTAATCTAAATGATGCAGAAGGAATAGCCAAGGTACACGTCGATAGCTGGAGAACCACTTATAGAAACATACTACCAGATCATTTTTTACAAAGTCTATCATACGATCAAAGAACTGATATATGGAAAACAAATTTTTCTCATAAAAATAATTATATTTATGTAGCAGAAAATAATGAGGGAGAAATTATTGGTTTTGGGACATGCGGTAAAAGAGAAAAGAATAAAGTTGACCATTCGGGTGACTTAACTTCTATTTATCTACTTGAAGAATATCAAGGAACAGGAACTGGAAAACAATTATTGATGCAACTTTTTAATCAATTTAAAGAATTAAATTTTAATAGTGTATTCGTTGAAGTGCTAGAAGACAATAAAACCCGTTATTTTTACGAGTATTATGGGGCTGAATTATTGAAATCTGAAAAGATAAATATTGCAGGGACGGAATTGAATCTTCTAGTATATGCATGGAAAGATATTGATAATGTTTTAGCAAAGTTTTAATTTATGTGTTCTTTCATTAAGCATAATAGATATTAAAAGGGTTCTGGAATAATTTGTCGAATTTCTTGAAAGTAGCTCTATATGGAAGGGAAATTCAAAATGGAATTTAACATAAATAATGATTATTTTAATCAAGCAATCTCAGAGGTTAGTAGAGTAATCTCACTAAAAACAACAATACCCATTCTGACAGGTATTAAAATAGTAGCAAATTCCCAAGGACTAACTTTAATTGGAAGTAATTCAGAAATTGTAATAGAAAAAACGATTCCTATCGAAATTAATGACGTTAAAATCGTAGAGGTTAGTAAACCTGGTAGTATAGTAGTGTCTGCTAAATACATTAGTGATTTAGTAAAAAAATTACCAAGTAAAATAAAAGTTACAGTAAATGAAAAGCAATTAATGACAATACAATCTGATGAGATTATAACTCATATAAATGGATTCGATTCTGAACAGTATCCACTGCTACCTTTAATAAAGAATGAGAATCAAATTAAAATTCCAATTTCTGAAATGATTGAAATGATTAGACAAACTGTTTTTGCGGTTTCAAAAAACGAGGCAAGACCTGTTCTAACAGGCGTTAATATGTCTATATTAGAGAACAAACTAAAATGTGTAGCAACAAATTCTCATAGGTTAGCACTTAAAGAGTTAAAAATAGATTCAGTAATGAATGGTTCATTCATAGTACCAAGCGCTAGCCTTAACGAAGTAGTAAAATTATTTAGTAATGATTCAGATGAAATGAATGTATTTATTACCGAACAATATATTGTCTTTAAATCAGAATTGATTTCACTTTATTCAAGATTAATAGAAGGGAAATATCCAGAAGTATCAGGACTAATTCCTAAAGAATTGAAGACAAAAATGACACTTGACACGAAACAATTATTAAAAGGTTTTGAAAGAGCAAGTATCTTTGCGAGTGAATGGAAGAACAACAATGTTTATTTAGAAATTCTAGATGGTTCAAAACTGAAAATTTCATCCCACTCATCGGAAGTTGGAAAAATAGAGGAAATACAGATCATTAAGAATTTGACTGGTCAGCCAGAATTAAATATCTCCATTGACGCAAATTATATGATAGAGTCACTAAAAGTAATAAAAGAGGAAGAGGTTTCAATAAGTTTTAGTGGATCGATGAAACCATTCATAATTAAACCGATTAACAACAATACTCATTTACATCTAATTTCTCCTGTGAGAACTTACTAACGGATTCCTTTCACCTAGTTGGTGTAAAAGGGATACTTCCATTTTTAAGTTATTGAGAAGCTCTTTATTGAGAGCTTCTCTTTTTTATTTTCATTTATTTAGTAAAAGAGGATAATCTCCCAATTACTCTGGACAAATGCCACGATAGTCATTTATCTTTACGGGACAATTGAATTATATAGGTAAAACAACTATCTTTCATAATTTAATGAAATAACCTAAAACACGAATGCTATATTTGAATAATAATATAACAAATGGACAAGTTCTATTGAAAAATATTTTAAAAGAAGGTGAGTTTTATTGAATTTTGAAATTCTAATGAGTGCTAGTGTATTTCTTTTAACAATGGCAATCATTTTTTGGAGGCCAAAAGGAATAAATGAAGCATGGCCTGCTGCAATTGGGGCAGCCATCATTTTACTAACTGGGATTGTGACAAAAAGTAATTTAATCGATATTGTACACAAAATTGGTGAAGCATCGATTACCATTATTGCAACGATTGTCATGGCGATTATTTTAGAAAGTTTTGGATTTTTCCATTGGTCTGCAGCTAGGCTTGCAAGTTTAGCAAAAGGGTCAGGGCGCAGATTATATTGGTATATCCAGCTACTTTGCTTTTTAATGACATTACTATTTAATAATGACGGCAGTATCTTAATAACAACTCCGATTTTAATTCTTCTATTAAAAAACCTACGTTTAAAACCACATCAACAAATCCCATATCTTCTCAGTGGCGCATTAATTGCTACAGCTTCAAGTGCTCCAATCGGTGTAAGTAATATCGTAAACTTAATCGCTTTAAAAATTGTTCATATGACTCTCTATATGCACACAGCGATGATGTTTGTCCCTGCAAGTACAGGATTACTTTTTATGTCATGGTTAATGTACATGGTATTAAGAAATAAATTACCAAAACGATTACCAGTGTCTACCGATGATATTGAAGAGTCTTTTTTTATTAAAAACTTTCATCCTTTAAAAGGAAAATTGTCAGTAGAAACAAAACAAAAAAGAACAAAATTTATGTTAAAGGTATTAGGATTTGTTTTCCTAATGCGCTGCTTATTATTCGTCGCTTCATTTATGGGAATACCGATTCAATATGTAGCAGTTTTAGGTTCACTCGTCTTATTAGCTTGGAGATGGTACCACTTACGGACAAGCCCTGTAGATATTTTAAAGAAGACACCTTGGCATATTTTAGTCTTTGCATTTTCGATGTATGTGATTATTTACGGACTGCATAATGCTGGATTAACTGAAGCCTTAGTAAAATTCTGTGAACCAATCGTAAATCAAGGATTATTACAAGCAAGTTTTATTATGGGTGGACTAGTATCAATCCTATCGAATTTGTTTAATAATCATCCAGCACTGATGGTTGGAACGATTACACTGACAGAAATGGGTCTTGATCCAATTACGTTAAAGACTATTTATCTAGCTAATATAATCGGTAGTGATATTGGTTCATTATTACTTCCAGTAGGTACTTTAGCATCTCTAATATGGATGCACATATTAAAACAAAATAATATTAAAATAAAATGGAAGGATTATCTAAATGTATCAATAATCGTAATCCCATTAACAACAATTGTTTCGCTGTTTCTACTATATTATTGGGTACAATTAGTATTTGCTTAATTTAAAGAATAAAGGAGGAAATATAATTGAGTGATGTACAATCATTGCTTGGTGAAAAAGTTTATGTCCAATTATCAGGAGAGAATTATTTTGAAGGCATTCTAACTGATTATGGAAAAGACGTATTAGTTTTATATAACGGTCAGAAATATTATTATATTCCATGGTTTCATGTCCACAGGGTTAATCTTAGTAACAACATTAAAGATAAAATCGATCATCCGATTAACCCTTCAATTGCTGAAGACATAGGCACAGTATCTTATCGAAAAATATTAATGAATGCAAAAGGAATTTTTGCAGAAATATATGTAACTGGAAACATCACATTTCACGGATATATTACAAACGTATTAAGTGACTATATCGTGTTTTATTCACCAGTTTTTAAAATGTTATATATCTCGTTATCTCATTTAAAATGGCTAACACCATACAACCATAATGCAAATCCCTACAACGCAGAAATCGAAATATTACCAGTAAATCCATCTAATATGCCATTTTCGCGTTTAATAGAATCGCAATTAAAGAAAGAACAAGGAAAATTTGTCGTTTTTGATGGGGGTCTAGATCCGATGAAAATTGGATTGCTCAAAAGAGTGGAGGATGGAGTAATTGAATTAGTAGCTGCAAGTGGAGAGGTAACGTTATTGAGGCTTAATCATATTAAATCTTATCACACCCCATAGTAATGAAATTCATAAAAAGATTATGTATCTTCCTTTTCATTGCTAATCTCCTTCCAGTCATTACTCTGATGTTCCTTCCCGTTTTCCTAGTCACAAATGATGTGGATCTATTTCAAAAATTAATTTGTTTCATCTTTAATGCCTAAATAAGTTTAATAAGGTAAGAGCGGATAAACAAGAAACAATGAGATAACTAAGAGAGAAGTAGATTAGTTTCTACTTCTAATACATATACCTAGTTGATTTTAATTATAAGTGAATTAATTTATTTTGTTGCCTAAAGTAAGATTTACAAGTGATGACTGGTAGCTTTCAGGATAGTAAAAAGATTAATTCAAATTGTGTGTGACTTGGAACAGACATGTTGTTAAATAGGAAATGTAGTTTTAATTTAATCATACTTTCTTAAAAGGGAAGGTAATTAAACTATTTTTTCTAATTTACTATCTTCATATAGAATAGAAAATAATTATTTCAGTAATTTCTGTTTTGTGAGAAAATAATTAAAGATTATTAATCTGCTATTCAAAAAGTGAAAGAAAGTAGGAAATAAGAATGCTTAAATGGGAGAGGCAAAAGATACACTACTACATGTGTGTGGTTCTTGTTGCTTTGTTTAGTTTTGTTTTATTTAATCGAGGAACACAAGTTCATGCAGAAACAGGGACGATTGTTAAAACTAGTACAATCACAGAAAATACAACCTGGGATTTGAAAGGTTCGCCATATTTTATAAATGGAAAAGTTCAAGTTAAATCTCCTGCTGTATTAACAATTGAGCCTGGTGTTCAAATTATTGGTGTTGGAATCGAACCGAACGTATTAGATGTAAATCAAAATTTAGCCGGTGAAGTACAGAAACCAATATACATGAAAAATATCAATTTAGTTGTTGGATTCTGGGATGTAACAGTTGACCATGTAGTTTTTAATCAAGTGCAATTTTATAAGGAAAATGGGAGTTTAACCTTAACGAATAATGTAATAAGTCAATCTGAATTTCATCTAAATTTTTTGAATAAATCTTCTTTTATCGAGAATAATGTGATAAAAAATAATTCTACCTTATATTTCAATTATGGTTACCAGATGAATATAATGAATAATTCATTTTTTAATAATCTTAATCGAGCGGCTTTGAATAATTATGATCCACAACAAAACCAAAATTCCCAAATAAATGGGAATAATTTTTTAGATACTGGAAAAGAAGTTTATCATCTATTTTACATGTACCCAGCTTTTCATATTCAAGCGGAAAAAAATTTTTATGGAACATCAGATCGTAATGTAATAAATAGAATGTTTTATACGAATCGACAAAATTATGATGGTTCATTAAATTTTGATTATGATCAGTTCCTAACACAATACAATGAGGATGCACCATTTATAATTGTTCCAAAAAAAGTAACAGACGCGTCTAAATTTTTTGAAGGAAAAATAGTTGGAAATCTAAAACATTCTTATTCTATTTCTATCAAATCACCGAAGGGTGTTTTTACTGGTGAAACAACAAGCAATGGGGAATTTAAGTTACCAATCTCGTCACAAATTGCCGGAACAGAAGTAGCGATACAAGCTGCAGATAGTGTAACTGGTCAATATGATTATGATTGGGAAATCGTAAAAGATGAGACACCGCCAGCAACTCCGATTCCAAATTTAGTTACAGATAAATCAAAAATCGTTTCGGGGAAATCTGAAATTGGCTCAAACGTTACTGTTAAAATTAATTCCATAATGTATAAAGGTGTTACGAATACGAATGGTTTGTTTAACATTTCAATTCCAATTCAAAAGGGTGGCACTTCAATTACGATATTCAGTACTGATGCGTCAGGAAATAAAAGCATCGAGAAAAAATTAACCGTAAAAGATGTAACACCACCAAATGCTCCGAAAGTTGGTCTTATTACAAGTAAATCAAAAATAGTATCTGGTAAAACTGAACCATATGCTATTGTTACGATTCAATATAATCGCAGTGTATTTAAATTAAAAGCTGATAAAAATGGTGTGTTTAAAAAGACTGTAAAACCGCAAAAAATTGGTACAAGCTTTACATTTACTTCGTCAGATTTATCAGGAAATCGTAGTCAAAAGACTTCTGTGAAAATAAAAAAATAATTCAACTAATAAAATATTAAAAGTGGGGAAGAAACATTGTTGAAAAGATGTCTATATTTGATATATGTAATCGTACTAATCCTAAGCGTCACGACTTTTGCGAATACATTTATCCCTAAAAAAGTAAAAGCTGCAATTGGTCCAATAGAAACAGGTTTTAAACCATATGATCAAGCACTCGATCCAAATAGTAAAATTGTCTACATGACAACTGAAGATAGTAAAACGCTTTATGCTGTAAACTATCTTTCGGGTGCAATAAAAAAATTAGAGCTACCATATCCTGCAGAACGATTAGAAATATTCGACAATAAATTATATGTAACTCAACAAAAACAAGCGCACGATCGATTTTTCTTTGGAACGCAAGAAGGTGGTATTGCTGAAGTAGATTTATCGACGTTTAAACTATTAAGAGTAATAGATGTTAAAATTGATCCTTTTGACATAGCTATAGATAAAAATGGAATGATTTTCATTTCTTCAGGTTGTGGTCAACATGGAATCACTGATCAATATTCACTTAAAACAAATGAAGAAATGAAAACTCAAGGTAACCAATCGATTTTTACTCAATCGTATATTTTGTGGGCTAATAGCACATCAAAGTTATACTCAATAACAAATGATATCGTAACTCCGAGACAAATTAAGGCACTTGAAATGAAAAACAATACAGCTGTTGCGGGTTATTCAAGTGATATATACCCTTCTTTTAAACCGTATATGAAAATGACTCCAGATGAGCGTTATATGTATACACAGGATGGGAAAGTATTAGATTTATCACTTGTTCAATCAGGTGATATGAAATTAACCTATGATTTTAAAAAGGAATATAATGATTATGCATTTGATCTTTTCAATCGATTAACTTTTGCAGCAAGCAATGGGGGAATAGATGTTTATTCATATGATTCAAATAAATTCCTTTATACATTAGAAAAAAATGTCACTGTCGATCATGTATTGTATCGTGACGGATTAATTGTTTCTTATACGTCAAATGATGGTAAGCATTATCTTTCATATTTAACTGGAACAGATAAGGATACTCCAAATGTAGAGGTCAATCCAGTCAAATCAACAGATTCAATTATTACAGGAAAGACATCGCCTAATGTTCGTGTTTATGCAGATATTTCTTCAAAAAATGTTACAGAAGGCACTGCTACTAGTAATGGGACATTCACTTTAAAAATTCCAAAACAAAAAGTTGGAACTGTTATAACAATTCGTGCAAAAGATTCATCAGGAAATAATAGCAAACCAATTAATTTAAAAGTGGTTGAAAAAATTCCACCGGTCAAAACATTAAATAAGGATGAGTACAGGGAGTCAATTAATCTTGGATTTAAACCAAATGATGTAGTGGCTGATCCCAATCGTCCTATTATCTATATAACGAAAAACGGTAATAAAACGCTCTATTCAGTGAATTACGAAACAGGTATCATAAAAACATTAGAACTTCCATACCCTGCTGAAAGAATCGAACAATATGGTGATAAGCTTTTCGTAACACAACATAAGCAAAGTCATCTGATTTATAGTTCGCAACAAGGTGGCATTGCTGAGGTAAATTTAAGTAATTTTTCGTTCGTGAAATATATCGAATTAAATACTGATCCATTTGATTTATCAATTGATAAAAATGGGATTATATATGTATCAAGCGGCATGCGAATAATAGGTGGCAATAGCGAAGTTAAAGTATACGGCTATTCTGTTCCTGAAAATAAGATAATTGAATTAAGTTCAAAAGCCAATTTATATGAAAAATCGTATCTTTTTTCAAATCCAAGGTTTAATACAATTTATGCAATTAGTACCTCAATGACAAGTGGATCTTTAATTACAATAGATGTAAATAATGCGAATTGGGATGAATCAAACTACCAGGAGTTTAATGGGAGTTATACAAAACTCGCTAAAATTTCACCTGAAGGTTTAGCTGCATATAGTGCTAGTGGTAATGTGTATGAACTAGTTTCAGGGAAATTAATGTGGAGATATAATTTAGAAAATAAGTATAATGATTATGCATTTGATCCGGTAAACAACTTAATGTATGGAGCTAATCAAAATGGCGGGATTGATGTGTTTAATACACATGAGAATAATAGACTTTATACAATTGAGAAAGACATATCTGCTGAATATTTAATTTACAATAATGGATTAATAACAATTTATAAAGATTTATCAGATAATTATTATTTAATGGCCTTTAAAACTGAAAATCAGGATAAACCAAGATTAAGCAAAGTCAACGAAATTTCAAATTTACAATCAACAATTATTGGGGTTGCTTCTCCTAATGTAACAGTCCATGCAAATGTCAATTCGAAAGAAATCGGTGCAACAAAAGCAGATATAAAAGGTCACTATGTTTTAACGATACCAATTCAAAAAGCTGGCGCAGTTGTGAATTTCTATGTGACTGATAAAGAAAATGCGAAGAGTAAGATTCAAAGCTTAGTAGTGAAAGATCGTATCGCACCATTAGCACCAACTATTACTAAATCTAGTTCAACTTCACTTTCAGGGAAATCTGAAATTGGATCGACAGTCAATATCTATTCAGGTTCAACCTTATTAAAAAAAGGAATAACAAATTCAAAAGGAGAATTTGTAATGAGTTTTAGTAAACAGAAAAAAGGAACATCATTACGAATTTTTGCAACAGATAAAGCAAACAACAAAAGTACCGAGAAAGTCATTAAAATAAATTAATGTTAGTGATACAGAAAAAGGATCTTATCTTGCGAATAAGATCCCTTTTTCTATTTAACAGTACTTCAAGTAATTATAACAGTTCACGATGAAACACTTCGGATGCAGTTTTCCTTTCAAAAATTCGAATATGTCCATAGGTATTTCATTACTACCTTCTATCATGAAGAATATGAATTGGAAAAATAAACATGTAATGGTAGATAATTTTCAATCTGTTAGTAACAAGCAAACTTTTTTCCCTCCTCTCGCATTGATCAGTATCAAAGTCTATGACAATAACGAATTTCAATAGATAACTATTGGGAGAGAGATAAATTAAATGGCGCGATCTTACTAAAAGGAATCATTAACAATATTAGTATTGTAACGACATTTATTTTTCTCTTCTCAAATACAATTTGGCAAAAAAGAACAACGAATCCGATTACTCTTCATGAACGGTTCATAAATGGTCTAATGTTTGGTCTATTAGGAATCATTTTATATAGGAGTCCTATTGTTATCGAATTACAAAATAGTTCGCTTGTATATATTGATATGCGGATTATAGCGGTGATTGTCGGAAGTATATTGCTTGGACGAATTGAAATTATGACGATTGTAGCAGTAATACTTGGCGGATTTTACTTATTTAAGCTTCGAGGCAATATTTTTGATGAGAGTAATACGATTCGCTTTATGGTGTTATCAATTTTTGCAATTCTATTAAGCTTTACAAACTGGGAACGAAACAAGAAGCAACGTTTTTTTAATCGAATAATTATTATATTCATACCAATTTTTTATTATTTCTTTGATAAATATACATTAAAACCTCGAGGATCACTTACTAATCAAGGTGAAGTGTTTTTATTGTTATCAGTTTCTTATATAATCGTTTATTTTGCTTGTATTTATTGTTGCAAATACGCGGTAAGATTAGCTGAACAAAGAGTAATGTATACATATGAACTACCAGATAAAAACATACAATTGGAAAGAATAGTTAATCTTGATGGATTAACGAAAATGTTTAACAGACGATTTTTTGATGAACAAATTGAATACCATTGGAATTATTGTCAAAAACACCAGCAACCTATTTAATTAATCATGCTAGATATTGATTTCTTTAAAAAACTGAATGACCATTACGTACATCAAAGAGGCGATAGTGTTTTAAAGCTAGTTGCAACTGCCATACAAGATTCAATCTATCGTTCAGAAGATAATGTTGCCAGGTACGGTGGAGAAGAGTTTGCAATTATTCTTCCAAATACGGACTATGATGGTGCAGTAATTGTTGCCAATCGAATCATGGATTCAGTACGTAAATTAAAGATTGAACATGTAAAATCAGAAAAAGGCTTTGTAAGTATCAGTATGGGACTTATTACAACAACACCAAAACATTTCTTTAAACACGAAAAAATGATTGATGAAACTGATAAACTATTATATGAATCAAAACAAAACGGTAGAGACCAACTAACAAGTAGTCTGAAAGAGGAGTTTTAATGCATTTAAAAATATTAACGAAAAATAATTAATATATACATAAATTAGTGGGCAAAAAACAACCATTTCATAAATTGAATTAGAAATGACTAATTTGCCCTAAAACACTAAAAATCAGAATGATAAAGTAAAAAACGCCTAAAACCATTACTAATCCACCAACATAGTATTTCCTATTTTTGATAGGATTTAAAAGGTCTTTTAAGTCAGTAATCGGTTTTTCTTTCGTTTTCATAGTGTCAAAAAATTGCATACGAATAAATTCAATTGTGGCAAAAACTAGACCAATTAACCCAAAAGTACTAGTGCTAATTTTATGCTGTATCCTTAAATAAATTGCTACAAATATTATTAATGGTAATAATACATAAGTAAAAAATGTCTTTATTTTCATTTGTTTTCACCCATTTTTTAAAATTTAATAAAATCTTTTTGCAAGCCAATTAGTTAAAAAAACTGCAATTGTGGTCTTCGATAAACGTTTTCGTTAGTTAAAGAACTTGTTATATAATTGTGTTCTTAGTTTACTATTTAAATATTTATAACATTTGATTTGCGATTTTGATTATGTCTTTCTTATGCTGTTCAGGAGAAATATTCTTGTTATTGTATCCGATTTCGTAATAAATACCATTTTTTTCAAATGTGAGCGAATTTCCATAATAGTGACCGATTACTCCACCTGCCAGTTTAACCTCCTCGCTGGTACCACTATACTCCACTTCAAAATTGTGAACGGTAATCGTTAAGATAATCATTTCGTCTTTTTCTTTTGAAAATGTTGAAAAATCAACTCTTAATTTTTTTCCATCGTGTTCAATATCATCAATTGTAGAAATTCGAAAAGGCATGGCGTTAAATGGAATATCATTCGGAATTTTTATCTTAAAAGGAAGTGCATCTAATCCTTCTTCTAGTGAGGAAGCTTCATATCTTTCTGGAATGGTTTTTAATTGTTCCTTTGTCATATTTCCCTTTTGTTCAACTTTCTTTAAGTTAGATGTATTTAAAGTACCGTTATTCGTGTGGTTACAACCAAATAAAGAGAGAACTATCAATGCTGAAATTATCCATGTTTTTTTCTTCAAGCCACATTCCTCCTATTTGATGGAGTATTATTAATGTCCCGTTAACAAAATGCTAATATATATCTAATCTATATATATTTCTATGTTATTTAATTAAATCCTTGTTCAATGAAATTGACAGATAATTCTAGAAAATGTTTGTAAACCATTTAGTGACGGAGAAAATAAGCAAGAAGTTGAGTGCTGACTATTATGTAAAACGAAGAAGAAAAGGTCTTCTAAAAAAGTTAAGACACTAGCTTATGAAGTTAAACTTCAAAAACTAGTGTCTTAATCATTATGTTTATGGAAAGAGGAGAGTCTTTAATAAAAAACAAAATTTTTAAATTTCTGCTCCAATTTCGTAAACGATTTTTATTTATTCGCAGCGTCTATTACACTAAGCGAATGATTGATTACAGTTTTACATTTGCTAGCATCTGGATTCGATGTGCGAACGGTTGCTAATACAACATCGATCGTGCCATCAATTTTAGTCCAAGTGGTTCCATCTATTTTTCTAAGTTTAGCCTCTGATTGATCCCATTGATGTTCCAAAGTGTCAGCATCTTTTTTAGCTGTAGTAAAGTTCTTTGTATTCACATCAGTTAGTAGATTATTTTCTATCGTTACAAAATCTGATAATTGTCCTGATAATGTTGTTGCAGTAGTTGCGGCTTTTGATGATAACTTAACATAGCCTCCAATACCAACTGCTAAGAAAATAACCAGTACCAAGATAGTTTGTGTCATAATATTTTTCTTGCGATCGGTTACTTTGTTTGTTTTTGTGGATTCATCTTTTCCTGAAATATCAATTTTTGTAACAGCAAGGAAAACGATGATTGCTAAAATTGCGATTAGAAAAATAATACTTGTACTTGTAGTACCTAATCCTAACCCACCATTCACTTTTGGCTGGGATAGATAATCCCCTAAAGATGCTCCAAGTGGGCGAGTTAGAATATATGCAATCCAAAACGCTAACATCCCATCAAGTTTCAAAAACTTCCAAGCTAAAAATATGCAAAGAATGATTATGATAACTGTTAATCCTGTATTAAAATATCCTAAACCAAGTTGTTCTGAATATAAATCTCCAACTGCAGTTCCTAGTGCAAAAGTGAAAAGAATGGCAAGCCAATAGAAAACTTCTCTTTTTCTTGTGTAAATTGAGTGAATAGATAGTGTTTTTTCACTAAGATACCAAAATAGGAACGTTAATCCTAGTAATACGGAGAAAACAATTGTACTTGTCTCCAGAGGTACTCCCATTGCGTCTGTCAAATTGTCAGTTACCAATGTTCCAAAAACACTGATTAAAACAACAGTTAACCAATAAATACTTGCAGAATATTTATTTGCTTTGAATTGAAAAAATAGTGAGATGAAAAATGCAACACCCATGATAATCGTAGTTGGTCCTAATCCTAAACCAAGGTTAAAATTCAGGAAATCAGCAAAAGTTTCTCCTACAGTTGTACATAAAATTTTGATGATCCAGAAAAAAATTGTGACTTCTGGTACTTTGTTAAGCAATGCTTTCATATTAATTTTGTTTTCCTCCATAATTAAATTCCTTTCATATGATTTAGTTAATTACATTTTTATATTCACAAATAATTATGAAAGGAAAATGAAAATGCGGGTAATTTTATTAAAAATTTTTTAGAGCACATTAATCTTATAATAGAACATTGATTTAATGGATCTTTAGCTTACATTTTTTATGTGTTGAAATAAAATCTAGTCAATATTGAAAAATAACTCGATCATACTCATGAAAGATTTCCATGATCTTAAAATAAAGAATGAGTTAAAAAGAGAAAGGAAAAAAGAAAACTATTAACTCATAAAGGGTTCATGAGTTAAAAAAATAGAGGAAAAGCGAAAATAATTAACTCATAAGAGGCTCATGAGTTAAAAAGAGAGAGGAAAAAAGAAAATAATTAACTCATAAGAGGCTCATGAGTTAAAAAGAGAGAGGAAACTCGAAAATAATTAACTCATAAAGGGTTCATGAGTTAAAAAGAGAGAGTAAATCTGAAAATTATTAACTCATAAGAGGCTCATGAGTTAAAAAGAGAGAGTAAATCTGAAAATAATTAACTCATAAGAGGCTCATGAGTTAAAAAGAGAGAGGAAAAACGAAAATAATTAACTCATAAAGGGTTCATGAGTTAAAAAGAGAGAGGAAATGCAAAAATAATTAACTCATAAAGGATTCATGAGTTAAAAAGACAGAGGAAAAGCGAAAATAATTAACTCATAAGAGGCTCATGAGTTAATAAGAGAGAGGAAAAACGAAATTTATTAACTCATAAAGGGCTCATGAGTTAAAAAAAGAGAGGAAAAGCAAAAATAATTAACCCATAAAGGGTTCATGAGTTAAAAAAGAGAGGAAACCCGAAAATAATTAACCCATAAAGGGTTCATAAGTTAAAAAAAGAGAACTGGACACTAATTGACCAACTCATTGAAAAAGAATCTTCGCGATGAAGATTCTTTTTGGCCAACTCTATTAAATACTAACTAAATAGATAATCTCAGATTGGAAATCACCGAATCGTTTAGCAGTCTTTTTATTAGGACCATTGAATTCAGGGGATAGCGGAATACCATTGTACATTAAATCATTTCCAAAAAAAGTTTGATTTTGGCCACTTATCAAGTAGTTGCGATTTGGATCTAATCCGACCAATTTTAATTTTGGAAACTTAGGTGGATTTGGAGTTGCAAGTATTTTATACCAGCCTATAATTGATTCGCTTTTGTCTTTACTAACTATCATCCAAGCAGCTTCATTTCCTTTGAACGGATTAATCAAACGATAAAAATCACCATTTCTAATTAATGATTGATGTTCTTTGTAAAACAGAATTTGATTTTTAATTTCTAATTTTTCTGCTTCGGAAAGTACAGATAGATTCAATTCGTAACCAAATGTTCCGAACAATGCGACATTTGCCCTCGTTGATAATGGGGTATAACGTTGAGTTTGATGGTTAGGCGATGCAGATATATGAGAACCGATACTTGAAATTGGGTAGGGGAGTGATGTACCATACTGTATTTTAATTCGTTCGATTGGATCGGTATTATCACTGGCCCAAGCTTGTGGGGCATAATAAAGTAAACCAGGATCAAATCGACCTCCACCGCCAGCGCATGATTCGAATAAGACATTTGGAAATTCTGAGATTAATCGTTCGAATAAATCATAAACCCCTAAAATATAGCGATGGAAAAATTCATCTTGTTGATCGGAATTTAGTGAATTTGAATAAGCTTCTGTAATATTTCGATTCATATCCCATTTTATATAGCATAAATTTGTTTCTCGTATAATACTGGCCATTTTATGATAGATTTCTTCTATGACCTCTTTCTTTGAGAAGTCTAATACAAATTGATTTCTTCCTAGTGTAACTGGCCGATTTGGTGTACTAATGATCCAATCAGAATGATTTTTAAACAAATTACTATTTGCACTTACCATTTCTGGCTCAAACCAAAGTCCAAATTTTAATCCTAGTTCATTAATTTTTTGTGCGAAATTTTTAAAACCATTAGGGAATTTCGCAAAATTTGGATACCAATCACCTAAAGAGGTAGAAGCATTATTCCTTTTCCCAAACCATCCGTCATCTAGGACAAATAATTCAATTCCTAATTCCTTTGCATCTTTAGCTAAATTAAGAAGAGTTTCTTCATTAAAATTGAAATAAGTAGCTTCCCAATTATTAATTAAAATTGGTCGATCAGCATTTTTCCATTTTCCTCTTATTAAATGGTTACGATATAGATCATGATAGGTTTGACTCATTCCGCTTAAACCATTTTCAGAATATACCATTACGACCTCGGGTGACTGGAAGTGTTCATTTTCAGATAGTTTCCATGTAAATCGAAATGGATGGATTCCCATTAATACCCTTGTTGTATCATATTGATCGACTTCTATATTGGCTAAAAAATTTGAACTATAAATGAAATTAAAACTATATACTTCACCTTGTGTTTCTGTTGTTTCTTTTCTTTTAAGAGCTATAAATGGATTATGCTGATGTGAACTCGCCCCGCGTATACTAGAGATACTTTGGGTACCTTGTTCTAAAGTTCGTTCCTTTATATGTCGCTCTCTTGCCCAAGTACCACTTAATTGAATCATAGTGAATTCTTTGTCAGGAAAATCAATGGATGCACTCATAAATCGTTCTAAATAAAATGGCTCCACCGATTGATTACATATATACGCACTTCTAGTAATGACAGATAAATTTTTAAAAATTGTATAGGATAATATAAGTTCGGCATTAAGGGTTGAATCTTCTAAAACAATTTGAATGGTTTCTGCATCTTCTTCATTCTCCGTATAAGTAGCTGGTAAACTTTGTAAAAGGGGTTTTCCTTTTGTTATTGAATAGTATTTATAGATGAAATTTGAAATATGGCTTCCATTAAGCTGACGGATACTAAGTGCAGGTTCCCGATAATCAGAAGTTCCATAGACTGGGTATTCCTGTCTTAACGTTTCAAGACTAAATGATGGGTCACCAAAATAATAAGAAGTATAGGTTGTCGCGGTATGATCATTTAGAATCTGAGAAAAATCAGAATGAATATCAATAGCCTTTCCAAAATATAATGACCCTAGATGACCGTTTCTCATTACATAGAACAAATAACTTATTTTTCCATTTGTAAGATGAAACTTTTTTTTATCTTCATCTACAAAAATAAGCATAATAACACCTCAGAGTTTTTTAATTTAATGTTTTTCTAGTAAACGTAATTGACTACATTTAAAGTTAACTTTGTCAAATTGTTATGATACAAACCATTAAAAAATTAATATATTTTACATTTCTACGAAGAAAAATAGAAATTTAAATGAAATTTTATCCTAATTTTCATGAGAATTTCATATTAGGGTTTTATTATTAAATAGTCTTAAATTTTTTCGTTTCATTTTTATAGGATTATTGAATAGTAGTGGACTTTATAAAAGTAAGATTTAAATCGACAGTTAATTTTTGGTGTGAAATTTAAATAATTAAAAATGAAATAAGTAATTGTAAAGTGGTGTAACAAATATGAAATTTTATTCAAGTTGGAGTCAAGAAAAAAAACATTTAGTATTAGCATTCATTTTAATGCTGATCTATCTTTCTCCTTTATTCATTTTAGGAGAAAACGCTCATATAAGAGTTCATGATAATCTGGATTCAAATATAGCATGGTATAAAACACTTAAAAATTCTGGTCAATTATTTGGTGGTTTAAATTCTACAATCCCACAAATCATTAATGGATTACCAAGAAATGCATATGGAACAGAATTTAGTGGGATTCAGTGGCTAAATAATATATTTCCACCAATGCTAGCTTACTCATTTGCCCAAGCAATCACTAGAGTTTTTGCATTTTTGGGTATGTATTTGTTATTAAAAAAACATTTTATAACATTAAAAGAAAACTACATGATTAGAGTATGGGTTTCGCTTGCGTTTGCACTAACTCCATTTTGGCCATCAGGGATGTTAAGTACATTGGGGATGCCATTAGCACTTTGGGCATTTTTAAATATAAGAAGCGGCAAACACAATTGGAAAGATTGGATTACTTTAATTTTATTACCATTCTATTCTAGTTTTGTATTAGGATTCTTTTTCTTTTTAGCATTTATGGGCTTTTTATGGCTAAGGGACGTAATTGTCAAAAAGAAACTGAATTTAGTTTTCTTTTTAAGTATTTTATTAATGACGTTAATGTATTTAGGGATCGAGTATCGTCTAGTTTATTCATTGGTTTTTCCAACTGAACCTACTAGTAGAAATGAATTTGTAAGCTCAACTTTAGGTTTTTGGCATACGGTTCGATTGGTATTCAAGAACTATTTCTTAGGACATACTCATGTTTTGACTCTTCACACTTTAGTCATCGTACCTTTATCATTTATAACGTTTTGGATAATTAGAAATAAAAAGAGAAATATTAGTGAGCGAAGATTTTATTATTTATTTGTCTTAAACTTTTTACTATCTGTTTGGTATGCATTTTGGTTTTATAAAGGATGGAAGCCGTTAAAAGACCATTATCAACTATTAAATACATTTAATTTTGCTAGATTCCATTTTTTAAGGCCATTAATTATTTATATGATGTTTGCAGTTGGTGGCTATCTTTTATGGTTAAAAGGAAAAGGCTGGCGGAAGTTTGTAAAAATATGTCTCGTTGTTCAAGTTCTTGTTATGTTTTGTGCAAATGACGAAATCGTATATCGAGTAGCTGGTAAGCCGTCATATAAACAATTTTATGCAGTTGATCAATTTACAGAAATTGCAAAATACATTGGTAAACCGAAAAATAGTTACCGAGTTGCAAGTATTGGGATTCATCCAGCGATTGCACAATATAACGGTTTTTACACACTTGATACTTATAATAATTTTTATTCTTTAAAGTATAAGCATCAATTTAGAAAAATTATAGCTCCAGAACTTAAGAAAAGTCCCTTACTTGAAAATTACTTCGATCATTGGGGTGGAAGATGCTATATTTTTGTAGCGGAATTAGGGAAAAATTATGAATTCAAAAAGAACTCGAACGTAAGAATTCATCATCTGCAGCTAAATATGAGTGTGTTTAAGAAAATGGGTGGACAATATATCTTTTCTGCAGTACCAATAGATAATGCAAAAAGTAATGATTTAGTATTGAAAAAAACCTTTGATAATAAAAATTCAGCATGGCGAATTTATTTATATGAAGTAAAATAACGGTTGAAATGGAAGGAATAATATATATGAAAAGACCTTTATTAACAATAGTTGTTCCTTGTTATAATGAGGAGGAAGTTTTTAAGGAAACTTCTAATCAACTTTCTCTCGTATTAGAAGATTTAATAGATGACCATTTGATTTCAGATGATAGTAAAATTCTATTTGTAGATGATGGAAGTAAAGATCAAACATGGAAATTAATCGAAAATGAAAGTAATGAAAATTATTATGTTAAAGGATTAAAGCTTTCAAAAAACGTAGGGCATCAGAATGCGCTTATTGCAGGTCTTGAAATTGCTAACAAGCATTCAGATTGTGTGATTTCTATTGATGCCGATTTACAAGATGATATTAATGTCATTCGTACATTTGTAGAAGAATTTATAGATGGATACGATATCGTTTATGGCGTAAGAGATAGTAGAGAAACAGATACTTTTTTTAAGCGCTCAACTGCGCTTGGATTCTATCGATTTATGAGTAAAATAGGGATTAATTTAGTGCCCAATCATGCAGATTTTAGGTTAATGAGTAAACGAGCATTAGATGAGTTATTCAAATATAAAGAGATTAATGTTTTCCTAAGAGGACTAGTCCCACTTGTAGGTTTCCCATCTACAAAGGTCTACTATGATCGTAAGGAAAGATTAGCTGGCGAATCTAAATACCCATTAAAAAAGATGATTTCATTTGCATTTGATGGAATTACTTCTTTTAGTATAGCTCCAATAAGATTCGTTACATTGCTAGGATTTTTATCAATAATCTTTAGTTTAATTGCTGGAGGCTATACAGTTGCACAGCATATTTTAGGAAATACAATTATTGGTTGGCCGTCTTTAATGGTCTCAATTTGGTTCTTAGGTGGAATTCAGCTTATGGGAATCGGAATAATCGGTGAATATATAGGAAAGATTTACCATGAAGTTAAAAAACGCCCAAGATATGCGATTGAAACGGATTTATACTCCACGAACAATTCTTTCGAGTTTCTAAAAGAAGTGGTGCATAATGGGATGAAAGATGAATAGAACCTTTTTTCGTTTTATTGCAGTAGGAGTTTTAAATACGATTGTCGGATTATCTGCAATCTATTTATTACTACATTTACTTGGCTTGTCATATTGGTGGTCTACTTTTTTAGGAAATACAATTGGAGCATGTGTAAGTTATTTATTAAATCGCAAATTTACATTTAAAAGTCAAAGCTCAGTCTCAAAAAGTGTTCCACTATTTATTATTGTCATTTTAGCAAGTTATTTTATTGCCTATAATCTTGGGGCAAAAATAATCGATTTCTCATTAAGCAATACAGATTTTATTTCAGATAAAATGAAAACTGATTTAGCAGTTTTAATTAGCACAGGTTTATACACAATCGTAAATTATTTTGGTCAAAAAATGTTTGTTTTCCATAATAAACGGGAAAATGAAAACTTGGTTGATGAAGAAGGAATATAATCTTATTGAATTTTAGTAATTACTGGGATTAGGAAAAGGTCGTACAACTTTCTCTTCTCATTAAAACTAGTATGTTTAACAAAATCAAAAGTCACTTTAAGTGGCTTTTTTTTGTTTGTCTCCATTAGAAAATACATACTAAATAATCATGTTTTTTAATTAAATTTAATAGAACATAAGTTTATATAAAAAATACCGAACTATAAATTGGTTTCAAGTGTATATAAAGTAAAAGGTATAAAGGGGGGAGATCTAGTGGCTGAAAGTAATAAAAATAGTTTAGAAGAATTGTTTAATAATCACTCTTCATTAGTGTTTCGAACTGCTTACTTTTTGACGAAATCAAAAGAAATGGCTGATGACATAACGCAGGAGACCTTCATTCGCATATTTAAAAAAATGGATTTATTTGATGCTACTAAATCAATTGAACCTTGGATTTATAGAATAACAGTTAATGTTACACGTAATATGATTCGAAAACACAAGATAAAACATATTTTTAGTTTGAATTCTGCAATTTCAACTGACAAAATTGTAGAAAATTCAATTTTAAAAAATGAAATGGAAGATGAACTTTGGAAAGAGATTAACTTGTTACCTTATAAGAGTCGGGAAGTGATTGTGCTTCATTATTATTTAGAACTTAAATTGGAGGAAGTGGCAGCTTCATTAAATATTCCAATAGGAACTTGTAAATCAAGATTAAATTATGCACTTGTAAAATTGAGAAATCGCTTATCCGACAATGAAATTCTTAAAGTTGATCATAGACTAAAAAGGAGTGAATCTAAATGAAGGAAAACGCTCCAATTTCTGAAATTAAAGAGACGCTTAAAGGCAACTTGGATGTACATAACACTACAGTCACATTCCATCAGGTGTGGAATAAGGCGCATGATAAACGAGAAAATAAGCGAACTAGGATCACAATTGCTTTAGGTGTATTCGTTTTATTGTTTCTAACGTTTTCAATGATTAATAAACCTTCTTTTAAAAATTTATTTAATGATTCTAGTGACAGTTCATCTGTACACGAAATGGCTGATACAGTTCAAGATTCTACTATGGCTTATTTACTAATGAATGGAAATGAGTATGTGTTTCAAGGGCATGTTGAAACTAATAAATTTACAATTAAAGAGCAATTAGGGGTTGTTCAAAAAGCAATTAGAGGTGGAGCAGTTTTAAAAGACAATTTTTCTTCTAATATTTTAAATGTAGGCGATAAAATTTATTCTACAAATGAAAATACGAAAGTTCTAATTGTAGAGCAAATGGATGGGACAAAATTAAAATTTTTAGAAAAATGATTGTTTCTCATAAATTGAGTGTTACTTATAATCCAAATAATAGATGGGAGGTATAGCAAATGTCTAAAAGGTTAATTGTATCTCTGCTTTTTATCCTTTTTACTTTTACTGCTTGTTCACAAAATGATAGTTTGAAAGGTGATAAACCTCCAAAAACACATATTCAAATAGGGAATGAAACATATGAAACGAAGCTAGGAACGTATTGTTGGGAGACAAAAGGGCAAGCAGAGTGTGTTGATACGGCTGGACCAATTGAACTATTAAAAGATGAAAAGAAGATTCCAGTAAAAGCTGGCGAAGTTGTAACGATCGTAATGAATTATAGCCCAAAACCGGGAGAAATCCACCTAAATGAGATAGTTAATAATAAGGAAAGCGAAGTAATAATTGAAAATAATCATTTTACTGTACCAACCAAAAAAGGAATCTATTACTATTCTTACGGAGTATATTGGAGGGATAAAAAAGATAAACATGTTTCACATGGTGACGCATTTTATGCTTTTGCTTTAGAAGTGAAATAAGTAAAAAACATACGAGTTTCATTGAAAACTAACCTAATTTAAAAAGTTATTAACAGTTTGGAAAATAGTTAAACAAGGAAAAACAATAAAACATATAGAAATTAGAATATGAACACGACTAACTAGAGGTGAAAATTATGAACTTACGATTAGACAAAGCAACTATCGCAGATGCACAAATCATTTTTGACATGCAAGTAAAAGCCTTTTTACCATTGTTAGAAAAATATCAAGATTTTGATACAAGTCCTGCAAACGAATCAATAGATCGGGTAATTAAGAGGATTAACTATCCTGCAGGAGGTTTTTATAAAATTTTGCACGATGATGTTCTTGTTGGAGCAGTCTGTGTTTATTGGAAGGAAAAAACGCAATTTTGGATTAGCCCGATGTTCATTTTACCAGAGCACCAAGGCTTGGGACTTGCACAAAAGGCAATTCAACTAATAGAGCAGCAATTTCCACAAGCAACTACTTGGGAATTAAGAACATTACTAGAAGAAAGACGAAACTGTCATTTATATGAAAAAATGGGATACAAGCAATCAGGCGAAACAAAACGGTTAAATGAACGCACAACACTTGTAGGCTATAAAAAAATAGTAAATAACGAGATGTATATTTGAACGTGAATTTGTATGGAAATTATTATTTCGGTAATTTCGATATAGTTCTCTGGAATTGCATTTTATGTTAGCTAATTATTTTATTATGGATCGTTTTTTTAAAAGCAAATAATTAGGGAGTTTAATATGCAGAAATGGAAAACGCTAAATTCAGAATATATTTTTAAGACTCCATTTGGAAATTTAAGAAAAGATAGCTGTGAGTTGCCAAATGGAGAAATTATTCAGGATTATTATGTTAATGAATACTCAGACTGGGTTAATGCTATTGTTGTAACAAAAGAGAATAAAATAGTGCTAGTAAACCAATTTAGATATGCTGGCCAAGAGTTTTTTATAGAAATTCCAGCAGGTAAGGCAGAAGTAAACGAAACTTATACTGAAGCCATTTTAAGGGAAGTAAGAGAAGAGACTGGCTATATTACAGAAACTGAACCAATTTTATTAGGTGAGTTTTTTATTAATCCATCAACACAAAATAATAAAGTAATCTCTTATTTAATTTTAGATGCTAATCATGCATTTGAACAAGAACTTGATTCTACTGAATTTATTGAAATTAAATTAGCAGATATAGATGAAGTATTCGCTAAAATAAAGAATGGAGAAATAAATCAACTCTTTACAGTAAGTGCATTTTATTTAGCATTGCAGCATTTAACGAATTTAAAATTAGTTTAAGTTTTCGAGGGGGTAATCCTAAAGGTCAGGAAAACTGACAAATGGGTGTCCCCTTATTTAAATTAAAAAAATTGCTGATTTTATTGATAGTCTACGAAAGCTTTAGGTGCTAAGTTGTACCAAAACCTCGGTCAAAAAAATGAAATGAGGGGTATTTTAGTGATATTTTTTATTTACAGTCGTTTTTTGATCCTTTTTCATAGATTTTAAAAAGATTTCGTAATTATTTTAGTTGGTTTAGAAAGATTTAGAGAAAACTTACTAATTTTCTTTTTATCAGCAGTTAATTCGAACAGTATTTACGTAATAATACCCTAACTGGTATGGGTATTATCAAATTTTTTGGGAATACAAGGGAACTTAATTGCACTTTCCCTATTTTTAATTGCAGATTTGTAAGTTTTAATTGCAGTTTCATTAGTATTAATTGCAGTTTACTGTTTATTTGCATTATCTTATCTGTTAATTGCACATTCCAAACACTTATTTGCACGATCCATGGTTTAATTTGCACATTCCACGTTTATAAGAACACGTTCTTTCACTTCAGTTATTTCTATTTTCATGTTCCGAAGCTTAATTTTTATTTTAACGGATAAACCACTCAACTTTTAAAAGAAATAAAAGCATTCCCATTAAAGTTATACCTTTGTTACATCATCTATTTATTTTGCAAACTAACAATTCAGTAGATTTACCGATGATATAATTAAAATAGATAAGCCATGTTTAATTTAAAATATGAGTTGTGAAAATTTTGGGAGGATGTATGAGTTTAAATAGGTGTTCTAGTCTTTTTAAAAGTCGTAATTTTTTGATGTATTGGTTAAGCTATTTATTTTCTGCATTAGGTGACTCTATTTACTATTTTCTAGTTCCTTGGATGATAAAGGAACTAACAGGTTCTGGTATTATGATGGGGACTTTTTTGCTAGTAGTAGGAGTACCTAGGATTGTGTTTATGCTTATTGGTGGAGTGATTGTAGACCGATTTGATGGAAGAAAAGTTATGATCTTGTCTGATCTACTTCGTTCAATCTTAATTTTAGTTATGTTTTTCCTTCTTATATTAAATAGTATTAATATGACTTATATTTTGATTTTAGGGTTTATTTTTGGAACTGTTGACGCATTTTATTGGCCTGCAGTTACTTCGATTCGACAGAGAGTAATAGAAGACAGTAAAAATGTTCAATCAAATAGTTTATTTGCCGGAACTTGGCAAATCACAGCCTTAATAGGACCAATAATCGGTGCTTATTTATATCAATTTGATAAAGGGAAAACATGTTTTATATTTATTTGTATTACGTTCGCTGTCTCAGCATTAACTTTGATTAAGCTGAAGCTAAAGCCAATAAAGAACGTTTCCAAACCTGATAAGCAATCTACCCTTAAAGGGGAACTTATTTTTGGATTAAGATTCATTTTACATAATCGTTTAGTTCTTACGTTAATCATTACAATGCTTTTTGCTAACGCCAGTTTTAGAATGCTATTTGTTGGATTACCTTTTTTAGCACAATCGTTCGGTGCAAATGAAAATGAGTTTGGCCTGATGCAGTCAATGTTAGGAGGCGGCGGGATCATTATGTCTCTAATTCTAGCTTTTGTAATTATATTAAAAAATCCAAGTCTTAAGCTAATTATGATAGCCGTTTCTCTTCAAGGTTTGGGGCTACTTTTATTAGGATTCGCAACAAATGTTTGGGAAGCAATAATTATTATGGGATTAATTGGCATTGCTTCTGCATTAGTAAGTACAATAGTACCAAGTGTATTTCAAAAAGTTATTCCAGTGGAAGTAATGGGAAGAGTTTCCAGTGTTAATATGATTGTTGCTCAGGGAATTGTACCAATAGCACAAGCATTAGGTGGCTGGTTTATTGAGGTTAGTAGTCCAAGTGCACTTTTTATAACTGCAGGAATCGTAGAAACTTTAACAGGCATAATAGCATTAATGATACCAACGGCTGTAGTACTTAACAATCGAAATAAAAAACATACTGCATAACTGAAAAATAAGATAAAAATAGGAGATTCCATGGATAAAATATTAAAAGAAATAGTTAATTTAATAAATAAAGAAAATAAAAAAATCATAATAGGAATTTCTGGTCATGGTGCATCTGGAAAGACAACGTTTGTACATAATCTATTAAAGCTAATAGGACAAACAGGCGTAAATTATATAAATACTGATCCGTATATTATTGGTTCTAGTCTCAGAAAATACACAAGTATAAACTATGAATATAATAATGAGAGACATCAAGATAAAATGACTGATTGCCACCCGGCTGCTCATAATGTAGAGGTATTAGAAAGAGATATTCTAATGTTGAGAAATGGTAAAGACTTTTATTCGATAGGCACTCGATATGCTAAGAGTGAAATAATATCAAGAAATAATAAAATTAATGTTGTAGAAGGTATGAGTGTCGCTTTCACTGATCCGAGCTTGTATGATTTGAAAATTTACATATATACAGACGGAGAAACGTAATTAATGAGAAGAAGTATTCGCGATGTTACTGAAAGAGGAACGGATCTTGATTACTTAAAAAAATCACATGAAGAGCGCAGAATTCATAACACGGTTGAAATTCAAATAAGAAAAACCAATGTCTGTATTGTATAAAAGGATAAATGTAGAATGACTTTGAGTGAGATTATCTTAAAAAGAAGCATAAAACACTTGAACGATTTAGCAACTTGCACCTATTTACATATACCACAAATTGAGCTAGTTTCAATTTTAGGACGTTATTCAGCATTATATTGAAGTTTTAAATAAAAGAGGGAATTATTATGAGAGAGAAAAAAGTTCGAGGGATTAAACGAAAATTTAATACTTTGATTAAACGAGTTGAAGAAAATACATCGGAGTTTCCAACAGAATTTTACAATGGGTATTGGCATCTACACTTACCAGTTGCTCAAGCCTTTATATGTTCTAACAAAACACCCAAAAAAATCAAACGACTTTGCATACAAACTCTATTAGACCGAGCTGAACATTTAACACAATTAAAACCGAATGATAAAGAAAAATATAGAGTTGTTGTTGCAGTTGATTTACCAGATTTATCTAGTTCTCAAATTATTGTATTTAAAGGTGACTCACATTTTAAAGATTTCTTTAAGAGGGATGATGAATACCAACAATGGCTCCGACTATCTATTAATAGAAACATTCAAACAGAATGGGGATTATCTGTTCGAAATGATTTGAAAATATTAGGTTTTAAAGAATTGATTAATGATGAAGACTACCACTATGAAAGTGAAATCTGGTTTATTGGAGAATTTAAATAATCATAAAGGAACATCTAATTTTATTTGCTTCCATTTATAGAAGAAAAGGACAATACAAAATAAAAATGTATTGTCCTTTCTTATCATTGTATCTTAATCAAAAGGATCATTATTGCTCAAAGATAAACGTTTCTTTAAAATGTCTTACTAGATTTTGTTCAATCACTTTTTCCCAAGTAATATCAATTTCTAATACTGTTGCCTTCACAGAAATAGGAAAGTTTTGATGATGAAAGTCGCTTTTCCTAGAAGCTAAAACATTCTTATCCTCAGATGTAAAAAGTTCGAACATCGTTTTTGAACCTGGTTCATTTCGAAAAGCTTCAACTCTTACGTTTTGGATCTTTTGATCGCCGATATTGTTTATTTTTAAGCTATACGTATTGTATACACCGGGTTTAGCCTTTGTAAGATTAGGGCCTGTTATCGCTTTATCAATACTTAATTTCCACTGATTTGTATTCTCTGTAATAGGTAGTTGTTTTAAAGATGAAGCTTGAGATTTAATTGGAAAACTTATCATCATAACAAGGGCAATAATAATTGGAATTTTTTTCATTCTATACCTCCTTTTTTATGTAGGATGTACTAATTATTAATATTTATTAATTGAACTAGATATATAGATGGAGTATCTTTTTTATGGAATATTGGAAGGGCAATATTACAACTGAACTTCCCGAGCTTTTAATTAATGGGAAAATTGAAGTGATTGAAATTATTGATGATTTCATGGCTTAATTAATACTCTTATTAAGCCGAAAACTTGGCATAAATAGGTTGTCAAAATAAATAAACTAGTTATAGGAAGTACAATCATTGATGGTTTTTCAATGTTAGGAGTTATTTGCAGGGAGGGTTAATCTAAATTGAATAGTCTACTGAGCTCTCGATGCTTAAGCTTTGCTATTTAGAAAGTAGCTCGATCATAGGGGAGAAGGGGGATCAGTTATGCATTTTGAAATGTATACTTGGCCACATTACATCTTAATGGTTTCTCCGTTTATTATGAGTTATATTTTGATCAAAGTGATGAGTGGAAAAAGCGTTGAAGCAAAGCATTTTGTTGGTAAAATTATTGCTTTTATTTTAATCCTTTTTATGGTAATTCGAAATATTTATAATTATTTTCATGGAAACGATCTATCCGATATAATACCTCTACAGCTTTGTCATTTATCTGCTTGGTTGATTGTACCTGGAGCGATTCTTACTAGAAATAGATTTATATCTTTGATTGCTATTACGCTATCATTGCCAGCAGGTTATATTTCATTAGTTTTTGCAGATTCTTTAGTTAATTACTCGAGTTTGTTTGAGGTGGGTGCCATTTGTTATGTAATTCTTCATGAATTTATCGTAATAGGTGTATTGTACTTACTATTTATTTATCGTCCAAAATTTAATTTCAATATTTTTTTGAAGAGCTTTGCAATATTAGTAGCTTATTTTTTAATTACGATTATAATTAATAACTTATTTATTAATCACGGTGTGCCATCTTTTTATTTTTACAGTGTACTACCAGAACCGGGTACACCATTAGAAACATTTTATAATATGGGATCAAACGATCATGTATTAGGTTTAACGATTAATCCAATCTATAACTTATTGGTACTTGCGGTCTCAACAGCAATAATGCTAACTATGTTTGGATTGTATTTGGTTTTACAGAAAAACGTTAAATCTTAAGTTTATATTCACCAGTATGGAACGATTTTTCGTTCCTTTTTTTGTTTAACTTGTTTAATAAAGATTAACTTTCATTACAAATTGTTCATTTAAATTAAAAAATTATTAACGCTAGTTAAACAATTCCTAAATATTCATCCTTTATATTGAAAGTAAGAAATATTTCAATGAGGAGTGTTATTCATGGGAAAAAAGAAAACATTTATTAGTGCAGCTTTATCATTTGCCGCTGTGTCAACACTGGGTTTAAATCATTTTGTCGATGCAAAAGGAAACTCTAATTCTGTAAGTAATCATCATGCTAAGGCAAAGAATGTGATTGTTTTTGTTGGGGATGGAATGGGCGCAGCACATCGCGAAGCAATTAGGCTTGCTACTGTAGGACAAAAAGGTCAACTAGCGATGGATGACATGCCTTATACTGGGCTTGTACATACGAGTTCAACTTCAGTTATTACAGATTCTGCAGCTGCTGCAACTTCAATGGCTTCAGGAGTAAAAACTTATAATGGAGCTATTGGTGTTGATGAAAACAAAAAATCAGTAAAAACAGTATTAGAAATGGCAAAAGACGCAGGTAAATCAACTGGCTTAGTAACAACTAGCCAAATTACTGATGCGACTCCAGCTGCTTTCGGTGCTCATGTTACTGATCGATCAAAGCAAAGTGACATTGCTAAGCAGTATCTTGAAAATAGTAAAGTAGATGTCCTATTAGGTGGTGGGGAAGATTTTTGGTATACTGCTGGAAATGCTGGGAAATACGAAGATCATCCTGCAAAAGACACAACTGAACAGAGTAAAGGAACACAAGGTAATCTTGTTGACGAGGCTAAAAATCTTGGTTATAACTATGTGACAAATTCAAAAGAACTACAAAATGCAAAAAGCGGTAAGTTGTTAGGACTATTTGCAAACGAAGAAATGTTTGAGCAACGTCAAGAAGGTGAAGGGGATCTTTACGAACCAGTAGTATCACTTCCAAACATGACTCAAAAAGCAATTGATACCCTTTCAAAGAATAAAAATGGTTTCTTCTTAATGGTTGAAGAAGAAGGAACTGATGAAATGTCTCATGAAAATAATGCGGAAAAAATGATTAAAGCTGGTCAAGAACTAGATAAATCAGTTTCAATCGCAAAAGAGTATGCAAAAAAACACCCTGATACTCTAGTTCTAGTTGTAGCAGATCATGAGTGTGGTGGATTAACGATTGAAGATGTTGATAGTAAAGATGAGTCTGGAGATGGAATTTCAAAAGAAGACGGTCCATTTAAAGTAGCAAATAGTAGCAATCAATTTATGATTGATTGGACAACAAGTGGACATGGTGGTGTAACGGTACCTTTAACAGCAACAGGTGCTGGAGCGGAACAATTGTCAGGATCATACGAAAACACTCATATCTATGAAGTTCTTAAAAAAGTAATGGGTTTGAAAAAATAACTGTTGAATAGAAGTAAAACGGGGCGTCTCATAAGTCAGTATTTCTGACTCATGGACAGCCCTGTTTTGTTTGTTATCAAGACTGTTTTTACAGTCTTATTATTTTGTTAAGAGTATTTTCTATAGAAGGAATACTAAGGCGCTTTCTTGAAATGTAGATTAAGATGATAAAATAAAGGGTGAGTTAAGTATGTATGAATATTTCAATGGATTCGTCATAAGGGAAGGTAATGAAGGCATTCCTGTTGATGATGTTGAAGCACTTTTTGAAGACGCTGGGTGGGTTAGAAACACTCCATTATGGCAAAAAGAAAAATTTACATTAATTTTTAAAAACTCTTCTTGGGCATTTACTGTTTGGGATCAGAACAAAGTGATTGGGATGGTAAGAGTCATTTCAGATCAAGTTATGGTGGCCAATATATTGGATTTGGTTGTTTTATCGGAGTATCAAGGCAAAGGGCTCGGGACAAAACTAGTTGAACTTTGCGTTCAAAAGCTCCCGCACGGTGATTGGTTTGCTCATACTTCTTCTAATAATTTTGATTTCTATCGAAAATGCGGTTTTGATGTAAAAGACTTATCTCAAAATGGCACTTGTGTCTATTATGGCTATAAGCGGGCACGCATTGATGGACACCGTAAGTAATTAATAATTTATCAAACTACTTTAATTTTCGTTATAATATAAATGAATAAATTTATTTCTAGCATTAACAGGTTTTTGTAAAAACTACATAAAAAAATGGAGAGTAGGGGTGAGCCAGGTGACAAAAATTGCGATTATTTCAGATATTCATGGAAATAAAACAGCATTAGAAGCAGTTTTAAAGGACATTAGATTAAGGGGAATCGAACGAGTTTTTTGCTTAGGTGATATAATTGGAAAAGGCCCTCAAGGTTCAGCCTGTATTGAACTTATTCAAAAGAATTGTGAACAAGTAGTTCGTGGAAATTGGGATGTATTTATTCAGGCACCTTCTGATAATGATTTTATACAGTGGTTCAAAGAGAGATTAACAGAAAATGATTACCAATATCTTAATTCGTTACCATTTAATATAGATCTTGAATTAAATGGACAATTAATAAGATTTTTCCATGCCTCACCAAGAAGCGAATTCGAACGAATCTTACCATTTCATCCAATTGAAAAACGATTATCTATGTTTGAAAATAGTGAAATAACAAATTCAAATATAAGTGATCAATCACCTGATATCGTCTTTTATGGAGATATACATACAACATTCCTAGAAACTTTTAAAAACGGTATTTTATGTAATGTTGGAAGTGTCGGAAATTCACTAGATTTAACAACAGCTTCATATGCAATCTTAGATGGAACATACTCCACAAATTCAATCCGATTTGTAAGGGTAGAATACGATCAAGAAGCTGAAATTGAGATTGCAAAAGAGCTGGATTTACCTTATTTAGATAAATATTATGATGAAATTATGTTTGGAAAATATAGAAATTCATAATGTACATAAAAACCAGTGGGTAACTGAATTTTTCCTACTGGTTATATTTTTAATCTCTCTTTTTGACACATTATTAATTCAAATATAGAAAATGTAAGCAACTAACAAAAAAGCATACTAATTAAATTTTCAACAATACTAGATAAATGAATTAGTAATTGAATGAATTAGATTCATACGAACATAAATGATTGGAGTTTTTAATTTGGAAAACAAACGTAATATTATCTTATACGTAGGTACTTCAATTGATGGTTATATCGCAAATCCTGATGGTACTTTAGAATGGCTAGAAACAACAGAAGTAGAAGGAGACTCTGGCTACAATACTCTATTAGAAAGAATTGACACTGTAGTTATGGGAAAAAGTACATACGACGTCGTTCGAGGATTTGACATGGATTATCCATATAGCACATATAAAAATTATGTATTCTCAAAATCTACAACTGGATCAGATGAATATGCTTCTTTTATTGATGAAGATATTAAAACTTTCGTAGAAAACTTAAAACAAGCACCGGGTAAAGACATTTGGTTAGTTGGTGGAGGAAACTTAGCACGAGAATTTTTTAAAGAAAATTTAATTGATGAATTTCAGATAGCTATTGCACCAATAGTTTTAGGGAAGGGTATCTCCCTTTATAGCGGGGATGATATTACGCAAAGCTACAAATTAACGAAAGTAGAAAAATTAGGTCAACTTGCAATGCTTCATTATGTTAAGAAATGAAGTGTATAAGTTTATTTTCAAAATATAATATATTTTTCACCTAAATTAAGGGCTGATTATACTGCCCTTTTTATTTTTTCTAAAAAACTGTTTATTGGGAGATAAGTTTAGAGATTCCTCAAAAAAATGAGGCTAGATATTTTGAACGGACTAAAAAAATGGCTTCGAGAATCTTTAAACAAGATTATTCATAATATGTACACTTCTATTTCTTTTTCTTATTCAAAGACATTGTAAAATTTATTTAGAGAGTATTACAAATGACAAATATTTTAGCACCAATAATTAATTTTGAGCGTTAAACGAAAAGAAAAAGCAGGAGGTGAATAGTAGAAACAATGAAAAAAATATCTAAAGTTATCATATTAAATTTATTAATTATTACACTTTGTTATTTTGAATTAAATGCGATTTTAACTAAACATGCTGTTGCAAATTATTTATTCAAGGAAAAAGGAGTAAATAAAAATCTCATAGCAGAAGTCAAACCTTTTTATAAAATTTTTAATGGAGAAAAAACTTGCTATGTATATGTAAGAGCAAAAAAAAGTAAAGGAAGTTTTATATATTTTAAAGCTAAAGGGAAAGTATATTTTGACTCATACACGATTGGTGGTGCAGTGTATTTCGGTGAATTAGTAGGGGGATTATTACTTAATTTGAAATAAAAGATGTATTGAATTAGTTAAAGGAATCAATCTTAATTTACGGAATTTAAATAATATAAATTCTATTAAAAGGGAGATTATAAATTTGCATATCGATCAAGAATTACAAATAAGGCCAATAAATGAAGAAGACTTATATACACTTTGGACTTTAACTTTCAAAGAAAACGAACCAGAATGGAAAAAGTGGGATGCACCATATTATGAGCATAAATCTATGACTTTTGAAGAATATTTAACTACAAAGGATCGGGTTGTGAATCAAGATTCGATGTGGATTATAGAGGTGGAAGGAAAAATAATTGGAATTGTTAGTTATTATTGGGAACATAAACCTTCTAACTGGCTCGAAATGGGAATTGGGATATATGACCCTCAATACTGGAGCGGTGGGTATGGTACTAGAGCATTAAAACTTTGGATAGACCACTTATTTAATACTTTACCATTGGTGCGTGTAGGTTATACTACTTGGTCAGGAAATTATCGAATGATCAAAGTTGGTGAAAAATTGGGTATGACTATGGAAGCGAGATTGAGAAAATGTCGTTACTATGACGGACATTATTATGATTCTATTCGTATGGGGTTATTAAGAGAAGAATGGGAAGATTTTAAAAAAGGCATCGTATTAGATAATCAAGTTTAATCGTTTTTTATCTGTTGGTTTTTGTAAAAAAAAGGAATTTTAAGTAAAAGCTAGAAACTCCTATGTAGTAGAGTATAGGGGGAGAATTAAATGGAAGATTATAAGAATATTAATGTTGAAAATATAAATATTGTCGATAAAAATGGCACGGTAAGAATGCGTTTATTTAATAATGATCATATTCCGCCAGCAATTATGGACGGGAAAGACATTCTTCCTGGGCATAGGCAAGAGGATCCAATTGCAGGATTGATGTTTTATAATCGGGAAGGCGATGAGTGCGGCGGTCTTATATTTGGCAGTAAAAAGGATGATGAAGGAAACTATGAATCTTATGCTTCATTAACTTTTGATCAGTATAAACAAGATCAAGTCGTACAAATGCATTATATTGATGAGAACGGACAACGACATTATGGGTTTTCCGTTTATGATCGACCAAATATGCCATTACCAGATTTAATGGAAAGAACACGCGATATTCAAAACTCTGACCTAACTGATGAGGAACTAGAGAAAGAGTTAGAGACTATTTGGAAAGGTAATACACAGCGTGCATTTATGGGAAAAAATTCAAAAGGTGAAGTAACCGTTCAGCTATCAGATTCAAAAGGGAAACCTCGGATCAGAACGGTAGTGGATGAAAACGATATTCCACGGATGGAGTTTTTAGATGGTGATGGAAATGTAACATATAAAATTCCACCTGAATGATAATAGATTATTGAAGTTAGTTACATAAAAGCTGCAGTAAAGGATTTTTTAGACAAGTAAGAAGGGAAAGTATTATATGGTTGAAAAAATAAATTGGAAAACTAACGCTATTGGGCACAAATTTATTACATCTTTTAGTGGTGGAAAGGATAGTGTTCTCGCTTTATTTAAAGCTATGAAAGTTGGCGATCCGGTTGGTTTAATTGTCATGCTTGAAGAAGAAGGAAATCGTTCTAGGTCTCATGGAATGCCTCCTGAACTTGTTCGTGAACAAGCTAAGTCAATTGGTTTACCGATCTATAACGGAGTAGCAAGCTGGAGTGATTACGAAAAAGTATTTATCCACCTACTAGAAAATGCTAAAAATCAAGGGGCAGAAGTATTAGTTACAGGGGACTTGGATATGCCAACTCAAGATTGTTGGCACGACATGATCACAAAGAAGGTAGGATTGAAGCTTGGGATGCCATTATGGGGAATGAACCATCGTGAAGCTGTCGAAGAATTTATAAATTTAGGCTTTATAACAATTGTTGTAACCGTTAATTTAAAGTTAGGAATGCGAGAAGAAGATTTAGGGCGTACAGTAACACATGAATTTATAACTGAACTTGAAGCTCGTGGAATTGACCCGTGTGGTGAAAGTGGAGAGTTCCACACGACGGTAATAGACGGTCCTATTTTTAAATACCCCATCCAAGTCAGAAAATGTGAGATTAGTAAAGACGAAGAATATGCGTATTTGCCTTTGGAACTTGTATAAATTTTGATCTTAGAAATAAATGTATGCTGCCGTTTAATTTTAAAATATTCAATTGAATGGACGAGGTTTTGTAAAAAAATGCTAAATTTGACGAAATTCCCCCAAATTACAAAATTTAAATGTTAAGGTAAAATTAGAAGAAAATAATATTTTGTTTCTTGTTTTGGGATAATAAAAGGGGGAGTTTGACATGGGAACAACTAATAGTAAATCTATTTCTTCACTAACATTAGGCGTTTTATCGATAATAATACCGATTATCGGCTTTATACTTGGAATTATTGGTCTTTTTATTTCTAAAAAAAGTATAACTGAAATTAAATATTCAAACGAAAAGGGCAAAGGTTTAGCTGTCTCAGGTAGAGTTTGCAGTATTGTTGGAATATGTATTCAAATAGTTTTTATTTTAATCTTAATTTTAGGTATAGTCGCTTTCAATTCTATGAGTGATACCATGACGTTCTAAGGAGTTTGGAACTACATAGTAATACTAAAAAATCAAATATTCTATTCATAACTACATATTATTTAGGAGGGAACCTATGGAAGTTTTTGCACAGTATTTAGCAGGTATTGATAACCCAGATCACCGAGAACGAACAACTGAAGTTTTGGAGTGGATTGCAGATAAGTTCCCAAATCTAGAATCTCAAATCAAGTGGAATACACCAATGTTTTCTGATCACGGCACATTTATTATCGGTTTATCCACTTCCAAGCAACATATGAGTGTTTCACCAGAAGAAGCGGGCATTGTACATTTTGCCGATGATATTGCAAAAGCTGGTTACAGTGCTACTAAAGGCTTGTTTAGGATACCTTGGAAAAAACCTGTCAATTATGAGTTACTTGAGAAAATGATTGAATTTAATATTCAAGAAAAAGCAGAATTAACTACTTTTTGGCGGAAATAAAGTTACACAGATATTATCGCAATTATTTATTAGTAGTGTAATTAGAGATTTATCGCTATGGAAGTGGCAGAGCATACAGTTACGTACAAATAGGTTCCAAAAAAGGATATATTGTAAGTTCACATTTAAAATAAAAGAGCCAAATGTGTGTGATTATAAGACTTAATGATAGTTTTATAATTATTTTTGAAGTGTATTGGGATTTTCTATTCAAATATACTGAATGTATTTTTGAATAGAAGTATCCGTCGATTTTTCGAGAGCTTTCAGAAGCTCTCTTTTATTTTTGGAAATTTTTTCATATATTTTGTATACTTTTTGGTTTCGTATTCGTCTAGTAAGCAGAAAGGAGGACGATGATGGATGACATAAATAAAAATAGCGAGCTCAATTCAGAACTTAATGTCGTATTTAGGTACTTAATTAAATTAGGAGTATCTAAATCGGATGCTGAGGATCTTGTTCAGGAAACTGCTTATAAATATCTACTTTATTATGATTCTATTAAGACTTCAAAAATTCGTAGTTGGTTGATAAGAGTTGCATTAAACGATTATTATGACCAATGTCGAAAGCAAAAGCGATCTCAGTTGAATTTCAATGAGATCTTTCTTGAAGCAGATGAAGTTGAGAATCCAGAAAATATTTTTCTAGAAAAGGAGCGAAACGAAGGACTCTCGATAGCACTTTCTCGATTAAAACCATATTTTAAAGAACTGTTACTTCTTAAGTATCAATCAGGACTTTCATATGAAGAAATCTCATCGTTATTAGACAAAAGTGTGAATTCGATTAAGACAAATTTATTTAGAGCTCGTAAAAAACTTGAAAAAATTTATAAGGAGGCAAATTATGAACGATAAGGATGGAATTAATAAAGAGGAAGAAATAGATTTTATTACAAGTTCCTCATTACAGAAAGTCGTTAAAAAATCAAAAAGGAAACAAACGATTAAATATATCTTTATTACGCTTCTTACAACAATGATCTTATTAGCTGCATTACTATACGGTGGTAAGTACATATTAAATAAGCGTACAAACATATTAAACTCACGTTTAGAGGCGAATCTGGATACTGAATATAGTACAATTCATGGAGCAAATTTATCAATAAGTGGAGGAGTAAATAATTACGAACTTTTCAGTGTCACAACCGACACAAGGATATACAAGACAATAGGAGATCGTACAATTCTATGGGATAAAAAGATGGAAAGAATCCCTTTATTTGGAAGAGTCAAAACGCTTGATCAAGGAAGTGGATCTGTAGAAGTCATTACACTTAATGAAGAAGCTCATCGGTATGTACGTTATAACGAATTTAATAATGAAAGAAAAATAGATTTCTATTATCCAGGTCTGTCTTATGAATACTTACCTCATGAGTTAGATATTGCTACAGATTTAGATAAGAACAAATTAATTGAAGTAGCGCTTTCTTTTAATAAACCTATGACGATAGAGGAATTAAATAAGCAGTTAGGTTACAAAAACGTTAATTGGTTATGGGTTGATACATCATCCAAAAAGCAGATGGACTATATGGAAAATGTATTAGATAGTGACGACGTAAAAACTAAAGGCGGTGGTGGTGCTTTTGGAATTACATTTTCTGGGGGAGTACCGCTTTCAGCAAAATATGGCGTGAATTCTTTCCTGAGCACATTGAACGAATTAAGCAAAAAAGGCAGTCATAAAAGTTCTGTGAAAGAAGCACTTTTAGGAATTAAAGAAAATACGAAAGAAACAAATGGAGAAATTCGTTTTAACGGTGCTGTGGTTACAGGTACAGCGGAGGAATTAAAAAGATTTAAAAGTTTAAAATTTATCCGCGCTTCTGTACTTGGTGCAACGATTGATAAATATTAAGATAAATTAAGTTTATTAGCTATTGATTGGATCATTAAAAGTTTAATATTTAAAGTATCCAATTAATTCATATCAAACTAATTATTGCATCATTAAGTTACATAATAATATAAAAGAGTTAGATATAAAAATATTTTTAAAGCACTTATTTTTCTTTCATTTATTCTGTTATTAAGAAGTTCATTTTTCACAATCCATATTTAGAGGGAACATTGGATATTTTTCTTAATGTGAACCTTAGGAGGGATTTTTAATGTCAAACTATGAAAATGAAGAAAAGCTAACAGGTGGAAATGTTTCTAACGTTTATCGCTCAGGTAACACTGTGCGACGCGAATTAAAGCCTGAAAGTACAAAAATACATCAGTTATTAAAACATTTAGAGAAGAAGGGTTACATTTATGCACCAAAGTTCTTAGGCATTGATGAAAAAGGAAGAGAGGTCTTATCGTTTATTGAAGGGGAAGCTGGAAATGACCCTTTAAAGGAATATATGTGGTCTGATGATTCCTTAAAAGAAATAGCTAAAATGCTCCGTCTATATCATAATGCTGTAAGTGATTTTCCAATTTCAGATGATTGGGAGCCGATTGACAATACTCCTAAGAACATGGAAGTAATATGTCATAATGACTTCGCTAGATACAATATTATCTTTAATAGAGAAAAACCAGTTGGAATAATAGATTTTGATGTAGCCGGACCAGGCCCGAGACTATGGGACATAGCCTATACTCTTTATACATGTGTTCCACTAAGTAGATTTTATTTATCAGAAAATGGTGAAGAAGTTTATAATAGCCATTTACATAATGCAGATCGCATAAAACAAAGGGTTAGCCTGTTTTTTGAGTCTTACGGTGAAAAAGAGGAAGTAGATTATTTAAAGATGGTATTGTTAAGGATAGAAGGTTTATGTAAAACAATTAAAAGAAAAGCAAATGAAGGTGATGTTGCTTTTCAAAAGATGATTGATGATGGTCACTTAGAGCATTATCTAAATGATATTAAGTTAATTCGAAATCACGGTAACGAGTGGAAATAAAAAGTGGATTCTTAGAATGAAGGATGGCGATTGCTTTACTATATATATAAATTAAAAAAGGTCATTTTAACTACTAAGTAGAATAGTATAGATTCAATGTTATTAAGATAAGTGGTGATCTAATTGGAAAATAATTTACCAAAGAAAATTCATATCATTGGTTCTGTTGGAAGTGGTAAGACTACATTAGCAAGACAAATGGCTATTAGACTAAATATTCCATATTATGAGTTAGATAATGTTGTGTGGAAAAGGCAAAATGGGCATAAAGATATAATGAGATCTGAAAAAGAAAGAGAAATGCATCTAGAGCATCTCATTAGTACAGATACATGGATCGTAGAAGGCGTTCATAATGAAGAATGGGTTGCTAATAGTTTCGAAAATGCAGAGTTAATCATTTTTTTAGATACTAAATATTCCGTTAGAACTTATCGTATAATTAGAAGGTTTTTATTACAAAAGCTAAGATTAGAAAAATCAAATTACAAGCCGACTCTAAAAATATTTTTCAAAATGTTTAAATGGAATCGATATTTTGAGGAAGTAGGCAAACCGAAATTTTTTAAAAATTTATATAGAAATTACAATAAAAAAATCTTGATTTTAACGAATAAAAATGAGATTGAAAATTACTTTAACTAAGTTTCATATCCATAAGGTCGTAAAAGAGGATGTTCCAAAAGTGTAAATTTTGGGCATCCTCTGCTTAAAATTAATAGAAGTTTATTTGCATAGGGATCGTCTTTGTGTTTAGTAAAGCTAATAAATAATTTTAATGTAGTGGAATCGGTACATTTTCAACAAGTTCAGATAAAAATACAAAAGTTGCTTCTTGTTTAATTTTAGGTATGTATTCTTTAATCGCATTTGAGGTCATTTCACCTGGTTCTCCTACATGCCCAATTGCAATCATAGTTGTTTCACTTTTTACTTTTTCTAATAGTAATCGAGTTTGTTTTTCAATGTGGCTCATTGTGTATAAATCATCAAAAAATAACTTGTTTTCAATGACTGGTACACCAATCTCATCTGCAATTTTTGAAACGACGCTGCGATAGTTTGTTTTACTATCGAAAAAAAATAATCCTCGCTCTTTACAAACCGCCAAAACAATGCGCATTACTCTTTCATCGGAGGTTGCTTTTGAACCCATATGGTTATTTATCCCAATAGCAAATGGAACGTTATCAATTGCCAATTCTACTCGTTTACGAATTTCTTGGTCACTTAAGTTAGTTAAAATAGCATTTGGACCTAACCAGCTTGCTTTACCTTTTTTAGGTTCCATTGGTAAGTGAACAATAACTTCATAGCCTTTTTTATGAGCAGCGGTTGCATCTTTTTGGGTTGAAGGTAAGAAAGGCATCACTGCGACTGTTAACGGGATCGGCAGAGAAAGCATCTGTTCAGTTCCTTTCATGTTATTACCAAAATCATCAATTACAATAGCAACTTTATGATTTTTTTCAGCAAATACAGAAGAGCAAGTTGTAGAAAAAACAACTAAAGCCATGAGAATAGAAGTAATCCAAATCTTCATCGGTAAATCTCCTTTACATTAATTACTACACCCTACTATTTTCTGTGATTAAATGGAAAATAACCGTAAAATGTTGAAAAGAGTACAATTTGATAAAATATTTATTAAGTAAAATTGCAAGTTTGAAGAATAAGCCCGTAGAAATGTGAATTTGTGCTCAGTAAAAAAGAGGAAAAAACAATTAAAATTAAATATTAGTAAGAATTATAAAAATAAATTTAGGGGAATGAACAAGGGTTATGGAACAAAAGCATGCTGGGTTTTGGATTCGATTATGGGCGTTTTTAATTGACTGGGCAATAATTAGTATAGTGATCTGGATTGCAAAGCTAGTTATTGAAAATATACTTGGATTAACATTTACTAGTAGTTTATGGCCATACTACATGTCGTTTTTTATTTATCGACTTGTACTACCGATTACATCTTTACGGGGGACGATTGGGAAATTTATGATGGGTTTAGTCATTCAAAAATCAGATGGTGAAAACTTATCAACGATCGATTCTGTAAGCCGAATTTTAGCACAAGAATTATCTACAATTACATTCGGAATCGGTTATATAATGATTGCTTTTACACGTAAGAAAAAAGGGCTACATGATAAATTGGCTAAAACTTTTGTCGTATACAAATCTACTGATCAAAATACAGTAGAACTTTAATAGATTGAATACTACGGAATATAATGTATCATTTCTTGAGTAGCCAGTGGCTACTCAATTTAATTTGTCATGGGAATTCCTCTCTTAAAAGGAACAGCTATTATTATTACCGAATTTAATAAATTAAAGTTCTGATTTAGAATTAGGAGGATATATGAAAGATTTCCATTGCTGTGCTACATGTCAGCATTTCAAAGCGGAGAAAAAGATAGAAGGAATGAAATATTATTGCAGTCGATTGGGATTTGAGACTAAAACAAATTATAAATTTAACTGTTGGAGTCCAAATGAGAAAGTGAAAAAGTTAATAAATAATATAGGAAAAGATGGAACGAATTGAAAAAATGACCTTTATCAAGGTCATTTTTAATTCTCCAAATAACGATATAATGTAGATTTACTGATTCCTGTTTCTTGTTTAATTTCTTCAAGCGTATATTTTTTGCTTTGATACATGACGATTGCACGTTTTACATTTTCATCTGGCTTTTTAGGTCTACCTGAAGTTACTCCTTTTTGTTTTGCCTCATATAATCCTTTTTTTGTATTTTCACTGATTAGATCACTTTGAAAAGTAAGCAAATGATTGACGGTATCAATAAAAGCGTAGCCAGCTTTAAGACTCGTATCAATTTTTTCTTTATATGACTGTAAATAAGCCCCTTTAGAATCGATTACTTTTAATATTTCTACAAGATGGCGGGTTGAATCTGCAATTGTAAAGAGTTTTGAAATAATAATTTTATCATCTTGTTTTAGGTTAGTTAAGATTGTGTCCAGTTGAGTTCTATTTTTTGCAGATGAATGGTCTTCTGATATTATTTTTTCACAATTTAATTGTTTCAATTGAACTAGTTGTTCTTCGCATGTTGGATCTTCTTGATTTGGTCTCATATATCCAATTAACATACATAATCTCCTAACTATTATGGTGTTTATCATATCATACCATACGATATTCCCAAAAAAGGTTCCTTTTTGGGAAAAATGGTGTTAGACTATTTTTTAGATAATCGGCATCGAATTTTAAGTGAAAAAATAGATATGGGGTGTACGTTAATTGGTAGAAAAAATTAAGAAAGAATGGTTTTCTAATATAAGAGCAGATATTTTAGCTGGTATTGTTGTTGCTTTAGCTCTAATTCCTGAAGCAATTGGATTTTCCATTATTGCAGGTGTCGACCCAATAATTGGATTATATGCTTCATTTTGTATTGCTGTTGTTATTTCATTTGTTGGAGGCCGTCCGGGGATGATTTCAGCAGCTACTGGAGCTATGGCTCTTGTTTTAGCTGGTTTAGTAAAAAAATATGGTATAGAGTATATGCTTGCAGCAACTATTTTAACAGGAATCATTCAAGTGATTCTAGGTTTTCTAGGAATTGGTAAATTAGTAAAATTTATTCCTCGATCTGTTATGACAGGCTTTGTAAATTCGTTAGCAATTTTAATTTTTATGGCTCAATTACCTTATTTTGTTGGTCAGTCGTGGCAAATGTATGCGATGGTTGCTGGTGGATTAGTTGTAATTTATTTGTTTCCAAAAATTACTAAGGTAATACCATCACCGTTAGTAGCGATCATTACAATTAGTTTAATTGCAATTTTTAGTGGAAGTGATGTAAATAAAGTTGGAGACATGGGGGATATTTCAGGTTCACTACCAAGTTTTATTTTACCGAATGTGCCACTTAGTTTTGAAACGGTTAAGATTATTTTGCCTTATGCAATTTCTTTAGCTTTAGTCGGTTTAATTGAATCATTATTAACAGCACAAATAGTTGATGATCTGACAGATACGACAAGTAATAAAAATTTGGAATCTAAAGGTCAAGGAATTGCGAATATTGTCAATGGATTATTCGGAGGAATGGCTGGTTGTGCAATGATCGGACAATCGGTAATTAATGTGAAATCAGGTGGTCGAAGTAGATTATCTACATTTGTCGCTGGTTCCTTTTTAATGTTTTTAATTATGGTATTAAACAAGTTAGTTGTTCAAATACCCCTTGCAGCTCTAGTTTCAGTTATGGTGATGGTATCAATTAGTACATTTGATTGGTCATCTCTAAAAACCTTAACAAAACTGCCAAAAACAGATGCAGCTGTTATGGTTGTAACAGTTGGAGCAGTAGTATCAACTCATAATTTAGCAATTGGTGTTATTATAGGGATTATATTAAGTGCAGTTTTCTTTGCAGCAAAAATCTCAAAAGTAAAAGTAACTACTCAACTTGAAGCAAATAAACGAGTTTATAAAGTAGAAGGTCAACTATTCTTTGCTTCAGTTACTGATTTTGTTGCAGCATTTAATTTTAAAGATGAAGTGAAAATAGTAGATGTTGACTTATCAAATGCACATATTTGGGATGATTCAGGTGTATCAGCAATAGATAAAATTGTGATTAAATTCCACGAAAATGATATAAAAACAAATATTATTGGTTTAAATCCCGCTAGTAAATCAATTGTCGATTCGATTGCTTTATTTAATAAACCAAGTGGAATAAACGAAAATATTGGGCAATAAGAAATGGCTTCTTCATTTTTGAAGAAGCTTTTTATTTGTTTATATTTGGCTTGTTTCGAAAAAATACTGTAAATCTATAAACCTCTAATTTGGAATGATTAATATAGTAGTGTAATCAAATTCTTTTTGTTAAAAGCTGTCTAATACAGCTTATTTTTTTTGTGGAAAAACTTGTTAATGATAGAAGGTAAGTAAACACGAAAGTAGAAACTTATAAAGATGATTAAAAAAGGTGTGTTGAATATGAACTTTAGTTTAGTTAGTAGTCAATTGAAAATACTAGACGAAATTAATAGAATCTGTCTTTCTCACAACTATAAAATATGGTTACGTGGAGGGTGGGCAATTGATTTTCTACTTGGAAAAGTTACTCGTGAACACTCAGATATTGATTTAGTGAGTATAATTCAACTTCGCGAAAACATTGAGAAGTCAATGGTTAATGCTGGTTTTGAGAAAAAAACAGTTAGTCTACTTCAGACAGATTTTCAGAAGAACGATCTAGATGTAAGCTTTATATTTGTAAAAATTTCAAACAAAGGTAACTTCATTGCGAATGGTTTTCCAGACTGGGAATGGCACAAGGATTCTCTATCAGTACAGAAGTATCATTTAAAAGGGATCTCGATTGCTGTTTTAAATCCACTCCAGTTACTTGAAGAAAAAAAGGTTTATGAAAAAGGCACTGGACGCAAACTTCGACCAAAAGATATTGAAAGTATGAAAATTATTCAAGATATTATTGATTCAAAAAACTAAATAATTTAAGAAAAGGTGATGTAATTAATGAGTACTTCAGAAATAACAATGAAAAGCCCTACACCAATCCTCCGTATTTTTGACGAAGAAAAAGCAAAAGAATTTTATCTATCATTTTTAGAGTTTGCTATCGATTGGGAGCATCGATTTGAAGATGATTTTCCTTTGTATATGCAAATTTCATTTAACAATTGTATAGTACATCTTTCTGAGCATCATGGAGATTGCAGTCCTGGGGCTGCGATTAGAATTGAGGTAGGAAACTTAGACGTATATCACTCGAAACTATTATCGAAGAAATACAAATATGCACGTCCGGGAATCGAAACAACACCTTGGAATACTCGTGAGGTATGCGTAGGAGATCCATTCGGTAATAGGATTGTGTTTTTCGAGAACATAAAAGAATAGAGAGTAATTTTCAACATAAGCCTTATAAATAAAGAGGATTGGCTTAGGGATTAATCTAGCTAATCCTCTATAAGAACTCGGTTTGCACTATTTCATTGTCTTTTTTCTTGAGTTTAGTGATGACCAAATGAACTGTATTAAACTAGCAACTAGTACACCTACAAGCGTATCTCTCATTCGATCCATTGCATAATGATCTGATTTGTGTTCAAATGCAAACACAAATAGTATTGTTAGAGCAATCTGGTGAAATACTTTTTTGTCTAATTTTAAGAATTTAGCAGTATACGTACCAATTAAAATTATTAGCCCTAAATTCAATCCAGTAACTTTTAAATGACTAGCAACTATTACTGTAATGATAATTCCAATCATTGTTCCAATAACACGTTTAAAGGATAAACTGACCGTTTTGTCCATTGTCGTTTGAATAGTAAGAATTAGAGAAACCGGACCTAAATAAGGATGTTCGGAACCGAAAAATTTTGAAATTTCCCACGCTAATGTTGAACCAATCGATAATTTCCAAATTAGAGATGTTAAATTATCTGATGGGTTCTGTGATTTTAATTCTTCCATATACACCAAGCCTACGCCATTTTTCTTTATTTTCTGCTCAAAAAACTTCCTTTATGTATGATTTTGAAAAGTATAAATTAGATTTTTAATACTTATAATACTGTTTAGTTATAAAACAATATTTAGAAATGGGTTGAAGAAATGATAACCGTTTTATTTGAGTATAAGTTTGAAAAAAAATACTTAGAGGATTTTAAATCAAGATTAAAAAAATCTGCTTCTTTAAAATTTCATTCAGAGCCATCAAATATTGGAATGGATTTTATGCAAAGAGAAGATGAGCAATTTTATTACATTAATTTATTTATTAAATATAAAAGTATTGAAGATTATGAAGAAAGGACAAAGTTTGAAAGAAGCCAAGATGAATGGAATGAAACCTGGTTTAGTGAAGACATTACACATGAACTATTGTCGGTGACAATTTGGACGGATTTTAGTCCAATGTCTTAACTTGGAATATCGTTAAGGCAAGCATTTTGTGAACTTGGCTCAATATACGATAGTTAAAACCCGCAAGGATCTATTTAACCTTGCGGGTTTCATCATTTATTCGTTAATGTAAAAACAGTTAGTTCTGGGACACTAAAAAATCGAAAAGGAATTCTAGTAGTACCAATGCCACGATTTACATATAATGACATCGGTTTTACGTGTTCCTTTAATTCATATAGCCCTTCAGTATAAATGTTTGCAAGCGGAGGGGTATAGATTGCCTCATGAAAAGGTAGTTTTACTTGACCGCCATGACTATGACCAGAAAGCTGTAAGTCGATTGGATATTCTTTCAGTCGGTCTGCTACATCAGGTTCATGAACGAGTAATAGGTTGAATGCATTTTTATCTATATCTTTAAATGCTTCGGTTGGATTGGGTCTTCCTAATAGATAGTCATCTAAACCGATAATGTTCATTTCACTATTCTTTAGTTTGATCTTCACATTGTTATTTTCTAAAACTGTAAAGCCAGAATTAACGAATACTGCTGAAGATATTTTCTTTCCTGCCCCGCCAACGTCGTGATTACCATATATTGCATATTTCCCATATTTAGCTTTTAATTGTTGAAGGATGGATGGAATTTGGTCGATCTTATTGTAGATTGAGCTATTATCAATTAAATCACCAGTAAATACAATTATGTCCGGTTTTTGTTTATTAATTTGATTCACTACATTTTTTAACTGCTTTAATGAAAAATGCTCTCCTAAATGGCTATCACTAAATTGGACAATTTTCAGTCCCTCCATTGATTTTGTAACGGATTTAGACGATATGCTAATTTGATTTAAATCCAACATTTTAGGTTCAATACTTTTTGAATAACTGTATATCATGATTGGGAAAATTAATAATATTAGGATAAAAACTATTAATCTTCTAATTAGTTTTCTAAATAGGATATATTTCATGTTGGTTAACCTACCTTTTGTTAATTTATAGATACTACATAAATCGCAAATAAAATGAATAGTGCGCTGACGAATATTTCAATAGTTCTCATGTTTTCACTCCTCGAAAGAAGTTTAAGCTCTTTTTGTTACACGAACGTGACAAAAAATATAAAAGTATGGGGGAATTAAAATCAATATATTAATCGCTGATGATGAACAAGATATGTTAAAAATTTTGCAAGTTTATTTTAAGAAGGAAGGATATAATGTTTTTCTAGCAGAAGACGGTGAACAAGCTATTGAGTTATTTTATAAAGAGAAAATTGATCTAGCTATACTTGATTGGATGATGCCGCTTAGTAGTGGGTTAACTGTATGTAAAGAAATTAAAAGAAATAGTGATACAAAAGTGTTAATGCTGACAGCAAAGAGTGAAGACGAGGACGAATTACAAGCGTTAAAAATAGGTGCTGATGATTATGTAAGGAAACCGTTCCATCCTGGGATCCTAATTACTAGAGCAAAAAAGTTATTGAAAGAAGAAAATCAGATCGTAATCGGCAATTTAAAGGTAGATTTTAAAGGGAAAATGGTTTTTAGAAACGATGAAAATTTAAATTTAACTAAGAAGGAAATAGATTTATTAAGCTGCTTAGTTCGAAATCGTGGCAACATTTTATCACGCGAGGATTTATTAGTGAATGTATGGGGGATCGATTATGATGGTGATGATCGAACCGTTGACACTCATATAAGGAGATTAAGAGAAAAAATAGGAGAAGATCTTATTCAAACACATCGAGGTTTAGGATATAGTCTAATAAAAGAAATATGAATCGATTAGGAAGAAAAATATCGATTGCGATTACACTCTGTATTCTCTTTGTTTTTATTTTTTATCTAATTATCAATTCCTACTTATTACCAAAGTATTACTTATATCAAATGAAAACTAGGTTGCATAATTTGACTAATGAAATAGATCAAATGGCGACGGCTGAATTCAAACAAGCAATTAGCAAATTTGAACAAAAAAATAATGTTACGATTGTTTATGAACCAATACAATCTGATTTGGATCAATTTAATGGATTAGTAAGAGATAAATTAAATCAAAAAAGAGTAACACTAAATAAATTTTGGGTAACGGATGAATCTTTAAATCAAGTTAAAAGTGGTAAAAGAATAAGTAAAATTTATGATCAAGGTAAATTAAAATCGAGTTTTTTAGTCGACTTTATCCAAAAAGATAATCTATTTATCGTAGTTGGTGTTTCAATTGTTTATTTAAGTGATGCTGTTCAAATCGTAAATAAATTTACCATTTATATAATGATTTCATTAATAATACTGTTGATTTTAATGGTTTGGATTTGGTCAAAGAAAATAACTGATCCTTTAAAAGAATTAAAAGATATTTCCAAAGAAATTGCTCAGTTAGAATTTAAAAAAGCCAATATTTCGACGAATGATGAAATCGAAGAACTTGCAAGAAGTATTAATGAAATGAGTGACAAGTTGAGACTTGCACATGAAGATTTAAATCAACGAAATGCAAACTTGAAAACGTTCATATCAGATATTTCTCATGAACTCAAAACGCCGTTAGCTTTAATAAAGGCTTATTCTGCAGGAATTAAAGACGGAATTGACGATGGTACATATGTAGATACAATTATAAAACAAACAGATCAAATCAACCGATTAATTGATAAGTTATTAGAGTTATCAAGAATTGAAAGAGAAGTTTTGCAACTTGAACGAATCGATTTAATCCTACTGATGAATCAGTGCTTAGAAAGCTATGAAATAGAATTGATGCAAAATACGATTGAAATAAAAATAAACCAAAATGGAATACGACAGCTATTCATTGAAGCCGATCGTGATCAGATTGAGAAAGTCGTTACGAATCTAATTAGTAATGCGATTAAATACACAAAAAGTCCGGAAGTTTTAATTCAGTTTCAAGAAAATAATGAGGGATTTATATTCATAATAGAAAATGAGACACATCTAAATCATTCCACTCAAGTCGAAAAAATCTGGGAACCATTTTACGTAATGGAGCCATCTCGAAATAAACATTTAACCGGAACAGGTTTAGGATTAGCAATTGTACAGTCGATCTTAAATCGTCATCGGTTTCAACATAAAGTTAGATTAATTGATGGGAAAATACAATTTAGCATTCATTTTCCAAAGCCCTTACAATAGCGTAAGGGTTTTTAATTTTGTCCTTGGTTGTAACATTCGTGTCACAAAGCACCATTATGCTTACAACCAAGGAGGGAATGAAATGAAAAAAATAGTTATTTTATTTTGTTCAAGTATTTTACTAATGAGCACTTTTTCAGGTTGTCAAAAAGAAAATAAAAAGTCTAAAATTGTTTCAACTTATAAGCCAAATGATTTTACTTTTGATGTTAATCCAGAAACGTTTGAGCTTTTTGTAGAGAAAGATGGAGTAAAGGAAAGTGCGTCAAGTCCAATGAAAAAGGAGAAAGTTACAAAACTAGTTAAATCAAAGCAGTCAGCTTCATGGAGTTATCCAGATCAACAGATTGATGTTGCGATTAAAAAGAAAGCGAATTACTTAGATGTAACTCTTAGGTCCAATGGTGCAAAGAGTTTTGAGTGGCCAAAGGTCAGCGCTAAAAGCTATATTATGCCTTTTGGAGAAGGGAAGTTGATTCCAAGTAATGATGAGAATTGGAAAAAGTTTTTATCTAATGAGGAGCTTTCATTCGCTGAAAGTTTTTCAATGAGATTTTTCACTCTAAATAAGGGCAAGTATTCGATTACTTACATTGCTAAAAATATGTTCAATAATACAGTAAAGTTTAAGTCGGCACCTTCAATTAATTTTGCATTTGAACATGAATTTCCAACGATTAATCCGGATAAAACATATGGTTTTCGTATTTATGTAACAGATCAAAATATTGTTCATATAGCAGAAGTTTACAAGGATTATATAGTTGAAAAGGGTGACTTTAAAACTCTAAACGAAAAAAGTAAAGAGAACCAAAATATTAAAAAGCTATATGGTGCACCACATATTTATTTATGGAATAGTGAAGCAATTACTAATGAAAACATAAAATGGAATTTACTTCAAAAGAAATTAAATGGACCTTTCTTCGACTGGACTAAGGCATTAATAAAGGATTATGCCCCAGAAGAATTTAATGAATATAGTAATGTATTAAATGATGCCAAAAAACAAACTTATCTTGATAATTATCAAAAAAACAATATCATAAATGCTTTAAATAGTGTCTTAAAATTAACCCAATTATATAAAGAATCAATTTTTCCAAAGTTAGATGAAGAATCAAATAAATTAATTAAAAGGGGTATTAAGAATTTAAGTGAACAAGAACTTTATTCTTTAAATAAGCATCTTTTAAAAATTTCTTTAGGGGATTCAATTGATCCGATTAATCAGTGGGCGAAAAAAGATTCGATTGATTTAGTAAATGATTTATATCACTCCGGTATTAAGAAAGCTTGGATTGGACTTCCGAATTGGGCGAATGGTTTAATGAATCCCCAAATGGTAAAACAAGCAAATGAACTAGGTTATTTAATTGGACCTTATGATTCCTATCATTCAATTCAAAAAGATGCATCGATTGATTGGAACACTGCGTCATTTCAAGATAAAAATCTATATCAAAATGCTACGATTACAAATAGAAAGGGCGAAAAAATTAAAGGATTTTTAGGTAGAGGTAGAAAGCTAAATCCAACATTATCATTACCAAGTGTTAAACAACGAGTTGGCGGGATATTACAAAATGATATCGACTTCAATACTTGGTTTATTGACTGTGATGCGACAGGGGAAATTTATGATGATTACACGACTGATCATCCAACAACACAAAAACAAGATTTAGCTGCACGCTTAAATCGAATGAATTATGTCGCAACGAAAAAGCACATGGTGGTTGGGTCTGAAGGTGGAAACGACTTTGCAAGTAAAACGATTGCATTTGCCCATGGGATTGAAACACCTGTAATACAGTGGAGTGATCCCGATATGAGAACAAATAAACAAAGTAAATATTATGTTGGAGGATATTGGTCTTCTACAAACAGTATACCAGATCGATATAGTAAGCAAGTACCGATTAAACAACTTTATAAGGATGTTTATTTAAATCCAGTTTATACATTGCCGATGTACAAATTAGTTTATAACAATTCAGTTATAACAACTCACCATTGGGAATTTGGTAGCTTAAAAATAAAAGATGAAGTAGAAAATCGCATGCTTTACGAATTGCTTTATAATGTTCCACCTCTTTATCATCTTGATTCGAAGGAATGGACTAAAAATAAAGCGAAGTTAACTAACTATTTAAAAATATGGTCGCCATTTCATGAAAAAGCTGTTCAAAAAGAGATGACAGATTTTAAAATCCTCTCACATGATCGCTTAGTACAATCAACAACATTCGGAAAAAATCTCAAAGTTATTGTTAATTTTTCGGATGAAAATTTCAAGTACCGTAATGTGACTATTTCACCAAAGACAGCGGTAATTTACGATGGAAATAAGAAGATTGTTTTTAATCCTTATAACTAAATATGGAGTACTCGTAACATAATTTAAAACACTATAACTCTACAAGAAGATCAGTTTTCTTGTGATTTGTAGTGTTTTTTTAGTTTACAGACATTTTCTGAAATTTTAAATGAAATTTAGAGGTTTTCATATTAGGAATATTTATCAGTTTTATTGATTGATCAACAAGTATTATTTCTACTAAACTCACTAAATTATTTACGAATTAGAACTCCTGTACCGATTGAAACCATTGAAGACAATTCAAGAACATCTTCATTGTACATTCGTACACAGCCATGTGAAACAAAGTGACCAATTGAGGCAGGGTTATCAGTTCCATGAATACCGTAATGTGGCGCTGATAAACCCATCCATAGGACTCCAAAAGGTCCACCAGGATTTGGATCTTTATTTATAATTGTATATGTTCCTGTTGGGGTTGGAGTTAGCATCTTTCCTACACCGATTGGATAAGTTTTAATTAGTTTGTTACCATCGAAAAGTTTAAGTTGTCGGTTTGAAGTAGAAATATCAATCCAATTAGTCAAATTCATCAGCTCCGTTTTACACATTGTATGTATGAATCAAAATAGATGTTAAATTTATATGGAATGGAAGGACTTGTGAGGGCTTAAATACTCAAAATATACGAAAATAAATACCATTCTATTTAAGATTTACTTATAAAAAAATTTCTTATAATCTACCAATGCTTATATCAAGTTCAAATCTATTGAATACACTATAGGACAAGCTTTCTAAAGGAGAGGATCAATCGATAGTGTCTAATACTGTTAAATATTTTCAACTTGCTCAAGAAGTTTCAAAGAGAATTGGTTGGTTAACTGAGGTAATTTATACTCAATGGCAAGTAGAAACAGCACATTTTACTTCTAATAATTTTAAGAAGAATAATAATATTGCAGGCCAAACCTGGTATCCGGGTTTACCACTTAGTATGAGAGGAACTGCTAGACCTAAGAGCGAAGGTGGATATTATATAAAATATGCTGATCCAGTTCAGGGTTATGTCGATTTCATATTAAGTAATCCGCGATATAGCAAAGTCAAAACATTCAAAACGGCGGATGAACAGTTTAAAGCAATTGCTGATGCAGGCTGGGCAGCTGACCCAAATTATGCAGATGTGCTCATTTCAGTAAATAATGCAAATATAAAAAATGGATTATATAAAAAGATTATGCAAATAGAATCGAATCCGTATAAGGGAATCTTAAAAAAAGGGTCAAGAGGAGTGCGAGTTAAAAAGGTACAAGAAAAAATAGGAGTAAAAGTGGATGGGATATTTGGTATCCTAACTGAAAAAGCCGTTAAAGAGTTTCAAAGTAAAAACGGTTTAGTAGTAGATGGAATTGTTGGAGTAAAAACATGGAGCAAACTTTTCTATCCATCGAATATATAAAGTGATTAGTAGTTTATAAATTGACCTTGTATTCATATAATACAGGTCATATTTTTTAGTTACTTATTTAAAGGGAAAAGCAATGATTTTAGTGAATAGTAATCTTATGGAAGGATGAGATTTTGTGGAAATTAGAAAAGCTTTAGTAAATGATTACGAATCAATCGTATTTATAGATTCACAAGTAATTGGAAGTCGAAAAAGGGAAAATAAAATACATAATTCAATTGAAGAAAATAGATGTATAGTTTGTGAGATAAATAAAAGTATAGGTGGATTTTTAATTTTTCATAAGTTTTTCTTCGGTCATCTATTTATTGATTTGATCATTGTTTCACCAAGAATGAGAAGATTAGGTATTGCTCGAAATCTTATGGAATATATAGAAAAAATAGGCGGAAAAAAAGTATTTTCTTCAACTAATCAATCAAATAGTTTAATGCAAAATGTGTTTTATACTTTAGGTTATATAGAAAGTGGAACTATTGAAAACTTAGATGAAGGGGATCCCGAAATTGTCTTTGTGAAAGTGATACACTAGTTTTTTCCAATTAAACTATGTAAAAGCTCATAAAAAACCTATTACTCAAATAGGATATGAATAATAGTTTTAATCTTTTAACAAGTAATTTTGAAAAGCGTGACATATTTATCAGTTCGATTAATGAAAGCATAAATCAAATTACATAAGTTTATGTTTTATTAATTACTTTAGTCTAATTTGTTTAAAAATTTTTAAATACCTTCTTCCTGTTATTCTATTTACCTATGCTATATGAATAGAAATAATATATAAATGCTCCAATTATATCAGTACAAGGAGTGGAAATATGGATTTTAAAAGGGAGTTTATATTAAGAACAAAAGCAATTTATAAAGAAACTGTTACAGAAAATATGGCCTATAATAAGATGTGCGAGAAGTTTGAATCATATTTTGTTGATTTAAAGGAGTCTCTGAAAAAGGAAATTGAGGTTTCAAATGGTGAATTTGATATAATGATTGATAAAAACAATGTGATTGAAGTTTTGTTAAATCAAAGAGAGTTACAAATCGTTATTGAAGATACTGAAGTCGTAGTCACTATTAAATACTTCGATGAATTGCAAAATGAACAGGTCGAAAGTAAGATTGATATAATTGAATATGATAGTGGGGCATATAAGAGTCAAGTATTTCAATCTCCAATTACAAGAAATATTATTGATAATTATTTAGCAATTGCTTTTAGAGATGATTTAGAAAAGACTTTTGAGAGTTATAGTGAATGATTGATTTAATAAAAAATATTGAACCTTAAAATGAAGAGCTTGGAATATCCAGGCTCTTTATTCTGTTGTAAATGAAAGCTGAAACGACCAATTACTAGAGTTTGATGGAAACTAGTTGCTAAAACATATTAACATTTAAAATTATTAATAAATCTTCAAAACACGATATCTTTATAATTAATTAATTGTGCATAAAGTAATTGATCACTATAGAATTTTTATATTTCAACCATTTTGAAGAGCTTGTTTTTGCAAGCTCTATTATTATTTCTAGACTAAAGTTCTTCTACTTGAAACCTTAATATAGTTTTTAATTTTTCAGGTTGAGTTTTTCTTGCATCAGAAATATAGATTTCTTTATGTGTTTTTTGAACTCTTTGTAAACCATTCTCCATGCATAACTCTTCCATTTGTTTAAAAGTTCGTGGTTCATCGTCATAGCTTCCGACATGCATCATTTGAACACATGAACCCTCTGTAATCGATTCGAATTTAACGTTTTCTAGTAGTGGATTTTTCTTTTTTTGTTTTAGTTGATCTAAGACAATTTGAGCTAAATTGTCTGTTACAAAGTCAGGTTGTCTGATCATTAATTTATATAGAAGATGATCTTTATTTAAATAGTCAAGCTTTCTACCTTCTTCATCTAAGTCCCAAACTCCTTCGAGCGGGAAAACAGTATAATCAAAGTATCCTTCTGGAACAATTCCCTTTTTAGGTAACATTTTAATTGCATATGCTAATGAATAAAGTGCTTCTACATTAACTTTAAATAATTCATTATTTGGATTACCTTGTCCTTCAATCGTTATGTAGTTAAATGAAGGTAAATTAATTTTAGAAGGCTCACTTTTAGGTAGATAAATTTCTTTTAAACTTTTTCTCCATTCAAATTTACTCACTAAAAAAACTCCCTTATTGATTACGTTGTGTGATGTTGCTTCTACAATTTAAAACAATTCTTATAAAAATAAAAAGCAATCACATAAAAATGTCATTGCTTTTAAAAGTTTCATTAATGATATGTACGGTAAACACCAATTACTTTTCCTAAAATTGATACTTGTTTTAATAGGATTGGATATAGTGCGTCATTTTCAGGTTGAAGTCTGAAATGGTCAGTTTCTTTATAAAAACGTTTAACAGTTGCTTCACTATCTTCTGTCATTGCTACAACAATTTCTCCGTTTTCAGCAGTAAATTGTTTCTTAACAATTACTAGATCATCATTCAAAATACCTGCATTAATCATACTATCTCCTTCTACACGTAACATAAACACTTGTTCGTTAGATGGAGCGACAGATGTAGGTAATGGAAAGTATTCTTCTACGTTTTCTACAGCAGTAATTGGAATACCTGCAGTAACCTTACCAATTACAGGGATGTTAATAATATCGTTATACACTTCACTGTATGGAGCTTGTGGTTCATTGACAACAGTAGTTGCATCGCCTAGAATCTCAATCGCACGCGGTTTTGTAGGGTCTCTGCGAATAAATCCTTTTTGTTCTAGTCTTTCTAAGTGTCCATGTACTGTAGAACTTGAAGCTAACCCAACAGCCTCAGCAATTTCCCGAACTGAAGGTGGATAACCTTTAATCTTTACTTCATCTTTAATATAAGCTAGTATCTCTGCTTGCCTTTTAGATAATTTGTTCATCCTAATTTCCCCCTTGCTATATAAAGTAGATAATACGTTCCTCTTTATTTTTTTCATTATATCATGATAGGATATGATATACAAACGTTAGTTCTATTTTTTATTAAAGTAGTTTTCATGTTCGTATGGAGGGAACAGTTAATGAATGCAATAATTTATGCAAGAGTAAGTACTGCCAAGGATTCGCAAGAGACATCATTACATAGACAAATAAGTGAACTAACCGAATTAGCAAACCGGATGGGAATGTGTATTCTAGATTCAATTAGTGAACAAGCAAGTGGATATGAAGTAGAACGTGATGGTTTATATCAGTTATTCCAAGTTATAAAGGAAAATCAGGTAGATGCTCTACTTATACAAGATGAAACTAGACTAGGTCGAGGGCATGCTCGAATTGCGCTATTACACTATTTGAAGAAAGAAAATATTAGATTATTTACATCTTCTCATAATGGACAATTTCAATTAAGTGAAAGTGATGAAATGGTTTTAGAAATTTTAAGTGTTGTAGAGGAATATCAGCGGAAAATTCATAATATGAAAATAAAAAGAGGTATGAGAAAGGCGGTTGAAAACGGATACAAACCTCAAAAAAACTTAATCGGTAGTGTAAATGCGGGTGGAAGAGATAAGTTAGAATTACCTATATTAGAAATAGTAAGATTACGTCAAAATGAACTTACTTTTGAAGAAATAGCAGCTACCTTAAGGGGTTTTGGTTATAACGTTTCAAAGGCAACAGTTAATAGAAGATATAATGAACATATGAAAGAAAACTCCAATATTGAAAGCTAAAGCAATTTATTGTAAGATGAGATACATTGAAATGATTTTAGCTACTTTGTCTATATAGAACAATGAATAGATAAGATTTAAATAAAGGAGAGGTTGAAATGGTTACTAAAAAAACTTTAGATAGAATAAATGAATTATCAAAAAAGTCCAAAGAAGTAGGATTAAATCCTGAAGAGAAAATCGAACAAGATCAATTGAGAAAAGAATATTTAGCAGATTTCCGTTCTCGTATGGTCGATGAATTAACTTCGATTAAAATTGTCGATGAAAAAGGAAATGACATAACACCTGCAAAGTTAAAATATGAAAAAGCGATGCGTAAAAGAAATTTACATTAAAAGAAATTAATATTTTATATTTAAGTAAATGATAACAATTGAAAGCAGATGAAATTTCTGCTTTTTTCTATTTCTTGGAAAGAATTCCTTAAAAATGTCAAAACTAAGTGTTAGTTATTGTAATAAATCATGGTAAATTATATGATAATATTTATGAATAAGCTAAAGGAGCGAAATTTATGACTACTAATATTGAACAATTAGCAATTAATACGATTCGTACTTTATCAATTGATGCAATCGAGAAATCAAATTCTGGTCACCCAGGAATGCCAATGGGTGCTGCACCAATGGCGTATGCATTGTTTGCAAAATTCATGAATCATAATCCTAAAAATGCAAAATGGTTTAACAGAGACCGATTTGTATTATCAGCAGGTCACGGTTCAATGTTACTGTATAGCATGCTACATTTATCAGGTTATGAAGTATCTATTGAAGATATTAAGAACTTCCGTCAATGGGGAAGCAACACTCCAGGACATCCTGAATACGGACACACACATGGCGTTGAAGCAACAACAGGTCCATTAGGACAAGGTATTGCTATGGCTGTCGGTATGGCTTTAGCAGAGCGTCATTTAGCTGATACATATAACAAAGAAAACTTAAATGTAGTTGATCACTTTACATATTCAATTTGTGGTGATGGCGATTTAATGGAAGGTGTTTCTGCAGAGGCAGCATCATTAGCAGGACATTTACAATTAGGACGTTTAGTAGTTCTTTATGATTCGAATGATATTTCATTAGATGGAGAATTAAATCGTTCTTTCTCTGAAAGCGTAGAAGACCGTTTTAAAGCGTACGGCTGGCAAGTTATACGTGTTGAAGATGGTAATAACCTAGATGAAATTTCTGCAGCTATTCAAAAAGCTCAAGAAGAATTATCGAAACCAACATTAATTGAAGTTAAAACAACAATTGGTTATGGTTCTCCAAACAAATCAGGAAAATCAAAATCACACGGTGAGCCACTAGGTAAAGAAGAAACAATTTTAACAAAAGAAGCATATGCTTGGAGTTATGAAGATGCATTCTATGTACCAGAAGAAGTTTATGCTCATTATAATAAAGTAATCGTTGAAGCTGGTGCAAAAAAAGAAGCAGAATGGAATGCTACTTTTGCTAAATACGAAGAAACATACCCTGAATTAGCAACTCAATTAAAAAATGCGATTGAAGGTAATATTACTGTAGATTTAGAATCAACATTACCAAAATATGAAGTCGGCAAAAAGATTGCTACGCGTTCATCTTCAGGTGAAGCGATTAATGCAATTGCTAATGTTTTACCAAGCTTCTTTGGAGGATCTGCTGACTTAGCTGGATCAAACAAAACTTATATGAATGGTAAAGGTGACTTTACGAGAGAAAGCTACGATGGACGTAATATTTGGTTCGGTGTACGTGAATTTGCAATGGGTGCTGCATTAAATGGTATGGCTCTTCACGGAGGTGTACATGCATTTGGAGCAACGTTCTTTGTATTCTCTGATTACTTGAAACCTGCAATTCGTTTAGCTGCTCTAATGAATTTACCAGTTACTTATGTATTTACACATGATAGCATCGCAGTTGGCGAAGATGGCCCTACTCATGAGCCAGTTGAGCAATTAGCTGCATTCAGATCAATGCCAAATATTAATGTAATTCGTCCTGCAGATGGAAATGAAAGCTCTGCAGCTTGGAAAGTAGCAGTTGAAGCTAAAGATGCACCAACAATGTTAGTTTTATCTCGTCAAGATTTACCAACTCTAGAAGGCACTACAACTGATATTTATAATAAAGTTTCAAAAGGTGCTTATGTCGTTTCACCTGCAAAACAAGATAAAATTGATGTTGTACTAATTGCAGCAGGTAGTGAAGTGCAATTAGCAGTTGGAGCTCAAGAAAAATTAGCTTCTGAAGGAATCTCTGCTTCAGTTGTTTCAATGCCTTCAATGGACTTATTTGAAAAGCAATCTGAAGAATATAAACAATCAGTATTACCAAAAGAAGTTACAAAACGTGTAGCAGTAGAAATGGGTTCTTCATTCGGATGGCATAAATATGTTGGATTCGATGGAGAAGTTATTGCAATCGATACTTTCGGTGCATCTGCTCCTGGTAACTTATTAATGGAAAAATTCGGATTTACTGTAGATCATGTAGTATCTGTAGCAAAAAAAGTATTACAATAAAAGACTGAAAAAGGGAAAAAAGGAAAAGAAAGTTAAAATCTTTTCCTTTTTCCTAAAATTTTTTCTATATAATGCTTTTTTAAATATTTTTCGACAAAACTAGTTGGTTTTCACTCCTTTAAAGTGACAAATATTTTGTAAGGAATTATATATAATCTTCCATACAGATAGTTGTTGGGAGTGGACAAGATATGAGAGAGTATAAAATTTTTTTAATTCGAGAACCACTGTCTATAGAATTTTATGGTAAAGAGCATAAAATATATCAACTAGTATATGAGTATTATTATTCAACCTTTGAACTAAGGAAAATAATCGAAAAACAATTAGAATATATTACCGAACCAATACCTTTATTTGAGCTACACACATTTTTTCGCAAAATTAATCCAGAGCAGATCTACCTATATGAAGAGACTGGGGAATATCTTCTAGAACTTACTGATGGTGCAAAGGCACAGCTAAAAATATATCCTAACGAACTGATCTTGTATGCAGATGGAACACTTGAGGCTGAAACAATCTTTTTCGAGTTGTTAAGAAAATTTCGTTCAACATTTATAGCGATTGATGTAAAGGATCAGCGATTTGGCTGGCTTAGACCGATTGCCTATCAAAAGTATATTTAACGATTAAATTGCAGAATGCTCTTGTATTAACTGGTTAGTTTTAGTAAAATTGTTTCTAGATGATTTTAAGGAGGAAGCAATAAGTATGTGGTATTATTATGTTCTAGTCGGAGTACTAGCATTAATTGCTGGTGTTGCGATTGGATTTTTCATAGCTCGTCAGTACACAATGAACTATTTAAAGAAAAATCCACCAATTAACGAACAAATGTTAAAAGTAATGATGGCTCAAATGGGACAAAAACCTTCACAAAAGAAAATTAACCAAATGATGAAGGCTATGAACAACCAAACAAAATAATAAATCTTAGGTGTACCAAGGGTTTGTAGCTTGTTTTTGAGATAAATGTGTGGAATAATCTCGTTGAAAAACTTACTTGGGTTAATCCTTCATATGAGATTTATAATTTCTAACTCAATCTTTCATTATACTAATTCGAAACCACTTTTCTATTGGAAAATAAACCAATGGGGAGTGGTTTTTTTGTTGTTAGAAGATGTTCTAGAAGAATATTTATACTACTGCCGAGCAAAAGGTTTCACTAAGAAAACAATGATAAATAAAAGGCAAGAATTGAAACAGTTTAAAATTTATTTAAAGGAAGAACGTGGAATTATAGATTTTGAAAAAATTACTCTACTTGATCTTAGAACTTATGCAAGATATAAAACAGAAAAAGGACTTCAACCTCAAAGTGTTATTACAATGTTAAAGTTGATACGGGCTTTCTACTCTTGGTGTGTAAGAGAAGAGTATATTGAGAAAAATATTGCTTCGAAAGTTGAGTTACCAAGAGTACCGAAAAAAGTATTAAAGGGTTTTACTCTTAAGGAAGTCCAATCCATGGTAGAAGCTTTTTCTTATAAAACATACTTAGAAGCCAGAAACAAAGCAATTGTGGCTATGCTTGCTGATTGTGGATTAAGAGCAATGGAGATCCGAGGGCTAAAATCAATTAATCTAAAAGAAACTACAATTCTAGTAAATGGAAAGGGGAATAAAGAAAGAGTTGTTTTTGTGAGTCCGGCTTTAAAAAGAATTTTGATTAAGTATGAGAGAAAGAAAAAACAGTACTTTGAAGACAAAGTAACATTTGATAATTATTTCTTATCTTATACTGGCGGAGAAATGTCTCATGTAGCAATACACAATATCATTAAGGAAGCTGGGAAAAGAGCTTGTATTGAAGGTAAAAGAGTATCTCCACATACATTCCGCCACTTTTACTCAGTGCAATCTTTGAATAGTGGCACTTTAGATTTGTATTCACTAAGTCGTCTTCTCGGTCATTCTGACATTTCTATTACCCAGAGATATTTGCAGAGTATGAATGATGAGCAATTGTTGAATAAGGCAATTTCATCAAGTCCTCTTATGAATTTAAAGTAATTAATATAGGACAAGCTTTACAACAAACTAAACAAAAAAAAGACTCCTATGTGCAGTAGGAGTCCAACGAAGATTTTATTTGATCCAACTCGACTAAAAATTGAATAGAACAAATCCTTCTTGTACGTCTATTATACCATTTTTCAAAAAATGTGGTCAATAGGCTTAGTTTCTTATTGTCTTTTTTAGAAACTGTAAGGTAGTGGAAAGCATAGCACACACTATAACCGCCATAACCTAAGCTGAGGGGCTGCATAAAGTCAGCGTTGACACAATTAGACCGTTTCCTTGTTTACGGTGTGTCAAGTCTATGTGAGGACTACATAAGGTCTGGTGGTTATCTAGCATACTAACGGTATGGGTAAAGCTGAAAATTGAATAAATCAAAGGTTATTGAATTTATTTGTTATTGTTACAAATTCCCTTTTATTCAAGCATGTAGGATAGATATTACATGTTAAAAGTCAGTTATAGCGAAAGCTAGTATTCAAACAAGGGCAACGGATTCCATAGTAAAACGACCGTTTCAGAATACTTACTTACTTTATTTTTTTATTATAAGAATAAGGTAAGTATTCTTGCTAGCCGTTGTCCATGTGTCACTCCCATTTCAGTTTTTTGAAGAACCTAATGTCAAGTGCAAAATATTAAATTTGAGGTGGAAATCATGAAAAAAGAGAACAAAAATGAAATTAAATATGGGGAGATAATAGAAGGGGATTATGGTTATGATGAGTTTACAGGACAAAAAATTATAGGGTAAATTTATGGTGAAAATTTTGAGGTTGTTATAACTGAACAAAATGATCCACGAAAAGTTGTGTTTTCGGATGATTTTTATCGAAAACTGGCTAAGATTATGTTCCAAGATGACATTAGATTTATCGATGAGGAGTATTATAGAGTTGTTGAAGATAATGAAGATAAATAAGTTATAAGAAAAGTAGGAACTAAATGTAAGAAACTAGTAAAAAAATCCAAACAATAAAGCTATTAAAATAATATATTATATTAAGAAGTTTGTTGCCATTGCTACCACCTGAAAAAGAGAACTTGGTTCTCTTTTTTTTTTATCGATAACAGTGTCTATGTAAACTAAATTTGTATATGATTTAAAGACGTATAACCAGAGCAATTAAAATTAATTTTTATATAATAATTGTATAGTAACATTTATTTTTTTTATCCAATATCACCTATTATTCACCTATTTTTAGAGAAACTCATTTACTTGGGAGTTTCTCTCTTTTTATGCCTTTTGAAGCCTTGGTACATAAGGCTGGTATTCGTGAAATTAACTCAATTATATAAAAAAAGATAAGCCATTCATTCTGCATGGATGATGGAAAAGGAGCAGAGCTGGCTCATCTGTGTTATTGTGTGACTTTTATAAAAAATTATACAAAAAATAATAACTCCTGCCACATGCGTGAGACAGGAGTCAGATGTACATAGGTCATTGAGGTACATAAGCGATTGGTTGTAATAAGCAAGACCTATATAAAAAGTATTTGTATTTAAAGTATAAATTATTCATTTAATTTTATGAAGAAAACTCTAATTGATTTCTAAATAATTGACATTGTCCATACAATAGTAATAAATGTTATATTTGAGGAAATCCAATTGAAAAAATTAATTGTAACACTTTCAATGATAGCTTTATTAATGGGTTGTAGTTCCAACAAAGAATATAATAAAACTTATGACACTATGAATAATAATATCATTTCATTAGGTGACAATTTAAAAAACAATGATACTAAGACAATGGACAAAATAGAAACAATAGAAAATGATTTATCTAAGTTGAATGATCAGGCCAACAGTGATAAACAAAAACTTTATATTGGCGCAATGAAACAGGATATCAGTTTTATTAAAGATGGTTTTAATGATGGAGACTCAGATTTTTATTTACAATTTTATAATTCATTAATTAACGATATGAAAACATTGAAAAAAGTATCTGAATAAAATGCCTTTATAAAAACGATCAATAAGATTTAATACTTCGTATAAAGTGTTTATCACTTTAACCATTCCTTTATCATCAAGAGAAGAAACTTTTTCCGAGTAAAATTTAATCATAAATTTGTATAGATTTTTTTGTGGATAAATCATCCATGATCTTAGTAAAACCAGATAAGCAATAACAAAACAAAGGTAAAGACGGATTAGGATTTATTTCCTTTTCTGTCTATATTTATTTTTTGGAGATATTTTTTACCATAATAGAAAGGTAGGGTCATTGTGTAGCCGTATATTATTGGGGGTACAGTAACGGATTGTAATAAAAGAGAACACTATACAGTTTTATATAGTAAAAAAAGAAGCTCTAAAAAAGAACTTCTCTAGCGATGTAAAATAGGTGATTTTGAAAATGTAGAACTGCTTAAAACATTATATGGGATTAATTAGAAATGTTTACGTTAGAAAAGTAGGAACTCCCCTGTAAAAAAACTTTGTGTAGTTTTAAAAGCTTATCTATTTTTTTATTTTTTTGTGTAACAGGGGAGTTTATTAATAAGTATTTTTAAAAATAAGGGATTTATACTATAAAAATAAAAAACAACTGAATCTCTCTGAGGTAAGACTCTCTTGTGAAAAATAATCATGTAATTGTTCTATATTTGATATTTCAATAACTTCAAATTGTTACTTTAAATAGCAATAGATGAGCCGTTCATTCTGCATGGATGATGGAAAAGGAGCAGAGCTGGCTCATCTGTATTAGTATGTGTAATAAAAGTATAAATTATTCATTGGATTTTATGGGAACTAAATGTTTGTTATAGATCCAATAAAGGGAGAATTTAAAAATGAATGAATTAACACTTTCAACAGATATAAACATCATCACCGCAGAAATTAACAGTTATAAAAATGTAGCTGGGCAAGCGATATTTGAAATTGGTAAGAGGTTAGAACACGCTAAAAATGAACTTTTTAAAGAAAAAGGATATGGAGAATTTGATAAATGGTGTAATAAAGATTTAGATATGACAAGACAAACTGTAAACCGTTTTATTAAGGCTCACAAAGAACTTGGAACGACATCGTTCCAACTAGGTAGTGGAAAGATATTTGAAATTCTTCAATTACCTGAAAATGTAGATAAACAAGAATTTATAACTCAACAACATAGTATACCCTCTTCTGGCGAAAAAAAAACAGTTGATGAGATGACAGTGAGGGAACTACGTGAAGTTAAGAAAGTGATTGATTTTCTAAGTCCATCAATTGGACTTAGAGATTTTTCTGTTAGAATTTCCCCATGCAAAAAGGGAGTTTCACTAAGAAAACTGCTTATATCTCTAGTTCAAGGGTATTTACATGAACCATCGTTAAAAGGTTAGGTGTGTATTAGATCTGAGTTTTGTCAGATTTACGATGAACTTCACAAATACCCATAAATAAAATAAGCAAATTTAGATGAAATCATGTTATTTTAGTCAGAAAATGACTATATATAGTAGGAACTAATATTTTTTTGTCCTAGTAAAGCAACCTTTTATATGCAAATGATTTAAATTTAACTTAAAGGAGGTGAGATCATAATGAATAAAGTAGCAGAAGTTAGAGTATTATTGATTCACATTTTAGAAACTAAAGGAATTAAATTGAAGTTTATCGCTGATAAGCTTGGATGGAACTATAAGAATTTAGTTAGTTGGAAAAACAACAATAGAAAATATAGCTTGGACAAAATTAAGGAGCTTGAAGCACTTTTAGTACGATTATAGAATAAATGCAAATCAGACTAGACACAATGTATCTAGTCGTGGTAAGATAGAGGTCTACCGTTATATATGCAATTACTCAGTATTGTAGCGATATTAACATACTATAAAAATGTAACTATAAATGAATTATATACGATAGATATGGTGATGTCAACAGTAATTAAAATAAATTTTAGGAGGTGGTTTAATTGGTTGTAACAAATTGTTTCATCACATGTTAAATCAAACTTAAATAGAAAAAATTAATTAATAAACTAAAGGTGGAATAATCCATGAATATTCAAAATGAAATCAAATTTTTCTATTGTTACGATTTATCGCTAGTTAAACATTTACGCTCTAAAAATATCTATTACATAACTAAAGCTATTCATCCGGCAAGTATGAAAATGTTCTTTATGTACATATCGGATGATACCTTTCAAACTAGTTTTAAAGAATTCAAGGCGTTGAAGAGTGCGTAACCTAGTGTTAAAAGAGGTAAAATAATTCCATTTATAACACTAGGGTTATGTTATAATCGGCAAAAAAATTCCATCTATGACACTAGGTAGTGTTATGAATGGTATAGATTTTTCCATTTATAACACAGTATACATAGGAAACATATTTACATAGGAAACATATTACAGAGAAAACTGGCGTGAATGAATACATTCCCACCTATTAAATTCAAAATTAAATGATATCCAGGAGGCAATACCAATGTTAATTAAAAATTTCACTAGTGATGATTTCGTCAGAGCTTACAATCCTTTTTCCTCTGCAAAATCAAAATTTCATCTTACTGAGGATGAATTTTATATTTATTCATTTCTATTTACGTATAGGGGGCATGACAATTCAATCAGAACTTGCATCTATACAATTAATGATTTATTACCTGTTAAATTTGTCAAAGGTGACTCAAAGAACATGGGTAAAATTAAAGAAGTAATATTGTCACTTATCGATAAAAAAGTTTTCATTTCACATAGAAATAATGAAGACTTAAAGAATCATAGCACACTAGAATTCACAATTAATGATATGGAAATTATGAATGATGGAGTCTCTGAAAATAAACAAGTTGATGAAGATAATAAATTTATGAATTACAGCATGATACCATATACCAAGCTATTAGAATTTTCATCTGCAAGAGATTTATATATTTATTATGTTGTTTCTAAATGGGAAACAGGATGCAAACTTTCGTACAGTAGTTGGGGAAATATTTTAGGAGTTAACACTAGATCAGCTATTAGAATTATCGATGATGCAGTAGAAAGGGGAGTTATCTACAAGAATATTGGTAATTATTCAGATTCAACTGTTGATGGGCGTAATCAGAAGCAGCAAGACAGTAACGTTTATAAAATTACTCCATTCAATCAGAAACAAAAAACTATTCAAACTAAGAAAAACGAAATTCTAATTGAACCTATTCAAGTTGACGAGGTAAAAGTATCAAAGGTTAAATCTGGAAGTGGATTTGGAAAGAGGCCGCAACGTAATCATAAATCAGAGGAAAAAGATATAGCTGATATGTTAGCTGCAGGAATTGATTCAAATAAACCGATTGAAAGTGATCCAGATGAAGAGTATTTCGGGGGACATAATCCGAACTTTAGAGATATTCTAAATGCTGAATCTCCATACGAATTCATGGATGAGGAAATTACAATAGTTAAATCTAATCTCATAGTAATTCAAAATGGTAAAGCTGTCCCGTTTGGTAAATTTGAACACGAAAAACAACCAATTCCTCAGAAGAAAATGGTTCATGATAAAACTATTGAAGAAGTAGCTAACATAATTTTTTAGTACTGTTTCAATTATAACATAGAAATCTAACTGGTACAAATATATTAATCAAAATTATTCAGAAAATGGAGATAGATAAAATGACAAACTTAAACAACAACCAATCAAAAGTAGAAAGCTACATCAACTATGGTGAAAAATCAGTACGTGATCAACGCAATAGCCGCACATTCACAAATAATCAAGTAGTTTCAGAAATTAATAGTCTAAAAGGTAAAGTTAAAAATGGTTTGATTAGCATGGAACAATTAAATGATGAATTAGATGGTAATGATGCAATTTGGGATATGATCAACTCAGAGGAATATGCGAAAACACATAATCACAAAAAGAAAAATTGTAAACGTGCAGAGGAAGACTGGTTTTGTACAACATTAGAAAGTTTAGCAGATGAAATATTAATGGTGGATAAAATGAATAAAGAAGCCGAAGTAAGAGATGAAATGTTGAATGATGCAGAGTCAGATTTAACATTTACTCAAAGAATGAGCAAAAAATATGACGATAAAACTATTTTAAGTAAGAATGCTCAGAGTAATAATAGTATTCGTGAAGTTTACATTCATGAAGAAAAGTATAATGTTACTGGAAGTATTCACCTGAATCAATTGGAAAATGAAGTTGCAAATAATAATCCTAAGGTGACTAAAGTGTTAAAACGTGAAGTGAGTGAAGAGGACTTTAAAAAATTTGATAAATATAGTGATTTAAGCAAATATCAGGATGCAATTAATAAACTAAAAGAACGATTAAAAGAGCTGTCTGCTGCGCCAACAGTAAACAACTCCACAGATGATAATACAAATGTTAATATAAATTTTACTGATATTCCTAATGTAAGTCAAGAATATTTAGGTTACATCAACTCTACTGGATACTTACGTAAATGGATCAATGAGCTTACATACGAAATGTTCCAAGTTAAGGAAGCGATTAGAAAACCTATAAGAAGTAATAACACGAAATCAGATGTAGATATATTTGATGAAGCATTTGCAGATTTTGAGTTTTCAAATGTAGAAGATGTAAATAAACTTTTCAAAATGAAAAATGGAAGCTCTGTTTTTGCAGAGTTAAAAGAAATGATTAAGTCGGGTAGCTATACTCATATCATTTTAAGTGGCTTTGAGGAATTATTAGGTCAAGTTAATTTAACTAAAAGTGAGAGAGAAATAGTTGATTTAGTATTAGGCAGAAAGGTATTTAGTAAAGCTGAATTAGATGAAATTTATCCGTGTGTAAAAGATATGACTGTTATAAAAAATGTTATTGTAGATTACATTTTCATGAAACACAGTCTAACTGTGAGGCAATTAGAGAGCTTATTTAAAAAGATTAGCACAAAATTAGTACACACATATCTGAATGGGATTGATAAGCTACATCTGGCTTATAAGACTTGTAATACATGCGGAGAAGATAAGTTGCTAAATGAACGAAACTTCCCGGTAGATAAGATGAAGAACGATGGCTACAAAGATCAATGTAAGAGTTGTAAGAGTGAAGTAGACAGAAAGAGATACATAAATAAAAAAATAGGTTAAATTGTAGAAGGTGAGTCAGAAATGGCTCATCTTTTTTGTGTTTAATATTGAAATAAAGGAAAATTTTAATAATAACACTATTTATCAAATTTGTAAAGTTTTTTAGATGGAAAATTGTAAAAATAGGTTAAAAGTCATTATATATAGTAGAAAGATAAGTTAAGATATTGGGAACAACTCCTTTCTGATTATGAATATCTGACATATGAGACTGATTTAAGCTACTTTTAGCAACCCATAATTATATGAATCAGTCCTAAATGTGAGTTATTCATTTTTATGTAAGGTATAAATAATATAAAAAATTAAAAAATGTCGGTACCCAGTATTCCAATCTGGTAAGCTACTTCTCCGACTTAAAATAAAAGATTTAGCAACTCCTAATATGTTTATTTTTATTCTGTATGAGCAGGTGTCGTTAACTCGATGCCTGTTGATCGTACAGTAACGAGTAAAAGGTGAATTATATATAAGGTGGTTAATTAATTATGAGTTTAATTCAATTAGTGGTATTCATGGTGTTTTTATATGCGTTTATTAGAGTTATAACAATAGTAGGTCTTATATTTATATCTATAGTTACTGAAGTATTAGATACATTGAAGAGCATATGGAGTTTGATAAGGGTGAAGTAGGATAACCTGCTTCCTTTTTTTTATTTATATAAATATAGAAATTGTTGACGTTTTGAAGGGCAACAATATTTTGTAGTTTTTAAAAGCTATCTAAATTTTCGCTATTCACCAAATGAATAGTGAACTCATGTTACCAAGTGGGCAGTTTTTAAAAATTATAAGAACTTATATCAAATCAGACAGGCGAATATTATTCTCGCTTGTCTTTTTTTATGGAAAAAATTATGAAATGGAGTGTTTAAAATGATGCAAGAAGAATTATGCTTTGAGAAATTAAGTGGAGAAATGACTCCTTTATATGGGTTCAGTAATTATATGGTGCATTGTCCGACCGGTAATGTTTGGTCAAAATTATCGAATAAATGGTTACTAATTGGAGCTAAAGGTACTGGAGATAACAATAAATACCTGATGACTACTTTAATTGATGATAATGGAAATAAACATAACCTTTATTTATCTGAAATTGTTATGAGCAGCTATTTAGGAGCGCCGAAAAGCTACTGGCGTAATATGGGCATGGAGATTGACCATATTAATCGACTAGATACAAAGAATAATAGTATATCAAATTTAAGGTTGGCGACTTCAACTGCAAATAAAAAGAACTCTAGTAGTAGAAGTTGGAATAAAATCAGATTGTCAATGGAAACTGCTCAACAACTTAGAGAAGAGTTTATTAATTGGACTGGTAGCAAGATTGAGTGGTACAAAGCAAAAGGGAAATTACTAGGTGTTACAAGCCGTTCAATACAAAATGTTGTTTTAAATTATACATACACTGCTAGGAGCAACTGAAATGAAAATATACTCTATAAATTTAATTACTTGGCTGAAAGTGAATGGGTTAGATTTTAAAAAGTTAAGTTACAATGAGAAAAAGCAAAAAGTTTACGCACTATATGACAGTAATGATCAATTATTACATCAGTTAATAGAAGAATATAGGTCTAACGAGTCATTAATCAATCTCAAAACTTACATAATTCAATTTTCAACCGTGAAATTAGAAATAAATCAAGTGTTAGAAAAGTTTAAAAAACAGGACTTTAGATATAGTTAAATAAAGGACATCTCTTACTTTTGTAGAATTTAGTAAATTAGATTCTTATTAGGGAGGAGGTGTCAAGAAATGACCAATCAAAATATTGATGTAATTGTTTATTCAGTTGATAGTGGTAACGAAATAAAATACATAGAGCAAGTAACAGGCACAGTCGCGTTAATGATGTTAAATTCACATATTGTACAGATTCAAAATAAAAGCTTTAAAGTAAAACAATCAGAAGTAAAAACTGATGGAACATTAATTTTTTATGCTGAAGAGGTTAAACAATCAAAAAAAGATGATAATTATAATATAGCTGATTACATGTTTCATAACTAAATAATAGTTTCAATGATGACACTTTGTTTCTAAATGGAACTGGTGTCATTTTTATTTGGGTTGGGAAGGTGATATGATGACTAACTTCTACAAGGCATCTACATGGAAGAAGAAGAGAGATAACGTGTTAAGACGTGACGAGTATCTATGTCAAGAGTGTAAGCGATATGGTAAGAGTACAACAGCAACAACTGTTCACCATATATATCCTCTTGAACATTATCCTCAATATGGTATGAAGAGTTCAAACTTATATTCTTGTTGCAACACTTGTCACAATTCATTTCATGATAGGAGTACAAATGAAATTACTGTAAAAGGTAAGCAATTACAAGAAAGATTTCGAGATAAAGTTTTTAATTAGAATATTTTTGAGTCCCCCCTTATTTTTTATAAAAAATATATGTTATTAGGGGAACGAGGGGGAGAGCTTCTTCCCTCCACAGTACTTTCGTGACGAAAAAGGGGTGTGGAAAAATTAGAAGAAAAGAAATGAGGTGAGAAAATTGGTAAAATTGAAAACAAAAAAACAAATAGAAAATAAAATAATAAAAGACATGAAAAACATGGGGACGTATAAAAAAGAATATAACCAGCTTATTGAAATTTATGCCGGTATGCTTCATCAATATATTTCATTTGAAATTCAATTTGAGGAATCGAACTATCAAGTTGAAGAGGAATATACAAATAAAGCTGGAGCAACTAACATGAGAAAAGTACCTCTTTACACCGCCATGGAATCATTACGGAAGGATATTGCTTCCTATTCTGACCGTTTAACTTTGAATCCAAAATCATTGAATGTTGAGCCACCTAAACAACAGGAGCAATCAGTTCTTGCTCAATTTCTTGCCAAGCAGGGTTGAATGTAAATGAATATTTCACACATTGATTCGCAAAATTTCAAGGTGGCTTTGGAATATGCAGAATCAATTGTATCTGGTAATAAAATAGCTTGTCAAGAAAATATTCAATCTGCTCAAAGATTCTTAAATGACTTAAAACGTGATGATTTAGACTTCAGACAGGATCAATTTGATTTTGTAATTGGATTAATAGAAGGAACTATCGCCCACCAACAAGGTGAAAGCTTATTGGGTATCCCTCTAAAAGGGACTCCTTTATTGCTACAACCTTGGCAAAAGTTTGTCATTGTTAATTTACTAGGATTCTTTAAAAAAGATGTAAATGGACAATCAACTTTACTTAAACGATTTTCCGAATCGCTACTCATGATTCCTAGAAAGCAGGGCAAAACAGCATTTGCTTCAGCGTTAGGTTGGGCACTTTCTATTCTTGAAAGAAAAAGTGGCTCAAAGCTCTACATACTAGCAAACAGTTTAAAACAAACTCTCGAATCATTTGGATTTTTGCAATATAACATAAGCCGTTTGAATGATAAAACAATTCGAATAAGAGACAACAACCAAGAGCATTCAATCACTAAAAATTTTGGTGATGAAGGCTCTATTTTTATTCAAGCATTAGCGGCCGATGAAAGTCGTCTTGATTCGTTGAACTCGAACCTGTTGATACTAGATGAAACCCACACTTGGAAATCTTCGAAAAAGTATATCTTGATGAAAAATTCACAGAAAGCCTACCGTAATAAGTTGCTTATAGCGATTTCTACAGCAGGTGATATCCCTACTGGATTTTTAGCAAACCGTTTGAAGTATTGTCAAAAGGTATTAAACGGAACAATTGTAGATGACGAATATTTTATTTTTATTTGTAAAGCAGATCAAAACGAAAAAGGTGAAGTTCCAAATTTTACTGACCCTAAAATTTTAGAAATGGCAAATCCTTCTCTTGGTGTATCTGTTTCATTGGATGATTTAATGCGTGATGCTGAATTAGCGTTGAACGATCCTCAAACAAGAGGGGAATTTTTAAATAAGACTTTAAATATTTTTACAAATTCGTTAAAGGCATACTTCGATATAAACGAGTTCAAGCACTCAAATGCTCAGTATAAATGGACATTAGAAGAATTGGCCAAATTACCTATCACGTGGTATGGGGGATTTGATGGCAGTAAGCTACACGATTTAACGGCTTCAGCATTATGTGGACGATACAGAATGAAAGATGGTAAAGAAGTAGACATTGTAATCAGTCATGCATTCTTTCCAATTGTAGCTGCAACTCATAAAGCAGAAGAAGATAATATCCCTCTATTTGGTTGGCAAGACGATGGAGTTTTAACTATGAGTAATACACCTACAGTACATTATGACGATGTTGTTAACTGGTTTATTAACATGAAGAAAATGGGATTCAAAATTAAGATGGTTGGATTTGATCGAAAATTTGGGAGAGAGTTTTTCTTAAAGATGAAACAATCAGGCTTCAAAATAGTAGATCAACCACAATATTTCTATCGTAAGTCAGAAGGCTTTAGACGAATAGAAGTAAAGGCAAAAAATCAAGAATTATATTACTTAGGGAATCAAGCGTTTGAATATTGTGTCCAGAACGTAAAAGCAATTGAAAAGACAGATGACATGATTGAATTCTCAAAAGTAATGGACAACCAACGAATTGATTTGTTTGATGCTTCAGTATTTGCATGTTGTCAGATGCTAGAAGACATGGCAACCAGTGTTGCTGTTGGTAAATGGTTAAATAGTTAACTAGAAGGGTGGTGAATAAATGAAATTCTTTGGAAGGAAAAAACAACAAAGATCAATTGATTCAGCAGTAAAAGCACTAGCGAGTGTTGAATTTTATGACATGATTTCTAATGGCTATACAAAACTGTCCGATAATCCAGAAGTTAAAATTGCTGTTGATAAAATCGCTGACCTTGTTTCCAACATGACAATTCATCTCATGGAGAATACAGACAAAGGTGATAAGCGTGTAAGGAATGAGTTGTCAAGGAAACTTGATGTAAACCCTTATAGATATATGACTCGTAAATCATGGTTATATAAAATAGTTTCTGACTTACTTTTACACGGAGATGGTAATTCCTTAGTGCATATCGGAGTTGATAAAAATTCTACACTAATTGGAGAATTAACACCTTTTCAAATGTCAGGAGTTAGCTATACAGATGATAAAGGTGATTACTATATCGAATACAACAACACAATATACAAACCTGATGAAGTCATACATTTTTTAATTAATCCTGATCCGAATTTTCCATATAAAGGTACAGGATATCGAATTGCATTGAGAGATATAACTAAAAACCTACAGCAAGCCACAAAGACAAAGAACAGTTTTATGAGTGGAAAGTATATGCCAAACGTTATTGTCAAAGTAGATGCAATGAATGATGAACTTACCTCTGAAGAAGGTAGAGAATCGGTAAAGAGTAAATACTTAAAATCAACGAATGCAGGAGAACCTTGGATTATTCCAGCAGATTTATTAGAAGTACAACAAGTTAAACCTCTATCTCTTACTGATATAGCTATAAATGAATCAGTTGAATTAGATAAAAAGACAGTAGCTGGACTCATAGGAGTACCTGCTTTTTTTATGGGTGTAGGTACATTTAACAAAGAAGAATATAACAACTTTGTCAATACACGAATCATGTCTATTGCACAGGTTATCGCTCAAACATTAACTAGAGATTTACTATTCAGTCCTAAAATGTATTTCAAGTTAAATCCTAGAAGCTTGTATTCTTACAACTTAACTGAATTAGTAGGTGCAGGTGGTTCAATGGTTCAAATGAACGCTATGCGAAGAAACGAACTGAGGGATTGGGTTGGATTAGACCCTGACGATGAAATGGAAGAACTAATTGTCTTGGAAAACTACGTTCCTGCTGGCCAATTAGGAGATCAAGAAAAGTTGAAGGGGGGTGATGTGAATGAAGAAGAGGACATCATTTCTAACGAGTCAGTTTAGAGCAGAAGAACAAGAGGAAAAATTATTTCTTGAAGGCTATTTCATTCGTTATAACGAGGAAACAGAACTTTACGATGGTGTGTTTGAAGAAGTAGCACCAGAAGCAATTCTTAAAAGTTTAGAGAAGAATGATATTCGATGCTTGTTCAATCATGATTCAGGCGTAGTTCTAGGTAGAGCTGGAAATAAAACTCTAGAATTAAAATCCGATGAAAAAGGACTATACGGAAAAGTAGAAATTAACCGTAATGATCCACAAGCAATGGCGGTTTATGCTCGTATTCAGCGGGGAGATATTAATGCGTGTAGTTTCGGATTTTTTCCAGTTAAAGAAGATTATCAAATGCGTGATGATGGTTCAACTAAATTTATCATCCGTGAAGCAGATTTATTCGAAGTGTCAGCAGTAACTTTCCCTGCATACCCGCAAACGGAAATTTCAGCACGACAGAAAGACATTGAAACAATCAAACTAGAAAAATTAAATACTAGAAAACAGAAACTTAAGGAGATGTTAACTAAATGAGTAATCCAGTAATTGTGGCTGCTAAGTTGAAACTTAAACGTAGTGCCTTAGAAGCAAAAGTAAGTGAAATTGAAGAAGTAAATAAACGATCAGAAGAACTTTTGAGAGCAATTGATGATGCTACTGAGGAAGAAATTGCAACAGTAGAAAAGTCAGTTGAAGACATTAAAGCAGAATTAACTGCTAAAGAAGAAGAAAAATCTAATTTAGAAAAAGAAATTGAAGCATTAGAAACAGAACTTGAAGCTTCAAACGAAAAAACACCAAACCAAAATGAAAAACCTGAAGGAGGACAACGACAAATGAAAAAAGTAAATGTAGAAGCTAGAGAAGGTATTAAGGCATATGTTCGCTCAAAAGGACAAGAACGTGCAGGATTCACTTCTGTTGATGGTGGGGCATTAATCCCTGAAGAAATGTTGAAGCCACAAGAAGCACCAGTAGATGCTATTGATTTAAGTAAATTAGTAAATGTAGTTCCAGTATCTAGTGGAGCAGGTAAATATCCAGTAATCAAAAAATCAGGTAGCAAGATGGTGTCTACTGCTGAATTAGCTGCTAACTCAGAACTAGCTAAACCAGTAATTACAGAAGTTCCTTACGATATCGAAACTTACCGTGGTTATATTCCAGTGTCACAAGAAGCGATTGAAGATGCTGATTATGATGTTGCAGGATTAATTGCTTCTGAAATTGCAGATCAAGAATTAAATACTAAAAATGCTGCTATTGCTAGCGTGTTAAAAACTGCAACTGCTAAAGCTGTTACTGGTTTAGATGGAATTAAAGCTGTGTTCAATAAAGACATCAAGAAAGTATACAATGTAAAAGCAATTCTTTCATCTTCTTTATTCAACGCTTTAGACACACTTAAAGATGCAGATGGACGTTACCTATTACAAACAGACGTTACTGTAGAATCAGGTAAGAAATTATTCGGTAAAGAAGTAGTTGTATTAGATGACGATATGATCGGAACGAATCCTGGTGACTTAAAAGGTTTCATTGGCGATCCAAAAGCAGCTGTTACTTTGTTTGACCGTAAACGTGCTTCTGTTAAATGGGTTGATAACGATGTATACGGTGAATTATTAGCTGGTTTCGTTCGTTTTGATGTTGAGAAGACAGACACTGAGGCTGGATTCTACATCACTTACACACCATCAGTTTAATAGTTACATAGTTGAAAAGTTTTGGAGGTTAAGTAAATGAAAGTAAGAGTACTTAAAAACTTTGTTGATAAAGTTGAAAGCCAAATCCAAAACGAAGAGGTATTTAGAGCGGTGGGCGATGTGTTCACCGTTTCTAAGGATCGCTTTGAGGATATAAAAAAGGCAGGAGATTTTGTTGAGGAAGTTAAGGCGAAGTCAGATACAAAGAAGTAGGTGTTAGAAATGGGATATGAGGTATTACAATTAGTCAAGGCTCGTTTAGGTATCTCATCTGATGTAAGAGATGGTTATCTGTTAGCAATCATTGAAGGTATATTGACAGAATTATCAGAGGAACAAGGCTTAGTTTTAAGTGAGGTTAATTCTTATCATCTTATGTTCGTTGCAGATTTCTCAACATGGCGTTATCAAAATCGTGATAGTGCTGACGGGATGCCCAGACACTTACAATATCGGTTACACAACTTAATAATCAGTAATAGTGGTAAAACGGAAGGTGATCAAATTGTTTAACGACATATTGTTATTCCCTACTATCACAACTACTAAAGATGAATTAGGACAATTAATTGAAAATGAAGACTTTAGCAGACAGGTATATTGTGAGAAAAAAAGTGTTACACAAAATGAATTTTTTCAAGCTGGTCAAAATGGAATAAAATCCAGTTGTGTTTTAGTCGTTCATTTATTTGAATATCAAGATGAAACAAAGGTTAAATTTCGAAATAAAATTTATAGCATTTACAGGACATATGAGCGACCAGATGAAACAATCGAGCTCTATGTGGAGGTGCGATCAGGTGACTAGTATTGATGATATAGCTAAAGAAATTTCTAAACAATTAGCTCAATACTCAAAAGAAGTAGAAGAGGAAATCGAAAAAGCAAAGAATGATGTATCTAAAGAAGCTGTGAAAGAATTAAAAGCAACTAGTCCAAAGAGAAAGAAGAACGGTGGTGATTATGCTGCTGGATGGACTAGGAAAAAGATAGGTAATGACTATGTAATACATAATAAGAAACATCAATTAACACACCTTTTAGAAAAAGGCCATGCAAAAGTTGGTGGAGGTCGTGTACCTGCTAAAGTTCACATCAAACCTGTGGAGAAAAAGGTAATCGATGAATTTACTGATCGAGTTGAGAAGGCGGTACAGTCATGACATTAGCTGAATTACATAGTTTACTTGAAGTCACTGGTTTACCTGTGGCTTATTCGCATTTTACAGCAACTAAGAGTAATCCTGTCACTGTACCGCCATTTATTTGTTACTTAGAGACTGATACAGACAACTTTTTTGCAGATAACAAAGTATATCAGAAGGCTATAAACGTCTTAATTGAGCTATACACAAAGAAAAAGGATTCAACAACAGAATTAATAATTGAACAGCTATTAGATGACAATGAGATACCTTATTTATCATCTAGTAGGTATATAGAATCAGAAAATATATTTCAAAAAACTTATGAAGTGAGGTTAAAATAATATGGCAGAAAATAAGGTTGTTTTCGGGCTTAAAAATGCATACTATGCAATCGTTACAGAAACTGGAGGAATTGAAACTTATGGTACACCAGTTCCTTTTCCGGGAGCTACAGCTTTAACATTAGAACCAAAAGGAGAGCAAACTGATTTTTACGCAGACGATACTTTATATTACACAGCGAGTACGAATCAAGGCTATGACACAAAGCTAACTGTAGCAAATATTACTGATGCTTTTCGTGAAGATGTTTTAGGTGAAATTTTAGACGCAACTGACAAAACTCTTACAGAATTAAGCAATGCAAAACCGAAGAGAATTGCGTTCATGTTCGAATTTGATGGTGATGTTAAAGCGAATCGTCATGTTTTATATAATTGCACAGTCACTCGTCCAGGAATTTCAAGCAATACCAAAACAACATCATCAGAACCTGGCACAACAGAATTATCATTGGTTGCAGCTCCTCGTTTGAGTGATGGAAAAGTTAAAACGTCAACTACTACTGATACACCAGCTTTAGTATATGATGCTTGGTATTCAGCAGTATACGAAAAATAAGGAGTGTAATCCATGGAAAAAACAATTTCGATAGATGGTAAACAAGTCAGATTCAAGTCTACTGGAGCAACTCCATTACGTTATAAAGCACAATTTAGTAAAGATTATTTTGTTGAGATTATTAAACTGAATAGTATTAGTAAATTGAACGACTTAAATAAGGACAATTTAAACATTGAAGACTTAGAGGGATTAGATTTTGAGGTGTTTTATAATATCGCTTGGACAATGGCTAAGACAGCTGATAAAGATATTCCTGATCCAATGACATGGTTAGATACTTTTGACAGTTTTCCAATGATTGAGATTATCCCAGAATTACAAGAATTAATTATGTCATCTATGCAATCAAAAAAAAAGTAAGCAACAACGATGAGCAAGGGAATAGCGGAGAGAATATTACTACCGAACTATTCCTAACGCTTGTTTATCGTTGTGGACTGAGTAAGTTTGATTTAGAGGACATGACAATAGGTATGTGCATTGATTTCATTGATGAATACGTAGAGATTCAGAAGCCAGCAAAAGAAAAAGTTAGAAAAGCTTCTCAGAGTGATATGTCAAACTTTTAACCCTAGCGATACTATCGTAAGGGTTTTTATTATAACTTAAGTGAGGTGAAACAATGGCGAATAAAGGAATCAAGGGTATTAATATCCAAATAGGAGCTGAAACAACGGGTCTTGATAAAGCGTTACGTGATGTAAATAATCGTAGTAAAGACTTACAGTCCGAATTGAAATCAGTAGAACGCTTACTTAAATTTGATCCAGGTAACGTTGAGGCACTTGCTCAAAAACAGCAAATATTAACTCAACAAGTAGAAAATACAACTAAAAAGTTAGATCAATTGAAACAAGCTGAAAAACAAGTACAAGAACAGTTTAATAAAGGTGAAATTGGTGAGGAACAATATCGTGCTTTTAGACGTGAAATTGAATATACCGAGGGTTCATTAAAAAAATTTAAATCCTCTTTAGCTAGAGTAAATGATAACTCTGGTATAAAAGATATAAAAGTAGATGCCGAGAAAGCCGAAAAATCTGTAAAGGATTTAGGTGGAGAATTAGCTGGTGTTATTGGAGGTCTTGCAGCTGGTGGCGGAATTGCTGGAGTTCTTGAAAAATCGTTAGATACATCGTCACTGAATACACAGATTAAGGTATCTTTTAATGTTCCAGAAGAATCGTTCCAATCAGTAAAAAAAGCAGTGAATACCGTTAAATCATATGGTGTTGACGTTGAGACAGCGCTTGAAGGCGTAAGAAAACAATACGCATTGAACATTGATAAATCAAATGAACAAAATGAAGCAATCATAAAAAGCGCAGGTTCAATTTCACGAGCTTTTAGTGAAATAGATTTTACAGAATTGATTCAAGAAACTAATGAAATGTCAAGTAGCATGGACATGTCTCAAGAAGATGCATTGGCCATGACGAATGCGCTTTTAAAGATGGGATTTCCTCCTGATCAGTTAGATATCATTACAGAATACGGAAGCCAACTTTCAAGGGCAGGATATAGCGCACAAGAAATCCAAGGAATCATGGCTGCTGGTGTTGAGACGGGTACATGGAATATTGATGTACTTTTGGATGGACTCAAAGAAGGTAGAATTGTATTATCAGAATTTGGTTCGGGAATTGATAAAGCAACAAAACAAATGCTTGAAGGAACTGGAATTTCTGCCGAACAACTACAGTCTTGGGGTAAATCGGTTGCAGAAGGTGGAGAAAAAGGGAAAAAAGCAATGACTGAAGTTGCTGAAGCTCTCAATGGAGTCGAGGATAAGACTAAAAGAAATCAACTAGGTGTCAAATTTTTTGGAACGCTTTATGAAGAAAATGGTTCGAAAATTACTGACACCTTATTGAATGCAAGCAAACATACAGGTGATTTTAAGAATAATCAAGATTTATTAAACGAATCTGTTAAAGCTATGGATGCTGATCCACAAGTAAAATTAAACCAAGCACTTGCTGATATGAACACATCACTTGCTCCACTATTAACTAAAGTGGCTGAATTTGTAGGGAAAATTGCAGAGTGGGCAGCACAAAATCCTACTTTAGCAGCAACTATTACGGCAATTGTCACTGTACTTGGAATTCTAATCGGATTAGGTCTGGCTTTAACTCCAGTTATATTAGCAGTTACCGGGGCATTTACAGCAGCAGAGATTGCTTTAGCGCCAATTATTTTAATTGTATTAGGAATTATGGCAGCCATTGCTGCATTAATCGCAATTGGCGTAGTGTTATATAAAAACTGGGATACGATTAAAGAAAAGGCTAGTAATTTAATCAGTAAATTAGGCCCTTTCAAAGGTCTTTTATTAGCTTTAACAGGGCCTATTGGTATGGTCATAGCTGCAGGAGTTAGTTTATATAAAAACTGGGATAAAATCATGGAGAAGGCCGGAGCATTAAAAACTAAAATTGCAAACCTATTTAAAGGAATTAAGTGGGATTTACCGAAATTAAAACTTCCTCATTTTAGTGTGAGTGGTAAATTAGATCTTAATCCCAAAGGTGGCATGAGTGTTCCGAAGATAAATGTAGATTGGTATAAAAACGGTGGTCTTTTTCCAGCCAATTCACCTAGATTAATAGGTATTGGAGATGCTAGTGTACCAGAGGCGGCGTTACCATTAAGTGATAATGTTTTAGGTACAATCGCTAATATGATTAGTGACCGAATGGGTAATGGAGGAAGTGGCATTGTAATTCAACAAATGGTAGTCAGAGAAGAAGCTGATATCCACAAAATTGCAAGAGAACTACATATTATGAACAAAATGAATTCTCGTTCGAAAGGAGTTGTTCTACCTTGATTTATTTAGACGATATTCCTATTAGTCAATGGGGATTACAAATTCAAAACGAACATGTACATCCTGCTACACCAGAATTAAGAAATAAAACTATGGCGATTCCTGGAATGGACGGGGAATGGGACTTTGGTTCAGAGTTTGGCTCACGCTCATTCTCATTTCCTATAGGATTTATTGAATATGATATGTACGAAAAGCAGCGAAGACTAAATGAGTTCGTTGCTTTTTTATTTGATCCCTACAGACGACCAAGAGAAATAAAATTATCTTTTGATTATGAAACAGATAAGTATTACCTTGTAAAGGTTTCTAGTCAAGTTGAACCAAGCCGAATAATTGGATTTTCCTTTTTCACCTTAGAGTTTGTTGCACGTAAACCATTAAAACGATTTATATTACAATCTGATGAAATTATATTAGATTCTGATATACCTATCATTTCGGACATTCTATGGATGACGGATGGATCTGAAAGACTAATTAACAGTGAACAATCAATTGAGGTAATTAATAATGGAAACGTTGCAATTAGATACACCTTTATTATGAGTGGTTCTGGTAATAACGTAAATTTATCATCAAATGGAATAGTGATGAATTTCGGAACGTTTTCAAATACGACATTTAATGTGGATGGAGAAAGCTACGTCATTTACAAAAATGGTGTGGAAGATTTAATTACTCCCTTTTTTATAGATCTATTACCAGGAGTAAATCAAATTCAAATTAATGGTTCAAATTTAAATCTAACAATAAAAGAAAAATTACTTTATCAATACTTATAGAAGGAGGTAGTACTTATGCCAGATAGCCCAATACAATTAATACCGGGTTCTGCTTCCCTAAGACAAACATATCCGTTACTTAATCAAGCGATTACTAAAGTAAATGGTTTCCAAGACCAATTAAATACAATTGTAATTGATGGGGACTCTTCAGTAGAGGCAGCACAGGCAAGAATAGACGAAAATGGGAATACCCATGCTACTTTGAAAGAAAGATTAGATGAACAATCTACATTAGTTAATGGGAAATTAGCTGAATTAGATGAATTAGTAAGTACTGCAGATTTAACTGGCTTTGTTGATTTTGTGATCAGCGTTAAATCTTTGGGTGCTAAAGGAGACGGCGTGACGGATGACACAACAGCCATTCGAAACGCTTTTTTATATGCAAAAACAAATGGCAGTGTAAAATTATACTTTCCAAAAGGTACATACTTAATTAGTAATTACATTCAAGTTTATAAAAACACAACTGTAGAATTTCACCCTAAAGCAATAGTGAAACGAATCGGAAGCTATTTTAAAATGTTTGCTAATGGGCCAATCGGAGATGCAAGTTATGCAAGTGGTGGATATAACGGCGATGGAAATATCCATTTCATTGGTGGGACATTTGATTTGAATTGTCAAGAAGGTACTTTATATCCGTTGGCTACTACACAAACGGTAGTATTCTTTGACTTAGGTCATGCAGAGAACATTACATTCACTGAGATAACTGTTAAAAACGGTCAAGTTGGACATTACTTCCAAGTTTCTTCATGTAAAAACATACGTTTCAGAAGATGTGTGCTAGGAGATGTAAATTACACTGATACTTCATCAGCCAATTTTGAGTTGATTCAAATAGAAGTAGCGACAGCTAGTTCGTTCCCAAGTTTCGGATCATACGATTTGACTATTTCTAGAGATATTTATATTGAAGATTGTGTCTTTAAAAATGTCATACGTGCAGTTGGTACGCATTCAGATGCTCAGTATGGGACAGCTGATACAATCTTTTGTGAAAATATAAATATTACTAATAACGTTTTCGATACATCATACGATAACATGTTGAATTTAACCGGTGAAAAATATGCCACAGTTGAGAACAACATTATTATGAATGCGGGTAGTTACGGAATAAGTCTTTATAAAACGGAAGATAGCTCTATTAAAGGAAATACAATATTAAATGCACAAAAATCAGGGCTGTTATTAGATACATCACATAATAATAAATTCAGCAAAAACATTTATAAAGAAGTCGGAATATCCACTTCAGCAAACTATGCAGCAAATAGAATAATTTCATCCAATAATAACACATTTGATGATGATACAATCACAGCTATTACACCTAAATATAACAACGCTTGGTATTCTAGTGGAAGCAGCATAGGAAATAAAATTGTATCGCATAACTATAAAAAAGGAACAACAGCTGTAATTAGTGGTAGTGATACAACAGAGATTGACAATATCAAAATCGGAGCGGGCCAAACTGTCCTATTTGATGGGGACTTAGCAACTAATGGAGCAAGCGCTACACTATCACAAGACATTAAAAACTTTAATTTCCTTATTGTTATGGGTAATGATAATTCTAGTGCAACAGCTTCAATGGTTGCAACTACAATACCTAAAGTAGCGATCTTAACAGGAACAACAAGTCGTTTTAGAATAGTTTGTGATGATAGTGCTGCAGCTGACCGTATCGATTTCAGTTTCCCTACAACTACAAGTATTCAAGCAGATACTGTTGCAGGTACTAGTCACATTAGAAAAGTAATCGGAATTATTTAATAGTCAGAGGTGAGTAGTTATGATAAAAATTTTAAATAAATCTTTAAAAACGATTGCTCGACTTGAAAATGCATACAGTATTAGTTATGAGAAGACATTTAACCAATTATGGACAGCAGATTTTTCTTTACCTTTCGATGATCCCAAACGGAAACATTGTGAATCGTTAAATTATGTTGAGGTTGAAGATGACGGTAAGTATATTGGTTTATTTAGAATAATTCCTTCTCTGACACAAAAAAACGAATCAAATAACAGTGTTACTTATCAAATGGAACATGTATTAGCAACACTGTTAGACGATGTGCTTTTTCAATACAACCAACTAAGTGGATATTCAACCAAACAGGCATTAGTTCAACTTATAAATAATCAAACAACTAAGCATTGGCAAATAGGTCAAGTCGACTTCGCTAGAGGTTTTGATTACTCGTGGGAGAATGAGAATTTATTATCTGCTATATTTTCAATACCTACACCTTTCGATGTGTCTTATCAATGGACATGGGATACAACTTATTATCCTTGGACATTAAATTTAGTTGAGCCTGAATCGACTGTAACTTGTGAAATAAGACAAGGAAAGAACTTAAGAGGTATTGAAATTGAAGAAGATCCAACAGTCATATTTAATCGAATATATGGCCTTGGTAACGGTGAAGGGGTAAATCAACTTACGTTTACAAAAATAAACAATAATTTACCTTATGTTGAGGATGCATCATCAATTGCTAAGTATGGTTTAAGGTCTTATATATTTGTAGATAAGAGATTTGAAGATGCTGAATCATTATTATCTACATGTAACGGCCTTCTTGAATCATGGAAACTTCCTAAATTAACTATTCGTGGTTCTGCAGCAGATATTTCTAAAATTACAGGTAGTCGTATTGATGAATTAAATATGGGGAAAATCGTCAGATTAGTTCACTCAGAATTAGGAGTTATTGAACAAAGGATACTGAAAGAGTCTAAAAATGATATGACAGGAAATCCAGGAGATATACAACTTGAAATAGCTAATCTAACGGATGATATATCAACAAGTACTACAGATTTGGAAAGAAGACAACAAATCAACGAATTATACTCACAAGGTGCTACAAATATCGATTCTCATAATTATACGGATAATTGCGACCAAGACAATCCTGCAGTTATCCGTTTTTATATGCCAGACGATTTAGTAAATGTGAATGAACTTAAGCTATATTATGAGACTGATAACTTTAGAACATATGGGAAAGCCACAAAAGGTGGAGGAGCAACTACACAAACAACCGCATCCGGTGGGGGTTCAAGTACAACAACTTCATCTGGTGGAGGTACAACTTCTACCACCAGTACTCAAACATTTGCTCAATTAAATATTATGACAGGCGTTCCTGAAAACGCAGTTGGAAGCACTAACTATGGTAATCACTTACATGAAGTACAGATACCAGGAAGTCCTTTTACTCATGATCATAACATTACAATTCCTAATCATAGCCATTCGGTTACAATACCTAACCACTCACATGAATTGACCATTCCTAATCATACTCACGATATTCAACATGGCATATATAAACTTCCTGATATACCTACCAATGTTGTAGTTAAGGTAGATGGAAATACTGTGCCAATTACAGATATAAGTGGTTCAGATATTAATTTAATACCTTATCTATCGAAGGATAGTGATGGGAAAATCAATAGAGGTCAGTGGCATGAAGTGAGTATTTCACCGAATAGTTTAGGCAGAATTAACGCTAACATTATTTCTAGATTATTTATACAGAGTAGGGTAGGAGGTACATATTAATGGAAACAATACGAGTGATAACTCATAGTGGGATTACAACTGAAATTGAAGTTGAAACCTATGATCCAGTTATGATGAATGAAAACTTGAATAACCATGAAATTAACACTGTATTAATTGGTGATGTTATATTTTCTCGAATTGATGTGAAGTTAATAGAACCAATCGAAGCACCTAATGAGTAGGTGTATTTTTTTATGCTTAGTATTAATAAATAAATTTTAAAAATGAGAGAGCAGAAGCTCTTTTTTTGAGGAGGTTAGATAGATGGAGGGAATAACTAGTATAAGTCTAGTTAGTATTGTAGGGAACTATTGGTATATTGCGATAGCGATGATTTTATTCGATATTATTACAGGATATTTAGCTGCAGCAGCAGAGAAAAAGATCAATTCCTCAGTTAATTACATAGGGATGATTCGTAAAGTAGGTTTATTTGTAACTCTTGCTTTTATGGTCTTCATGGATACCTATACAGCCTCAAAAGGCTACTTAATCAAAATTGGAGTAGGTTTAATCATGGCATACGAAGGAACAAGTATCATAGAAAACTTGTCGAGAATTGGAATTGATATTAGATTTTTAACAAAGTATTTCGATAAAAACAAAGTGAATAAGAAAGGTGAGTAGATAGATATGGTCGATGTAACAAAAACTTGTAGAGATATTAATGAATTATTACCGGCTGCACAAAAGGCAGTTAAATTATTTCTTGATGAATGTAAAAAAGCAGAACTAGACATTTTCATTACAGAAACATATCGTTCACAAGCCAGACAAGATTATCTTTATTCTTATGGTAGAACAAGAGAAGGTGAGAAAGTTACATGGACTCGTTCAAGTAACCATACATGTCGATTAGCATGGGATATTGCTGTCAATAAACCGAAAGATTTATATGATTCTCCTACTCTTAAAAAAGCAGGTGAAATTGCTAAAGGGTTAGGAATTACATGGGGTGGTACTTGGAAACAAGCTGACTTTCCGCATTTCGAAGTAAAGAAAGATTGGGTACCACCTAAAACTTCTAAGCCTGATACTTCTATTAAAGCGGAGTTTATAGAGAAGGACATTGTTCCTTATCCAGGTAAACCTTTAAAAGTGGGTAGTAAAGGTAAAGATGTGGAACGAATCCAACGTGCATTAAAAGTAAATGTTGATGGTAAATTCGGCATAGCAACTGAAGAAGCTGTAAAAGCGTACCAAAAACGAAAAGGACTCACCGTAGATGGACTCGTAGGTCAACAAACTTGGAGTAAATTATTTTAGTTGAATGTTATCTTGCAAGTGACATCACTTAAAATGGAGTTTATCATTCAGTCTTTATTGACTAAGTGGTAAACTCCATTTTTTGCGTTTATTGTAGAAAAATATTAAGAGGACTTATGTAGAGTTTATTTGAATAATTATTAGGTAAAAAGGAGTGCGTGATGAAAAAATTAATTGTATCAATAGCAGCAATTACAATGCTAACTGGTTTAGCTGGTTGTAAAACTGTAAACGATAATAAAGGAGTAGTAAAGGCCAAAACAGAACAAAAAGAAACCGAATCAAGTAAACTAGCAAAACAAATTGCAAATAAACCAATACAGAAAGCTAATCCTAATATTGGAGATACTCCAGATCAAGTAAAAAATAGTAGTTGGGGAGAATCTACTGATATTGCAAATGGTGGAAATTATGAGATTTGGTATTATCCAGGAGGTAAGTTTATATTCTTCGAAAAAGGAAAAGTAACAGAAATTAATGAGAATATACAACCAAAAATAGGAATGAGTAAAGAAGAAGTAATTAATACATCTTGGGGAAAACCTGAAAGTATTAACAAAACTACAAATGCATACGGAACTAATGAACAATGGGTTTATAGTGATAATAGATACTTATACTTTGAAAATGGAATTCTTACAGATATACAAGAATGAAATATAAAAATCCCTGTATCCATTTGGACGCAGGGTTATTTTTTCATTAATCGATTATACAATTCCAAATTCTCATTACTTAAATACTTTCTGTCGTTCTCATTCTCAAATGCTTTAATAAATTCTCTTTTTTGTTTGTTGTGAAAGGATTTAACCTCAAAATAATGATCTTGACAATAATATTTTGTTCTACCTTTTACATCCCATCCAAATATCGGAGCAACATCTGTTTCTCGTAGACAAAATAAACATATCCCTTTTTTAATCATACAATCACCATCTTTATTATAACAAAAGGAATACCTCTGAAACAATCAGGGGTGAAATATTTTTACATTCCGACTATTTCTTTCTTGATGAACGATATTCATAGTAGTTTTTTAGTGGAAACATGGTTAAAACTCCAAAAATATTTTCTATAGAAACTTTAGCAAATTCTATTCGATAGAAAAAGAGCCCACGGAAGTGAGCTCCATCATTTTATTTAATTAAATCTAGTTAATTATAGGTTTCATACTTTCACGAAGTCCATTGTTAACTAATTTGGCCATATTTAAAAGAAGTGTTTTAACCTGTATAAAATCTTCAGCTTGTTCAAGATCAAAGAAAGCAACTATATTGTTGTTGTTATCTTTGGCCATTTTCAATTTGTATTTACGTTTACGGAATATTCTTTCTACCATTGATCCACGAACTATTGAAATTCTGTAGCTGTCATTATTATAAACTTCTCCAGCATCAAATCCGTTGTATGAATACTTTGTATAGGTGTTAGTTGGTTTAGATATAACGATTTCTAAGTTTTTATTGATAATAAATTCTTTCAGTAGGTCAATTTTAGACAATTATAAATCCTCCCAGCCTGAATGGCTTTTCTTTTGATTCGGATAGTCAACCTCTGAAATATTAAAGGTTAGAGCCCACAAAGTTGCTCTCCTTTCTAAAATAAAAACTGAACTCAACTAATCTTACCATACAAACCTATATCAATACCAATTCTCTATCTAAATATTTAGTCAATAAAGAATTCGATATTATTTTTTGTGGAAACATAAAAATCACCTAGTTTTTTTATTTCAGAACAGCGTTATATAATTTCCAGTGTAAATTTAGTTCATAATCACCACGAGATGTTAATTCACCAGTAACGGTTATTTTATCTCCTACTTTTACTTCCTTAAATTGTTCAGGATTTTTATATTTTGCAACAAACGTGTAGTATTCTTTCTTATCAGAATTATCGGTAGTACCATAAACATACATTTGACTAGTTCCTACCTTAGTGACAACACCCGTCCATGTAACTTGTTTTCCGTATATAAGTTTATCCCATACTAAGGACTTATCAGATCCTAACTTTTTATATTCTTCCGTGAATTTTACAAAATCATTCTCTTTTAAAGCCTCGATTACTCCTTTTCCAATGGTAGTTCTCAATTCTTCATCATTTTGTGTATCCTTAACTTCAGTTGGTTTAGTACTAGTTTCTTTTGCAACTTTATCTTTTTTATCTGTTTCAAGTGACGGATCTACAGCAGCAGTAACAATTAATATTAAGATTGCTACACCAGATATGATAAAATTCTTTTTCGCTTTGCCATTCTTTTTTAGTAAGGCAATAATTCCTAATATGATAAAAACAGGAATTGCGATTATAGATATTACTTCTAAAAATGTGTACATGATGTTCCTCCTTAATTTTAGCTAAGTCATATATATTCTTGATAACGCACAAAATTCCTCTTAATAAAAATAACCCACCTAAGTGAGTTATTCATCAAAATACCAAATATCTTCAACTTTTAATTCCAATGTCTGTGCGATCCTCATAGCTACTTGTAATGTTGGTGTACTTTCCTCTTTACTAATTAACGTTAATGTTGAATGTGTAATGCCAACCATTTTAGCGAATTCACCTTTTTTAATTTTACGCTCTGCTAAAATCATTCTTAACTTATTTTTCATGCTTCATCACCTATTAAGATGATTCTTCAAAAAAACTGATTGTCCTTCAAAAAAAATAGGTAACTACCCAAGCCACCTTAACATACCATTTAATATACCTTAAAATTTACCACGAAAAACACACGAAACGGAATGTCAGAAATGTTGTTACGACAATGATATTCAACTAATTCTCCTCTACCAAAATTCCGCAACTATTACTACGTAATACAGAAAGGAGCGTGGTGAGATGATATTCGAAACTTTAACTACATTAAGTGCGTTAGGAATCACTGGTTTAGCAACTTACCATAAAAAGAATTTCAGTAAAGATGGTGACAAGATAATCAAAATAGCTGATAACTGCGGTTTGTACAAAAAAGATGAAAAAATAAGATTATTCAGAAGAAATTACAACAAAAAAGAAAAATACACAGAGTATGTTTTTAAAATTCCATTAGGTTTAAGTTTTGAAGATTTCAATAGTAAAATGCAAGTCTTCAAAGATGGATTAAATAATAAGAGTATGAATCAAATTTCATTAGCTGATTTTAAACACCTCAAATTTGATCGAACAATCATTAACCAATTACAAATGATTTTTAATAAACGAATCCAGTTAAACAAAGAAATTACTATGAATTATGATGGAATGCTCATTATTAAAGTGTTTGATGAAGGATTACAAGAGAATTATGAAGTAACACCTGAGATTATGAAAAAAGTTAAAGGGTGGAAAGTTGCGTTAGGCAGAGGGCTTGGAAAACAGATTACGCATGATTTTGAAGAAGGTCCACACATATTAATTGGTGGAGCGACTGATATGGGAAAAAGTAATGTAATTAACCTAATTATCACTACTTTACTTTTAAATCATGAGGATGATGTTGAATTTACGCTAATTGATTTAAAAGGCGGTTTGGAATTTGCTCCTTATGAACGAATTAAACAAACTATAAATTTTGCTTCAAGTGTTGAAGGGGCTTACACCTCTTTAAATAATGTAGTGGTTGAAATGGAAGAAGTATTCCAAAATTTAAGAATAAAACGAAAAAAGAATGTACAACAATTAGGAATTAAAAAACGTCATTTCATCATTGTGGATGAAGCTGCTGAATTATCTTCTGATGGTGAGCAAGATAAAGTAATTAAATCATTGAAAATTGATTGTGAGAAATTTTTAAAAGATATTGCAAGGAGAGGAAGGGCGGCTGGTTATCGTTTAATTTATTGCACACAGTACCCGACTAGAGAAACTGTAAGCAGCCAAGTAAAAAGGAATTTAATCACTCGTATTAGTTTACCTGTAGATACTTCAACCGCAAGTCAAGTTGTTTTAGATGAAGGTGGAGCTGAAAAATTACCTTTAGTAAAAGGTAGAGCTATTTATAAACGTACTCGTTCTGAAATTATGCAATCTTACTATATTCCTGAATGGATGATTGAGAAAGTAGTTGAAGTGCAACCTTTACGAAGATTTTCAAAGGAGGATGTTATAGATGCATCATTCAAAGTTAAAACAGATCCAACGAGAGGAGGCTATACTTTTGAGCTTGAAGAAGTTGGATTATCTGACCAGAAGTCAATTACAACTAATTCACAGTCTAAAAAGCGACAGAAACGCTAGGCGAATACTCACTCAAATGTCCGACAGAATAAACGTTAAAAAAGATGGGAAATGCGTATATTACCTTAACTCTAAAGGTAGAGAAATAGTCAATTGTCCAAAAGTGCGAAAAGGTACAGGGAATATAGATCATTATATTATGAGAAATACAATTTACATTGCTTATGGAATGCCTAACACCTGGAAGAATGAAGTTAAAATGACGAGTAAAGGGAGGGTGAAAAGCGAAACTGTTTCTATTGTGTCTGACGCTTTATTTAAACAAGAAAAAACTCTTTATATAGTGGAGGTTGATAACACACAAACAATGGCTAAAAATAGGATTAAAATGGATAAATACCGCACGTTAATAAATAGAGGTTCATTCGGTCAAAATCAACCGTATTTCGTATGGATTACAACTTCAGATTTAAAACGGAAACAATTAAGTGAGCTATGTAATGATTTACCGCACCAAATATTTTTAGCTAGCGACTTCGCATAAAGGGGAGATTGTCATGTTTAGAAAAAAAGAAACTTATACAATTAAAGAGTTTATGAATAGAGGAAAAGCGGTTGAATTAGAAGATAGTTGTGCAGAACCACCATTAACAAATTGGGAAATTAGAAAAGCGAAAGAAATGGGATTAATCACAGGGTTTACTTTACCAGTCATATTAGCACCATTAGTTAAGGGTTCAAAAGCATTAGCAGCTTCAACTTATCCAGATGGTGCAGTAGAGGTTGTTGGAAAAGTGGATATGTACCACAAAATGATAGTTGCATTTGATCCGTTAATTGGATTAGTTCAAGCTTTAGCGTATCCAGTTTGTATGGTCGTAGTATTAGGTGGTGCATTATTTATCATGATCGGTAATAAAGAAAAGGGATTCGCAATGATGCAAGGAGCAGGCTTAGGCTATGTATTAGTTCAAATGACACCTATTATTTTAAATATATTAGTAGATGCTATGAAAGCAGTTGTGTAAATCATGAAAGTTAATATTACTTGTCGTTATGGCGAGATAAGCAATTCACATCCTCATGGTCATACAGGTATAGACTTTGGATTTCCAGAAGGAACACCAATACACGCAATTAAAAGTGGTGTGGCTCATGTTGTAGATTATGGTCATAAAAACATTGGGAAAGGAGTTATTATCAAACATTCTGACGGTAGCAAAGATATTTATGGTCATTTAAGTGAAATTGATATAAAAGAAGGTCAACACATTTATGCTGGCGATGAAATAGGTTTAACAGGTAATACAGGGCATAGCACAGGAGCGCATTTACACTTTGGGATGAAAGATAGTCAAGGTCATTATATTGATCCTAGCCATCATATAAACGGTATTTTAAGCCAAGCGAAAGAACATCATTGGTATGATTTTTTAACAACGGCAAAAAGCGTTATATACAATATCGCTGTAGATCCGAAAGGGTGGTTATATGAGCAAGTCGTTAAATTTGTTGAAGGTGCTTGGATTGACATCTTGCAAAATTGCATTATTGCATTACCTTTCTGTGCCATTGTGGGTGGTAGTGTGTATATCCTTGTTAATCTCTTTAGCAAAAAACTGGCGAAAGCGAGCTTCATTAGTACAGTAATTTACGGAATGATTATTGCGAATATGGGGTGAGATAATGAAAAATCAAACTGAAATCATTAAGAAAAAGTTTACCTATCGTAGAAATCCTAAACATCCAATAATTGTTACTGGCACTTATGGATATTACACTTACAAAGCTAAATTGTTAAATGATCCAACCAAAGAGGGAATAGCAAACGGTCGTGTAATTCAATTAAAAGTTTTGAGTAATGGTTTAGAAATGGTTTTCTATGATGAAGGTTGGTATTATGGTAAAGATTTTTTAAGTATCTATGTACCAATCGTGAAGAAGTTAGAACGAATTAAACGAAAAGAAGGTATAAAATGAAAGTTGATAAAAAATGAGACTCCTAATAAACTAGGAGTCTTTTGTTATTCTTCCAATATTATCTCGTCACTTTAAAGCCTTATTAACAACTTCTTCCAATTGGAACAAATCATTTAAATCTTCTATTTCTAATGCTTCTGCAATTTTACCTATAGCCATCTTGGGGTAGCGTTGAGTTTTATTTGTACATAATTCACTTATAGTTCTTGTAGTTAATCCCGTCATATCAGCCAATTGTTTCTGATCTATGTTTCTTTCTATTAGTATTTCTTTTAATCTAATTTGCATTACTTTTACCATCTAGCTACCTCCTATCCTTATTCAAATTATACTATATAAAAAAATATTACGCAAAATGTAATTTTAGTATTGACTATTACGCTAAACGGAATTAATATAAGGGTGTAAGAGTTACGGTAAACGTAACGAACGGATATAATGGAGGTGGGAAATTGATAATCCTTGTGGGCGATTGGTTACTTTTAAATAGTGATCAAAAACAAATGCTTCTACATGGGATTTCTAATTATCAACGTCATAGAACAGCAACTAAGTTATATAGAGATTTCTATGCTAGGAAGTAAAGGAAAAAAATACTAATATTAAAGATGTATAACAAATATTACAATGAAGATATGATGATTAAAGAAGATGATTTAATTGTAATATTTAACAACTAATAAATACAAAGGGAGAGATTAGGATGACACAAGTTCAAATGAAATTAAACGATATGGGGAATTTAGTTGAGGAGAAACAACAAAAATTTTTTATCGATGCAACTATGACAGTGGAGTTAGCAGCTGATTTGAGAGCTTCAAATGAATTAGAGGCAATGGAACTAAGTGGTTTGACAATGAATGAGGTAGAGCTTCAACAAGCGTTTCAAGAATTTCTTTTACAAAGGGGAATAATTCAAACTCCAAATGTATTAAATGTTGAAATTGAAATACATAAAATTGATACAGAAAACGAAGAGTAAGTCAGTTTCTTCTATTACAAAAGCGTACTCGTCGACAAAAAATAAACCAATATTTATCAAAGTTTAAATTTTAATAGACTTTTATTGTAAACTAGGGTATATTTTTCTTAATAGAATAAGTGCTTCGAATTAGTTGAGAAACCCTTGATATATCAACGTTTTAGCACATTTATTTCTCAAACCTTCACAAAAGAAAATTAACCAAATGATGAAGGCTATGAACAACCAAACAAAATAATAAATCTTTCTTAGATTTATTGAATGTATAGAAATAATTGCAAGACACAATATGAAAATCACTCAAATGTGAATCATTCATAAAGAATGTGAAATCACTTACTTCATACAATAATCTACAAAAATGAAACCACTTTCTATTGGACTATTGCCAATTGAAAGTGGTTTTTACTATGTAGAAAATTTTAAAAAATAAATAAAAGACTCCGAAAATTACAGGAGGCCTTACAAACAACGAGTTAATGTATTCTAATATCGAACAATACCATCCTAATTGTTTGTTTTAAGTTTATCAATGTTATCCTTTATTTTTTTATTTAAATTGAGTAATAAATTATCCTCTTTAGAACGTTTTGGTAAGGTACCAGAAGGCTTATTCGTTAAAAAGGGGCTCTTTTACTTTTTATCCCTCATTCTATCATCTCCTTTTCAGAGCGTTGTTTAAAAAATATTTTGCATGAATATAAGTAAATATTTTTTAGCTTCTATTGAAAATCTTCAAAATTTCAACTTCTTATCTAAATTTTACTCTATTTAGATAAGAAGGATGAAGCGTAATTATTTCTATTATTTGTCCAAATATAATGTCTCATTAATGTATCTCCTAAAACCAAAACGAATGTTTTTTCAGAATGCTGAAATATAGAAAACTCGATAGTAATAACATATATTTGATAAGTTTTTGTTAATAAACAACTGTTCCATTGGAATTATATAAATAGTTTAATCGGACTTATAGGGAAATTCCTTTTCCTCATGTTATGGTTTATCGACTTTGTCGTTCAACTTAGTTAATAATTTGTTATTATTACTATAAGTAAAGGATATTAAAATAGTTTTTTATTTAACGCTTTTTTTAGAAGAATAAGTTGATTGGAATGGAAGGATGATCGACTCCTGTGGGAAATGCGGGAAGCCTGAGACCCCGCAGGCGCGCCGAGGAGGCTCAGGTCTCGCCCCTCGGAAAGCGAGCATCCTGTAATGGAAATCAACCTCGTTATACTTCCTTTACAAAAATTTGATCATAAATTGACAAGATGTTTTTATATAAGATTTTATGAGAAATACTACTTTTAATCTTAATAATAGTTATTAAAATAAAGTTAAAGTTGCCTGAATTTAACAACCAGAATAATTAAGCAAATTATTAAAAAATATTAAAACTTTATGCTATAATGGACACTGTGTTTTGAGTTTTCGAAATATTTTAAAATTATTTTATCAGCATTGCGGGGGTGAAGGAATGTCAGTTTTTAAAGATTTGTTATGGTTTTTTAAGCAGGAAAAAAGAAGCTATTTATGGGGAATTTCACTATTAGTCGTCGTTGCAATTTTAGAGCTACTACCTCCGAAGGTTATTGGTTATGTAATTGATGAAATGGTTAAGAACTCACTTAATAGTAAAAACTTACTATTTTGGGTAAGTTTAATTTTTATTAATGGGTTACTTCTATATGCATTTCGTTATTGGTGGAGAAGATTAATATTTGGTTCTTCTTTAAAATTAGCTAGACAACTTAGAGATGATCTATATAATCATTTTACTAAAATGTCTCCTTCTTTTTATCAGAAAAATAGAATAGGAGATTTAATGGCTCATGCAACGAACGATGTACAAGCAGTGCGTGAGACAGCGGGGGCAGGTATCTTAACTTTTGTTGATTCCATTATTTTGGGTGGTTCAGTACTAATTATGATGGCGGTTTCTATTAGCTGGAAATTAACGCTTATTAGTCTATTACCACTACCAGTTATGGCTATATTGACGCAGTATTATGGTAAATTATTACATCAACGCTTTCATTTAGCCCAAGAGTCATTTTCTGAATTAAATAATAAGGTTCAAGAAAGTATGAGCGGTTTAAAAGTTATAAGAAGCTTAGGACAAACGAAGGAAGATGTAGGTGCTTTTAAAAATCAAGCAGATTTAGTCGTGAAATATAATATGAGAGTTGCTAGTATTGATGCACTATTTGATCCAACAATCATGTTGGTCGTTTCGATTTGTTATATTATTGCAGTTGTTTATGGATCTAGATTAGTTATTTCTGATACGATAACTGTCGGGCAATTAATTACTTTTGTTACTTATTTAGGAATACTAATTTGGCCAATGCTAGCAATTGGCTGGTTATTCAATATTGTTGAAAGAGGTCGCGCTTCATATGACCGAATTCGTTCTTTATTAAGTGTTGAACCAGAAATTAAAAATAAAGAAAAAGCATTAGAAAAGCTTTCGATGGGTGAGATTACTTATTCAATTGATTCATTTAAGTTTAATGATGAATCAAATTTTGAATTAAATGATATTTATTTTAATGTTCAAGAAGGTCAAACAATCGGAATAGTTGGTAAAACTGGTCAAGGTAAAACAACTCTATTAAAACTACTATTGAGAGAATATGAAGTTGCTAATGGGGGGATCTCTGTAGGTGACATAGATATAAAAGATACAACTTTATTATCTCTTAGATCACATATTGGTTATGTACCTCAAGAGCATTTCTTATTTTCAACATCGATAAAAGAAAATATTGCGTTTAGTCAAATTGATTCCTCAATTGAAACAGTTTATAAAGCTGCTGAAATAGCTAATATACATGCCGATATTTTGGAATTCCCATTAGGGTATGACACGATCGTTGGAGAAAGAGGAGTATCTTTATCAGGTGGTCAAAAGCAAAGAATTTCAATCGCAAGATCATTAATTAAAAATCCTAATATTTTAATATTAGATGATTGTTTATCGGCCGTGGATGCAAAGACGGAAGAAAAAATATTACGCTCATTAAAGGACGAAAGAAGTGGAAAAACAACATTTATTACTTCGCATCGTATGAGTGCTGTTATGCACAGTGATTTAATTATCGTAATAGATGAAGGTAGAATTATTCAACGAGGAATGCATGAAGAATTAGTTCAAATAGATGGCTGGTACAAAGAAATGTTCGAAAGACAACAACTAGAAGAACTAGTAGAGCAAGGAGGGAGAAAATGAATCCGGAAATCGAAATCGACGCTAAAAGGCAGAAAAAAGATTTAATTCGCCTTCTTTCATTTCTAAAAAAATATAAAGTTTTACTTACTTTTGCATTTATTTTCTTATTCCTTGCAACAGCATGTGAAATGTATGGTCCAATTTTAGTTAAAAGATTCCTAGATGATCATTTAATGAAAAGGTATTTTCCTAAAGATATAATCGTCAAGTTGTTTACGCTATATGTTGTCATAACGGTTGGTAAAATCATTTTATCTTATTTACAGTTATTAATGTTTCAACAAATCGCTTTTAAAGTTGTTCAAGATATAAGAATGAAAGTTTATGAGCATGTACACTCATTAGCTTTTTCATTTTTTGATAAAACGCCAATCGGAAGTATTGTTTCAAGAATTACGAATGACACAGAAGCAATCAAAGACTTCTATGTTAGTGTTTTAGCAACCTTTATCCAGCAAATTGTCTTCTTAGTTGGGATCATTATTGCAATGTACTCATTAGATGTTAAATTAGCAACGATTTGTGTTGGATTAGTTGTAGTTGTTTATTTTATTATCCTTACTTATCGAAAAAAGAGTTTCCCATTTTTCATGGAAACTCGAGGACAGTTAAGTAATCTAAATGCTAAATTAAATGAGCACTTACAAGGAATGTCGATCATTCAAGCATTTAATCAACAAAAGAGATTACAAAATGAATTCGAAGGTGTAAATAAGTCTCACTATAATGCTGGAGTAAAAACAATACGACTAGATTCATTGTTTTTAAGACCTGCTACAGATTTAATTTATACAATTGGTATTATGTTTGTACTAAGCTTCTTTGGAGTTACATCATTTAGTAATCCAGTTGAAATTGGTACTGTATATGCGTTCGTTAGTTATTTAGAAAGATTCTTTGAACCAATAACTCAAATGATGATGAAATTATCTTTACTACAACAAGCTGTAGTATCATCATCAAGGGTTTTTGATTTAATGGATGAAGAACAAAAGGCACCTACAAAAGAAGGTACCGAATTACCGAAAGTAAGTGTAGGAAGTATTGATTTTAAAAATGTTTCATTCGCATATGACGGAGTTCACAATGTAATCCATGATATATCATTTTCAGTTAAACCGGGCCAATCAGTAGCATTTGTCGGTCATACAGGTAGTGGTAAGTCAACAATTATGAATTTATTATTACGCTTTTACGATGTGAAAGACGGAGAAATTCGGATCGATGAACAAAATCTATCAACCTTTGAAGAAAGTGAATTACGAACTAACATCGGATTAGTTTTACAAGACCCTTATTTATTCGTAGGAGATATAAAAGGTAATATCTCAATGTATAACGATAAAATTACAGAAAAAGAAATTAAAGAAGCGTCTGAGTTAGTAAGAGCGAATGAGTTTATTGAAAAACTGCCTAATGGATATAATGAACCAGTAGTGGAGAGAGGTTCTACATTATCAAGTGGTCAGCGTCAATTAATTACGTTTGCAAGGACGATTGCTGCAAAACCTACAATTCTAATTTTGGATGAAGCAACGGCGAATATTGATAGTGAAACAGAAGAAGCAATTCAAGATGCCTTAACCGAAATGAGAAAAGGAAGAACTACTGTTATAATCGCACATCGATTATCAACTATTCAAGACGTTGATTGCATTTATGTATTGCATAAAGGAAAAATCGTCGAAGAAGGCAACCATCAGCAGCTTCTTGCAAAACAAGGATTGTACTATAATATGTATTTATTACAAAATAAAGGGTCACTTTTGTTGGCTGAATAAAAAAAGTAGCTAGATTTTTCTAGCTACTTTTTAATTTGAAATAAGTTTTTTGAGGATATTAGTAAAAATTAATTCATTATTAATAGATTCATAAAGTGCTCATTTGAAACCAGAACATTTAGAAATAGTTTTTATACGTAAAATTATTCTAGTAAGAAGTAGTAGATTTAAGTTTTTAAAGTGCTCTTATTAAGATTAATTTAATTCATCATAGATTTAGTCTATAAGTGGGAGGATCTTTTTAGTGTTAAAGTTTAAATTTACTAAAATATACTTAATATTTCCTGTTATTAGTATTTTATTATAATTAATTTTAGGTTAAATTACATAAAAATTAGTGAAATATTAGTTAATTTATTTTAATTCGATTCGATTGATAGAGGTTTCAAAAAGGAAAATATTACTAATATAATTACATAAAATGTTGAAATAGTTCGGATATTGATGGATTTCAAAACTTTTTATCGAATAATATTTCTTTTGTTAGACTATTTTGAGAATTATAATCGGTTACAGAGAATGAATTTAGTATTTTGCAATTTATTAATAAAAATAAATAGATATTAAATTTATTATTCTGATATATCAGTATTTTGAGATAGAAATTATACATATTTAAAAGGAGGAAATTACATTGAAAAACTGGAAAATACCATTGATGTCTGTAGCAGCGGCGAGTTCTTTATTATTTATTAACACACCAACTTCTAAGGTAGCAGCAGCGGTAAATCAGGAAGTTGCACAAGGTACTGGGGCTGCTGTACTTGACGGAACTAATTATTTTGGCGACATGGATCCTAACACTACTTTATCGATTGATTTTGTTATGAAACTTCAAAACAAAGCTGAATTAGAAAAATTTATTAAGGAAACGACTACACCATATTCTCCTCATTACCGAAATTATTTAAATGTGAATGAATTCAAAGCCAAATATGCACCGAATCCAGCTTATATCCATTCTGTTACATCTTATCTGCAGGGATTTGGTTTAAAAACAGATGTTCATGCAAATAATTTAACGATTACAGCAACTGGAACAGTAGCTCAATTAAACAAAGCATTAAATGTAGAATTAAAATATGCTAGTTTTAAAGGAAAGAGAATTCATGCTACTAAAAAGAATCCAACTTTACCAAAAGTAATTTCAGATAACATTTTATGTGTTTTAGGTTTAAATAATTATTCAAATTTAGAATCAAGAGCTGTTAAACAACCAACAGTAATTGATAAGAAAGATGTACCAGCTGGCCCGCTTAGTTTAACACCACAAGATTTACAAAATCATTACAATGTGGACCCACTTTATAAAAAAGGCGCTACTGGAGCAGGACAAACACTCGGTATTGTTACATTAGCTGAATTTAATACTGATGATGCTTATAAATTCTGGGATAATATGGGCATTCAAACTAAGCCAAATCGTATTAAAGTAACCGATGTAGATGGTGGTTCTGGTTGGGATGGTTATGAAGAAACTACATTAGATGTACAACAATCTGGTGCAATTGCACCACAAGCAAATATTAATGTGTATGTAGGACCAAACTCTGATACTGGATTTGTAGATGCATTCTCTAATGCAATTAATGATAATGTAGCTAAACAAATTTCAGTAAGCTGGGGATCAAGTGAATTAAGTATTGATTCATACGTACAACAACAAATGGAAGCACCAGAGTATGAAGAAACATTTAATCAATTATTTATGCAAGCTGCAGCACAAGGTATTTCAATGTTTGCCTCAGCAGGTGATGCAGGTGCTTATGATGAAACTAGAGGGGATAATAAAGTATTTAAATTAACAGCCGATTTCCCAGCTGCAAGCCCATATATTACTGCAGCGGGTGGTACGACATTACCTTTCCAATTCCATTCTACTTCTACTGGACTTGATGTGAAAGTAAACGAAGAACGTGCTTGGGGATGGGACTATTTACATGACTATTTCAAAGCAAGAAATATTGACGATGTCAATTTAGTTAATGGTGGCGGGGGAGGCTTTAGTACGTATTTTGATACCCCTGATTATCAAAAAGGAGTTAGTGGAGTTAACAAATATACTGCAGTAGATGAGTTTAAAATTTCATCTGATTTATCAAGTGTTACTTATAAAAACCCAACTATTATTACAGGCAAAGATTCGGGCCGTAACATTCCGGATGTATCGATGGCTGCTGACCCATACACTGGTTATTATGTATATTTAAGTGATCCAGGCCAACCGGGAACAAATTCAGGTTATGCTGTTTATGGAGGAACTAGTCTCGTATCACCACAATTAAACGGTTTAACGGCGTTAATAAATAGTGCAGAGCATACACAAGTAGGTTTCTGGAATCCACAAATTTATCGTTTCGCACAAGAAAATTCTTCACCTTTCACACCGTTAAATAAAGCAGGCGATAAAAACGATAATTTATTTTACTCTGGAACACCAGGTACGCTTTATAACCAAGCTACTGGTCTTGGAATTCCAGACGCTGCAAAATTAGCTGATAAATTTGGATCACCAAACAAATAAGCATTTACTTAAAAAGTCGCATTTTTAGCGACTTTTTTTGTTTTTTAATTTTGTGTTCGAAACACCGCGAATTTAAAAAAATACATAATCAAGAAAGAATATGAGTAATTAAAAAGCATGAAGTCGATAAATACATTCTCATGAGGTTTATGAGTTAATATGAGAGAAGGGATAGAAGTATTCTTAACTCATAAGGTGTTCATGAGTTAAAAAAGAGAGTGAAAAAGTGGATTCTTAACTCATAAGGTGTTTATGAGTTAAAAAAAGAGAGTGAATAGGAGAATTCTTAACTCATAAGGGCTCCATGAGTTAAAAAAAGAGAGTGAATAGGAGGATTCTTAACTCATAAAGGGTTCATGAGTTAAAAAAAGAG